>JACPPN010000197.1 GCA_016190995.1 Acidobacteriota bacterium | reverse complement strand
TCTATCCAGAGAAGGCCGATGCCCTTGTTCTGTCTGCGCGCGTGCGCTGCGGAGGCCGCGACCGACCCGGCGCCAAGGCTGTGATCGCCGCCAAGCACGAGGGGCATGCCGCCTTTGTCGAGCACCTTGCTCGACGTCTCGTACAGCTCCTGGCATACGCGGGCGATCTCGCGGACATATTTCCTGCGGTCGTCGCCCGGATGTTTCGTCTCAGGAATGGGCGTTTGAATGTCGCCTTCGTCCACGACGGTGTAGCCCAGCGCCGCAATACGCTCGCCCAGGCCAGCGATGCGAAACGCGGACGGGCCCATGTCGACGCCGCGCCGATTGCCGCCGAGGTCGAGCGGCACGCCTATGATGTAAACGGGACGCATGAGTGGCAGGTGGAAACCCAGCTTAACACAACCATTGTTGACACGATTCGTAAATGAATGATATGATTGAGGTTGCTGGCGCCAACGCCCGCGTCTGGAGCATCGATGAAACGTTTTGATGTTGGCTCACGGGTCGTCGAACCTACCTACGGGTTCGGGTCCGTTGTCTCGGTGGAGGACGCCTACATTCGGATTCAGTTCGACGAGTACGGCACCAAGAAATTTCTCGCAAGTCTGGCCAAGCTGCAGCCATCCGACGAGCCGGCGCCCGCCGGGAAGGCCGGTTCGAAGACTCGCAAGCGACGCAAGCCCAAACCCGAAGCCGCAGGGTAAGGCCTCCATCGGGCAGCCTCATTCCATCAAGCCCCTCCACGTACAAGATCGTCCGCCTGCTGCTGTCTACCTCCGCCGGTAGGAGATCGAGATGCCTTCACCGGACGGCTTGACAATTGTCGTCCAGACCGAGGCGTTCTTCTGAATCGCGTCGAGAAAATCTCCCATCTCGGCCCGCTTGTTGACGACGTTGTGGGCCAGGAAGAGACCCCCGCGGTCGAGTCTTGGAAAAACGAGATCAAAGAAGCGTTTGTAGTCGCGCTTCCAGGCATCGATGAAGACGAAGTCGAAGCTGCCGGCAAGCTTTGGGATTTCGGCAAACCCGTCTCCCGCGATCACCTGCACGATGTCCGACAGCCCCGCCCCCCTGATGTTGTGAGCCGCCTCGCGCGCGCGGCCCGTCTCGTATTCTATGGTTACGAGTCGGCCGCCCGTGTCCCGAAGCCCGAGAGCAATCCAAATCGCGCTGTAGCCGCTTGCCGCGCCTATCTCGATGGCGCGTTGGGCTCCCGACGACGCGACGAGCACTCGAAGCAATCGACCATCTTCTTCAGAGACCGCAAGCTGTCCCTTGTCCGCGGCCTTGATGGCTTGAAGGACCCGCAGCGCCTCGGGTGGGACCTCATCCTGGGCGGGGACCACCCTGGCAGTAGTCATCACGCAAATGGAAATCGCCACGGCCGTGACACGCATCATCGTCATCTCTTCAGCCCCTCGGCTGCACGCTCTGCCATGGCGCGTCCATCCGCGATGCAATCAGGGATGCCGGTGCCACGGAATCCACTGCCCGTAACCAGCAGGCCTGGATGCGCGTTGAGTCGATGCTCGATCTTCTGCAGTTTCTCGACATGTCCCACCTCGTGCTGCGGCGTGCCACGCGGCCAGCGATATGCTCGAGCGACGAGGGGCGGCTCGCTAATCTTGAGCAGGCTCGCAAGAACGGTGTGAGCTTCGTCGATGAGGTGTTCGTCTGACGAAGAAAGTACCTCTGGATCCCGGACGCCGCCGAGAAACGCGCGAAGCAACACCTTGTCGGCAGGCGCGCGGTTGGGCCATTTCGAAGACACCCACGAGGCGGCCGTGAGCCGACGTTCGGGCTCGACGCGCGGAACAACAAATCCGCTGCCGACCAGGGGTATCCCGATGGCATCCGCATCGTATCCGAGCGCCACGGTCGCGCTTGAAACATATCTGATTTCGCCACACAAAGAGGAGAGCTCCCGATCCAGCGTCTTGACCAGATCGGCGGCAACGAACGCCGGTACTGCCACGATGACGGCACGCGCACGGAGGCTGGAACCGGACGCGAGCTTCAGGATGTAGGTGTCGCGCGCTTCCATCGCGACAACGGACGCGCCGCAGCGCAGACGTCCGGCATCGATGCGAGACAGGAGAGCATCCACCATCTCGGTCAGTCCACCCGCCAGCGAGCAGAATGCGCCCTCGGGTGCGGGATGATGCCGGGCGGCGCGAAAGGCGCGCATCAGGCTGCCGTGACGGGCTTCTGCTTCGAGCATCCGCGGAAACAACGCACGCATGGACAGGCGCTCGACGTCGCCCGCATGAATGCCGGCAAGCAGGGGCTCGGCGAGATACGTGACAGCCTCATCGCCAAAGTGGCGGTGGATGAACCTTGCGATCGACTCGTCGGACGCCGGCGATCGCGGCGGACGCATAACCAGATCCAGGCTCATGCGAAGCTTGCCCGCCAGGGAGAACAGCGGGCTTCTGGCAAGCGGGCCAACGCCTGTCGGGATACCCAGGACGGAGCTTTCGGGAAGTGGGTGAAGGCGCCCGCGCCGCAGGATGTACGCGGTCCGCGGTGGCTTCGTGGCGACAAGCCGGTCACCGAGGCCAAGCTCACGACACAGATCTATTGCAGCGGGTTTCTGGACGAGCAGCGCGTCGGGGCCCGCATCGACGATGAAGCCGTCGAGGCGATCCGTCAGGATGACTCCCCCCGGCCGGTTGCGCTTTTCGAGCAGCAGGAAACCAATGCCGCGCTGCTGCAGCTCGAACGCAGCCGCCAGTCCGGCGATTCCGCCGCCGACGATCGCGACCTCGACAGGGTTTTCCACAGTCGCGAAGCTCCGCCTCAAACGGTCGAGTGCTGGCGATAGGTGTGGACGTATCGGGCCAGCGCCTGGACATGATCCAGCGATGTGCCAGGCAGAATGCCATGCCCGAGATTGAAAATGTGACCGGGACGACCGCCGGCGAGATCGAGCACTGCGGCGGCACCGGCCAGCATGCGATCCAGAGGGCCGAGCAGAAGGGTCGGATCGAGGTTCCCCTGAATCGCGCGGTCGAATCCGATGCACGCCCAGGCCTCGTTCAACGGGATTCTCCAGTCCGCGCCGATGACGTCACCGCCGGCCTCACGCATCTCATGAAGAATCGTGGCGGTGCCCGTGCCGAAGTGAATGGAGGGCACGCCGGTCGTCGCCACCGCGTCGAGGATCTTTTTCGTGTGGGGCATCGCGAACTCGCGGTAATCGGCGGCGTTCAGTGCGCCGACCCACGAGTCGAAGAGCTGTGCCGCCTGTACACCGGCTTCAATCTGCGCGGTGAGGTAGTCGGCTACCACCGTCGCGAACTTGTCGCAGAGCCGGTGCCATGCCGCGGAATCGCCGTACATGAGGCCTTTGGTCCGCGCAAAGTTCGACGAATGGCCTCCTTCGATGGCATAGGACGCCAGCGTGAACGGGGCCCCAGCAAATCCGATGAGCGGAATTCGGTCCGCGAGCTCAGATCGCACCATCCGGATCGTCTGCAACACATGGCCGAGCTCTTCGCGCGGGTCGATGGTCCGGAGCTTGTCGATATCTTCGGCGCTCCGCAACGGCGACTCGATGGCCGGACCTTCACCTCTGACGAAGTCGAAGGGCACACCCATCGGAGCAAGCGGGAGCAGCAAGTCTGAAAAGAGGATGGCGGCGTCGAGATCGATCTTCCGGATGGGCTGCAGCGTGACCTGTGTGGCCAGCTCAGGCGAGGAACAGATGTCGAGAAGCGAGTGGCGCTGCCGGAGCTGGCGGTATTCCGCCATGTAGCGCCCGGCCTGGCGCATGAACCAGACCGGCGTCGCGTCCACCGGCTTGCGCCGGCAGGCGCGCAAGAAACGGTCGGTCACGGTCGTATAGTACTACGCACGTCGAACGGGCCTGGAAACGCCCGTGTGATCGGTCGAAAACGATTGTTCAGCACTCTTGCAGGTCTGGCCGGCCATGATAATATCCTGGGCTCGGTCAACCACCCGCAGTCCTGCGGCCACGGAGGCAAAGTGACTCCCATCCTGTTGCGGCCCGTTCGAGAGCAGCTCGAGCATGACCGGATCATCCGCCAGCTGCAGGCCAAGTATCGTCGCCGATATCAGGCGGTCACCAACATCGGCGACGAGCAGAACGCCCCGATTCGGATTGGGGCAAACACCCATTTTCCGGACCTGGTTCTGACATCGCCCGAGCGCGGCCGACGCTTGCTGGGCGTGGTCGAGGTCGAGACGGGAGAGTCGGTCAACCACCTCGAGGCGATGTCCCAATGGGCCACCTTCGCCAGATTACGTGGCACGTTTGCACTCTACGTGCCCGCCCAGTCGGTCGAGATCGCCCGGCGCCTCTGCACGGATCTGAACATCCCGGTTTCGGAGATTTGGAGCTTCCATCCCATCGGAGACCAGATCCGGTTCACGCTCGTGCACCGGGCTGCGGTTGCCCCCGAACCTGCACCACGGCGGCCGTCATCGGTGCCACGTCGCCCGGCGGCCACGGCAGCTCGGCGAAAGCCTGCGCGAGCCGCGGGCAAGCGCGTGTCACGTAACGCAAAGCGCCGGACGACCGGCGTGCGCTCCCAGAAACGGAAGTAAGCCTCCAGCCTTTCGCCTTGCCATTTCTCCGGTTCACGCGCGATAGACGAGGCTACGAAAACACCTACGTCATTCACACGTACCGCCGGCGCGGGAAGGCTCACAACCGCATCCTGTACTGGTTCCGCACCCCACCAAACGTGAAGGTCGGACGTGCAGCACTCGATGAGGAAGCCATCAGGACCATCGAGGACCGGCACCCCGATCTCGCTTTCGACTGGACGCGGATGTTGAAGGAACGCGTACCGCTCGAAGTCGCGCCGCGCGAGGCACCGAGGAAGCGGCGCGGAGCCGCACCGCGAGCGGCCATGGAGACGGTCCGCGCGGCGGATTCGACGAGAGTCGAGGTGCGCACGACCGAGTTGGAAGAAAGGGAGGCGTTGGCTGGTACCGAGGAGGCGCCGGAAGGTTCGGTGGACCAGGCAGCACTGGCGACCGCCCCCGTTCCCATCGAGACGCTCGTCGGCGCCGAGGGACTGGCGAGGCTTCAAGCGCGGCATGCGGAGCTGCAAGCGCGCATCTCGGAGTCTGTTCAAGATCCCCTGCTGCGGGATCAAATGCGTGCCGAGGCCGAAACCGTCGATCCGATGACGTGGGTCACGATCGAAGAGGCGAAGGAAGGCCTAGCCACGTTCGATGCTCGGATCGAAGCGATTCGAGCGAAGGTCTCAGGGCGTCACCGGCGGAGACGAGGCCGGCGTCGAAAACCTCAAGCCGCGACTGACGCATCATCGGCCAGCGCCCAGATGGAGGCACAACCGGAGCAGGCAAAGGACAGCGACGCCGAGACGGACAAGTAGTGCAGGCCGGACGAAAGCCGAAGATATGGAACCGACGGATGAAATCGATATCGAGCTGGAAGAAGGCAGCCACTGTCGCGGTCCTTGCACTCTGCGGCGCCGGCGCTTGCGGAGCTCGCCAGAGCGCGAGCTCCGCCGACGTGGAGCAGACGTTCCGCGCGGTGCCGAACGCGGCGGAAATGGAGCGGCATCATCGCGCGATGAGGCGCGAGCCTCATCATCCCGGAACTGAAGCTCAGCGCCGAACAGCGGACTACTACCGCTCGAAGCTGGTGGAGTGGGGTTGCGACGCCAGGATCTATGAATATCAAGTGCTCGTGCCCTATCCCCGTGGGCGACAGGCAGAGTTGATCGCGCCGGATCGATATGCGCTCACGCTCGATGAGCCGGCCGTCAAAGAGGATCCGGACACGAGCGTCACCCTCGATCCAGTCAAGGGTGCGCTGACGGCGTTCAACGCCTATTCGCCATCGGGTGACGTGACCGCGGAGCTCGTGTACGTGAATTACGGGCTTCCGGTCGGTTCAAGCACCTCATCTATGCGCCCGGCTTTTATACCGGTTACGCCGTCAAAACATTGCCAGGCATCCGAGAGAGGCGGTCGAAGCGGGCAAGATGGAGCTCGCGGCGGAACAGGCTCGACGGGTTGAAGCCCGCGCTGAAGCGGGCCACCGCCACACTTCAACCCGCGCTCGCCCGGGCGTCGTCCTGACCCGCGGTATACTGGACGTCATGAATCCCTTAGAGCGGCACGACTTGGTCGCGGTGTCGAGACAGCGCTCGGGCGGGCGTCTTGGACGCGCGGCTGGCCTGGGCCTGGCGGCAGCCATCCTGCCGGCGCTCCTGATGGCGCAGCAGCCCGCGGCCCCCGGGCCGGCGCAACCGCCCAAGCCGACATTCCGTGTGACTGTCAATCTCGTCACCACCGACGTCATTGTCCGTGACGGGAAGGGACAATTCGTGGCGGACTTGACCAAGAATGACTTCGAGATTCTCGAGGACGGGAAGAACCAGGAGCTCGCGTCGCTGGTGCTCGTACATGGCGGGCGCGTCACGAACCTGCAGGCCCCGCCGCCGCCCCCCACGCAGGAAGGGATCATTCTGCCGCCGCCACGGCCGACCAACGATGCATCGGGGCGCATCTTTCTGCTGTTTGTCGACGATTTGCACCTCGATTTCCGCAATACCGGGCGGATCCGCGATCTGTTCAAGCGGATCTCGAAGACGCTGGTTCACGAGGGCGACATGTTCGGTATCGTGTCGACGGGGCCGTCGTCGATTGCGATAGACCTCACTTATGATCTCAAGCGGCTCGATGAAGCGATCAAGAAGATTTCGGGCAGCGCCCTGAAGCCGTCCGACATCATTCAGGGACCGGAAAGCTCGGAAGGGCCTACCGAGGTCCGGTACCGCGCGCACGTGGCGTTCTCCACGGCGTACGACCTGATGCAGAACATGGAGCGGATCCACAATCGCCGCAAGGCGCTGATCTACGTGAGCAACGGGTACGACTTCAACCCGTTCCCCGAAGGGCGCCTGGGCGAAGATCCCTACTATGGAGGCCGGTTCGGCGAGAACCGCGAGGAGAACCGGGCCAATCCCTTCCTTCGTCAGGGACAGCAGTTCGCGGATGCCGATCTGGCGCGCGAGCTGGCCGAGCTGACGCGCACCGCGAACCGCGCGAATGTCTCCTTCTACACGATCGATCCCCGTGGCCTGGTGGCCGGCGCGGATCTCGACGAGCAGGTCGATCCGGTCGAGTGGTCGAACTTCGTGCGCAAGACGCAGGACAGCTTGCGTGTGCTGGCGGATCTGACCGGCGGGATCGCCGTCGTCAATCAGAACGACTTCGACAAGGCACTTAAGCGGATCGACGCGGAGACCAGCGACTACTACGTCGTCGGCTACTACTCGGACAATGTGGATCCGCAGAAGGTGACGCGCGCGCTCGAAATCAAGGTCAAGCGGCCGGGGCTTGGCGTGTGGTCGCGCAGATCCTACTCGCTCAAGACACCACCGGCGCCCGTCTCGTCCTCCCGATAGACACTCGCGCGGTCCCGCCGGCGATCACTGGCCGCCTGGCTTCTTGAGCATGCTACAGGCGCCGATTGCTCCAGACGGATCCATGGCGTCGCGTGCCTGATCGATGTGTCGCACGATGCCTTCCGTATCGATCACGAAGCTGGTCCGCCGCGCCGTGCCCGATTGCTCATCGAGAATCCCGTACTCGCGCGAGACCTCCTTCTTCACGTCGCTCAAGATCGGGAAGTCCACACCCATCTGATCGTGGAACGCCTTGTTAGCCCACACGCTGTCCACGCTGACGCCGAGCACGGCGGTGTTGACCTCCGTGAATTTCCCGACATTGTCTCGATACCGAGACATCTCTGTCGTTCAGCCGGGCGAGAACGCCGCAGGAAAGAAGGCCAGGACGACGTTCTGTCTGCCTTTGAAGTCACTGAGCCTGACGTCCTTTCGCTCGGGCCTGTTCTCGGCGCCGGCCGCCAGGTAGGGCAGCGTGAAATCGGGGGCCGGCTGTCCAACCTTCACGGCGGGCGGTGGCGGCGGGGGCGGGGCGGGAGCGTTGGGCGGCGGCTGCTGCGCGAACGCGGCTGCGGCGGAGAGGAGGGACACGGCGATGCCGATCGTCAGAAACACTCGCATCAAAGCACCTCTTCGAGTATGCCTAGCCTACCACAGCCGGTTGCGTCTCGATCTCAGACGAATGGAAGCCGATTGCCGGAGAGCTTGTGCCGTGTTCCGAGCCGCGCCTTGCGTGCGGGTGTTCTCGAGACCAGCTCCGGCTTGGTGCGCGATACGGCTTCGTCCAGATAGGCATGATCCGTCTCGATGCCGATGAAAGACAGCCCGAGCCGCGCACAGGCCACCGCCGTGCTCCCGAGCCCGACGAAGGGGTCGACGACGAGCGCGATGCGTGTGAGGCCGTGCAGACGAAGACAGTACTCGGGTAACTTCGGTGGAAAAGTGGCGGGGTGCGGCCGTTCGCGCTCTCGACTCTGAATCGTTTCGTAAGGGACGAACCACGTGTTGCCTCTGCAGCGCACCCCTTGTGCCGCCTTCTGCCATCGGCTGATGTTCGAGGCGTCCTGATACGGCACCCCAATCGCCAGACGATCCAGCGGGGTTTGACCCGCCGGTGTGAAGTGGAAAACGTATTCGTGACAATCGTTGAGAAACCGATCGCTGTTGATGGGTTTGTAGTGCCCGACCGCCAGCGTGCTCTCGGTTCCATTCGATTCGTGCGCGAGCGCAATCGACTTCACCCGGTGAATGACGTTCTGCAGGTGGAGGTGCTGGCGCGCGACCTGCGCCACGTCCATGGCCGCCCAGGGTTCTTTGGGCTTCGATCCAGCGTTCAGAAAGAGCGAACCCTTCGGTTCGAGGACACGGGCCGCGGCCGCAATCCACAGGCGGGGAGTCGAAAGCGTGGCGTCGGGGGCTGGCAGCGGAGGCATCGCGGAAACTTTCAAGCCAGTCCTCGACATTGTCAAGCGCGGAGAGGTCGCGCCTGCGAGGATGACTAGGAGGCTCTCGCGCCGGACAAGACTGCTACAGCCGCCGTCATGCGGGATTGCACAATCGTGTGGTTCCGCCGGTGTCCCTGGCTATCGCAGGTCGAACCTTTTTCCTCGACGTACGACAGCTCGCGGTTGGTGGCAACCTCACGATAGTGACCCACGACGCACCCACAGGCCAGCGTCGTGAACCCGAGGAGTCGAACCAAACCACTCATCGTACCCCTATGTATATTTAATAGAGCAACTTCCGTACCGCTGAGTCGGCGGACGGCGGAAGAGGCACCGTATGATTTTTCGGCGCAAATCGCGTATGGCTGCAGGTCGACATCCTCGCCGACCGGGTTTAGACGCCCGTGGGACAACCGCGTGGCGAAGACGGGCACCGAATGTTGGATTTGCCGCTCAAAAAGTTGGATGGAGCCTTCACACGGCGGGAATAAGACGACGAAGGCGTTCGGCGCGGGCAGGCTGTCCCTGCCGTTCGAGCGCGTCGGCGAGGCCCCCGAGAGCGGCCGTCGAGAAGGGGTCGATCGCAAGCGCCTCGGCGAACCGTTCGGCAGCCGCCCAGGGATTTGCCGCGCCGAGTTCGAACGTGCCGTAGTTGACGAGGGCGGCCGGGTCGCGCGGGTTCGAGCGGATTGCCGCGTCGAAGGCGCGGCGGGCCCTGTCCGCGTGCCCCAGCGACGCGTAGGCGCCGCCCAGCAGGTTCCACGCCCGCGCGTTGGCCGGTTCGAGAGCAACGACCTGCTCGCCAACGGCGGCGGCCCGGTCGAACTCTCCTCGGAGATAGTGCAACGTGGCGCGGTAGAACATTGTCGAGGGTCGTTGCTGGGCGAGCCGTTCCAAGTCCTCGACGACCGGCTCGAGTGCGTCGAGATTGCCCTCGTCCGAGGCAATTGAGGCCAGCTGTTCCAGCGCCGCAACGCTGGTAGGACGGATTGTGAGCGCGCGTTTCACCGTCTCGATCGCCTCGTCGCCATTGCCCAGCGATGCCAGGAGACGCGACAGCTCGAGGAGTACCGGGATGTTGTCGCGATGTCTGTCGGCCAGCGCGCGGAGGAACGTGGCTGCTTCAGGTGCCCGCCTCGCACCGGCCGCGGCCCGACCGAGCCCCTCGAGGGTTTGTGCGTCCGACGGGTTTCGCCCGAGCGCGTCACGAAGGTCGTCGTACGCAACCGCGTACGCCTCTGCCTGCAATTGCATTAGTCCTCGGTCGCGCAAATCACCCGCCGAGGCCGCTTGCGTCGCCATGTCAAGGGCGCGGGGGCGCGAAGCGCGCCGGGCAAGCGCGCGAAGGGCGGTGACATTCGTATCTGCCGACCGGCCGAAGATCGCTCGAGGCGCCGAGAATTCCAGCGACATCCGGCTGTCGCTCTGCAACGAGGCGCCCTCGAGGTAGCGGCGCAAGTCGGCACCCTGGGCGAGGAACAACGACAGCACCGCAAGGGGACTGCGCGCGCCGACGGTTGCAAGATCGTTCGCCACGCCTGGGCGCGACCACGCGTCCTGAATGCCGGTGTCGAGCGATTGCAGGGGTGCCGTCGGTCCTATCAGGAGCAGGTCGCCTTCGCCAATGAGCCATGCGCTGGCGCCGGGAAACTCGCTCATGAAGGTCGAGACGATCGATCGAAGATCCTCGGCGCTGATGTCGTAGGTGTGCGCCCATTGACAGAGAATGCCGCCCGGCGTGAGCCGCTCGCGCGCCGCGTGAAAGAACTCGCGCGTGAAGAGTGCCGCCACACCCGCCATCCAGGGATTGGAGGGTTCGGAGACGATCACGTCGTATGCGGCTCGTCCGAGCATGAGATGCGATCGTCCGTCTCCGATGACGAGGCGGGCGCGTCGATCCCGCAGCGCATCGTGGTTCTCGCGGGCAAAGAAGTCCGACGCCCGCACCACCTCCGGCGAAATCTCGAGGACGTCGACACGCGTGACCGGATGCGTGAGGGCAGCTCCAACAGTCACGCCGCTCCCGAGCCCGATCACACAGACGTCCTTCGGGTTCCGGTGAAGCAGCAGCGGCAGATGTGCGAGCAGCTTCTGCGTGAGCATGTCGCCTGCATTGGAGGCGTCGACCTTGCCGTCAATCGAGAGCGAGGTCGCGCCCGCGAGCCGCTTGACCGACACCGTCCCTGCCGCGCCTTCTTCGTAAGAGAGCAAGTCACCAGCTTCGAGTCCCGCCTGTACGTCGGTCGCGACAAGGTACGGCGCGTACTTGTAGGCGCCGCTCGAGATGAGCTCTCGATTCCAGGGCGAGGCCAGGACCATGAGTGTGGCGACGGCACCGGCGACGAGGACGCCAACCGTGCGCGCAAACCGATGCGGGTCGCCCAGCCACGCGACGGCAACGCCGCCACCGATGGCCAGCACGGCGAGCAGACGAATACTGCGTTCGAGCCCGACGAGCGGAACGAGGACGAAGCTTGCCGTCAGGGCGCCCGCGATCGCGCCGACTGTGTTGATCGCGTAGACGGTCGCGACGCGCCGGGGCGTGTCGGAGCGATCGCTCGCCGCCAGCGCCACGCCCAGCGGGAATGCCGCGCCGAACGCGATGGTCATCGGGATCAAGATCGCGACGGCAAGCGTGGTTTGATGCCACAAGACGGCCCTGAAGGTCGTGTCCGGTCGAGCGACGGCTTCGGCGACGGCAAGCGGCAGGCGATCGACCGTGCCCGAGGCGACGAGCGCCGTGGCAGCCGACATCATGATGACCAGACCGAGCCACCATCCAGGCCGTTGAGTGCGCCGGACGAGGGCGGCGGCCCCCGCGGATCCAATCGCGAGACCTGTGATGAACGCGATGAGCATTGCGCTGAACGCGTACGTGGTTGGGCCGAGGATCATCGCGAGCAGTCTCGTCCAGATGACCTCGTGCGCCAGCGCCAGGAAGCCTGAAATGCCGAGCGCTGTCGCCGCAAGCCATGGTCGACCCGCCAGAACCGGAGGCGGCGCGTGGTTGCGCCGCTTCGAATCCGCGCGAGGGTCTTTTCGCCTACGCGCATCGGCGCGCGCCCGCTCTGGCCTACGCGGCATCGTCGCAAGATCCGACGGGATGGTGCGGCGTCCCAGTGCGACCGCGCCGGTAGCGGCTAGTAGATTGAGTGCGACGCCCACGGCTGTCGTGCCCGTCAAGCCGATCGACGGAAGCAGCACGAACCCGGCGGCGGCTGCCCCAACGGCCGCACCGATTGTATTCGCCGCGTACAGAGCACCGGCGCGTGCCGCCGCGACGCCGGAAGTCGCGACCCAGCGCACCGCGATGGGAAATGTTGCGCCCATCGCGGCTGCGGGGATCGCCAGCACGATGAAGCTCGACATCACGCGAGCCGCGGCGAACGTCAAGCCTCCCTGACCGTCTCGATACGCCCACCCGAGCAGCGGATCGAAGAAGTGAACGGCAAACGGGAGGAGGATCGCACACACCGCGATGCCGACTTCGAGCACGGCGTAGACCTGCAGGGCCCGCGCGGGCGTCATCGTCGAGGCCTTCCGGCCAGCGAGCGCCGCGCCGAGCGCGAGGCCGCTCATCAAGGCGGCCAGCACGGTCCCGATGGCGCCCACGGTGTGTCCCATGTGCAGAGTCAGGACGCGGGACCAGGCGACTTCGTAGAGAAGCGCCGCAGCGCCGGACAGCAGGTAGATGAACAGGAAAGAAGACCGTCCCCCCATTGGGATGGAGTCTAGCAGTCAGGGGTGGGCAGTCAACAGGTCAAAGGTCAAAGCTTGAAGGTTGAAACGGCGGCCGGCAAGCAGGCTGCGCAGCAAACCGACGAGCAGGAACCACGCGGTAGCGGCGAAGCTTCGTTACCGGAGGCAGCTTCGCTGCTCACGCCAAAGACAAGAAGGGCCCGACGCGAGCCGGGCCCTCGATTGTACCGCTGGGAGTCGAGGGCCCGACTCGCATCGGGCACCTCGACACCGACTGTCCTGCTACCCCCGTTAGAACTCGTACCGGATGCCGAACCGGACGATGCGCGGATCGAGGAGCGCGATGACCTCCTGGAAGCGCGAACCGCTCGTAATGCGGAAATTCGTCACGGTGTCATCGTTCAGCAGATTGAAGATGTCCACCATGCCGGTCAGACGGCCAGCCCTGCCGCCAAGTCGGAAGGACTTGTCGAAGCGAATGTCGACGATACCAACGTTCGGCGCGCGCCGCGCGTCGGCTCCCTCTACCCGGATCGTCTCGCTGCCCGCGTTCGGCAGGCGGACGCTGATCGTTCGACCCCAGTGGCGACCGCTCTGCAACTTGTACGAGCCGCTGATGCCGACGTCATAGGGAAGCACATAGCGGCCGATCAGCTTGTAGTTCCAGATGGTGCTCTTCTCGCGATCGCCGAAGCGCCGCTGGTTCGGCCGCCAGAGGAATCCCTTCGACAGACCCGCCGAGGTCAGGACGCTCGTCGACGAGGTGACGCCGGTGGGCTGATTGAGCGACGTGTACTCGAACGAGGTGAGCGCCATCCAGCGATCCTTGAATCGACGGTTCAGGGCGAATTCGACCGTGTGGTAGTCGGACTTGTTGCCGTCCGGGTTGGTGAACGTGCGGTCCGACGCTGCGCCGGCCGGTCGATCGAACACCTGAATGCTCTGATCGTCGGCCGTGCCACGCACGCCGTCCGGTCCGACGTCCACGGTGTTGAACGGAATCGTGTAGAGGCCCACTCGCGCGCGGTCCACCTCGGCCCAGTCGTCGCGAATGTTCTTGTAGATGTACGATACGCGGCCCGAGAGCCCTTCGACGATTTCCTGCTCGAAGTGGGTCGAAAGCTCCTCGCCGTACGGACGCTTCAGATTCGGATCGACCTTCACGAATCCAGCACCACCAACTGTGCGCAGGAACGGGCCAAGCTCCGCCGGGCTGTCGAGGACCTTGTTCCCATTCAGGTCCCTGAACTGGTATCGGAGTTCCGCTTCGCCAACCGGGTTCTCGTTGTCGGCGATGGTGTCCGCGGAGTTGAAGTAGAAGCGGCCGTAGAAGCCCTTGATCACCGACCTGCCGTTTCCTCCGATGTCGTACGCAAATCCCGCACGCGGCCCGACGGTGGTGGTTCTGGAGACCACGCGCGCCTTCACATCGACTGGTGAGAGGAACGCGATGATCCGCGGATCGGTGGTGCCAGCCAACGCCGGAACGCCCTCGGGCTTCAGGCTCTGATCGGGCCACCCGTCCGTGTAGTGGTCGACGCGGAATCCGAGATTCAGCGTGAGGCGCGGACCAAACTTCCAGCTGTCCTGCGCAAAGTACGCCTTCACGTTGACGTCATTGATGCCGGTCACCGGCGTGTTGTAGATCTCGACCTCCGAGGGGACGAAGCCAGCCGTGTCGTAATAGAAGGTGTTGAACGGCTGATCGTTGAAGAGGCTGCGTCGATCGCGATGCGCCTCGAAGCCGAACTTGAAGTCGTGGCTTCCGCCCCATCCATCCTTGAAGTACGAGAGGGTAATCGTGGCCTGCGGCTTCCAGCGCTTCTGATCCTGGTAGTAGTCGCTGGCGCCGCTGTCGAAATACTGCCCGTTGTCCTGGTCGAAGCGACCGGGCACGAGCGTGTCCTTCGGGAACGCGCCCACCTCGGTTTGCGGACGCAGCGGGAAGAAGTTCAGCCAGTCGCCCACGAGCGCGTCGAGAAACATCCTGCTGCTCAAGACGCTCGTCCACTCGACCTTCATCGGCCAGTTGCGGGATGCCTGGTAATACGAGGCTGAGAGCGGGGTCGTCGGTCCGAAGTCCCGCTTCTCCTGCAGCTTCTCGCGCTTGTTGACGTAACCGATGATCTGGTTGTTGCGCGTGAGCTGGTAGGTTGCCTTGACGGTATAGGGGTTGGTCAGCTTCGACTGCGCGAGCTCCTCGAATCCGATGATCCGCTTGAACTGGTTGTTCAGCCGGTACGAGTAGAAGAACCAAGCCTTGCCCCGATAGATGGGACCGCCGATATTGCCGTTGAGGTCGTACTGCCGGTCTATCGGGTTGCCGCGCGCGAGCGGCCCTGGCGTGAAGAACCCTTCCTTCGTGCGGCCCCCCGCCTTTTTCAGCTCGCTCGGGACGTTGTCGCTGATCGTCGCGTCGCCTTCCCAGTCGCTGTACCAGGCGCCGGTGAACCTGTCGCCACCCGACTTGACGGTGATGTTCAGCGACGCACCAGGCACGTCCATGTCCGCCATGTTGCCGGCGCCGCCGATCTGGAACTCCTCGAAGGAGCCGAAGTCGAAGTAGCCGGCGTTGGCGTTTGTGCCTTCGGTGGTGTTCACGCCCTCGATGCGTGTCGTGTTCTGCTGGCTCACGCCGTAGGTGATGTACCCGGTCTGCGTGCCGGTGTGCGAGCCCCCCACGTCGTAGCCGGTCATCTGCAACCCGGGGGCCTGGGACATGGCGGCCCAGATGTCGCGTGCATTCGGGATTTCCGTCAGCAGCTCGTTGGTGAAATTGGTGCCGACGCGGGTGGTCGACGTGTCGACGACCGGCGACTCGCCCGTGACCGTGACCGTTTCCTGCAGCGCGGCAACCTCGAGTTGCGCGTTGATCGTTAGGGTGGTGTTGATCACGACCCGGATCCCTTCCCGCTTGAGCGTCTTGAAGCCCTGCAGATCGAACGTGACGTCGTAAACGCCGGCCGGCAACGCGATCAACCGATAGACGCCGTCTTCACCCGTAAGGGTGGTCTGGGGCTGGATCAGGGCCGGACTGGTAGCCGTGACGGTCGCGCCCGGCAGCACGGCGCCGCTGGTGTCGGTGACGGTGCCCGTGATGCGGCCGCGGAATTCCTGCGCAACGGCGGGCGTCGCGACCGCCAGGACCAGCGCCGCGACACCAAGAAGCAGAATCCTCTTGCCTCTCATCGTGTTTCCTCCACGTAAATAGACCGCGTTGACGGCAAGTGGGTGGAAATGCAGTGGATGGCAGGCGCATGAGCAAGCGAGATGCCACGTGAACTGAAGAGTGGGTGCGTGGTAAACGATAGCCGGACCGGTGTTTCCAACGACAGGCTGGAAACGGGTGGCCTTCCGCGGTCGAGAAATTCAACGGAATAGAGCGGAGGGTTCGGCAATTTGGATCGCAGGCTCGACCGTAGGAAAGCCGGATTCCCGGTTCCTCGACCGCAGGGGTGCTTGACAGTGGCACGGCTGCGATTAGATAGTGCGCCGAAAGGAGACCTCATGACGTGCACATCGCGCATATTCGTCGCACTAGTAGCGACCGTCCTGTTGACCACGCCCGTGGCCAGCGCCCAGAAGGCTCCCACGCCATCCGAGTTCCTGAAGATCGACGTAGGCGGTGACGGCGTCCTGGCGACGTACGAACAGATCGCGTCGTACTGGAAAGCGATTGATCCGCTGAGCGATCGGATTACCGTCCAGGAGCTTGGCCAGACGACGACGGGGCATCAGTACATCGTCGCGATCATCACGTCGCCCGAAAACCAGAGGAAGCTCGACTACTACCGGGAGCTGAACAATCGGTTGTACGACCCGCGACGGACGAGCGAGGAGGAAGCCAAGAAGCTCATCGCGGAAGGAAAGACGATCGTCGTGGTGCAGTGCGCGATTCATTCCACCGAGGTTGGCGCGCCGCAGATGTCGATGGAGCTGGCGTACCGCTTCGCGACCGAGAACACACCTCGGCTACTCGACGTGCTCCTTCAAGATGCTCTGGGTACTGCCACGTCCGGCGCGTGGCGCGCCCGCAGGCGGCGGTCGCGGCGCCTGGTCACGTCGAAGGCGTTTCCGGCGGTTTGCGAAGGCGCCTGAATCTCTCCAGGTCCTTCGCGCGCTGGCGCGCCGCGTAGCGACGCGCCAGCGCGATCCGCGCCACCAACCCAGCATGGATTACCGCCAGGACGGCCAGTTCGGGTCCCACCGCCCTCAGGGCTGCGGCAACGAAATTCAGCGCCAGGGCGAGGCCAAAGACAGCGGCAAACAACGCGTCTGGACCGCCTGACTTGTAGGCCGCTCCGTACCCCATGGCCGTCGTTTCCCACTGCGGGCGAGGACGCTCGCCGTGCTCTTCGAACGCCACCTGCACGTAACGGCCTATTCGTTCGACGTTGGTGTGCAGGGCGTAGGTGGCCTCGAATCCGGCCCCCAGAACCATGAGCGGCACCAACATCGCGAGCGGCTGCCGCGTGAGGCTCGCGGTCGTTACCAGAAGTACCGCCCATGCCACGACGGTCAGCCAGGCGAGCACCACCCGAACCGTGCCACGCTCACGGATGGTCTGACGAAGAACCTCAAATTCAATCGTAGGCAGGTCCATGGTCGTTGGTCGGAACACAGCCGGCTGACAGTCCCGGACCGGTTCGGCGGGCGGATGAGGTGGCTGGCACGCTGCTTGATTTCGAGTATGGAATCTTGCCCGCATCCGGTTGATGCAGACGAGGTTGCAAATTATAGATTGTTTGCTACAATGCCGATACCTTCTCTCGTAAGATCCACGATCCCAGTAAGAAACGAGGGGCCCCGGGCGTGCGTAGAGTTCGATCCACTCGCGTCGGTTTGTGTCTTCTGCTGCTGTTGAGCTTCCTGTTCGCACCGTCGGTGTCTGCCGAGGCTGCGACGTCGAAGCGAAAACCGACAGCGCGTCGCCACGCGACCATCAAGAAGTCGAGCGCCAAGCGCTACTCGGCGCGCAGCGCGCGCGCGCGTCGCTTGAAGCTCGCGAAGGCTCGCGCGGCGGCAGCCGCGCGCGCGTATCGCGAAGCGGCGACTCCCAAATTCAAGGTCGACGATCAGGGCGAGCTCGTGCCTGATTTGCGGGCCGCAGCCGGCATCATTTACAACCCCGTCACGGGCGAAGTGCTCTGGGAAGAGAACTCGCAGAACAAGCGCTCGATTGCGAGCATTACGAAGGTGATGACCGCCGTTGTGTTCCTCGAAGACGATCCTGATCTGAAGCAGGACGTCATGGTCGAGCGGCGCGATGTGTCTGCGGCGTCCACGACGTTTCTGCGGGCGAACGAGCGCGTGCGGGCGCAGGATCTGCTCCACCTGATGCTCGTCGCATCGGACAACGCCGCGGCACGCGCGCTCGCGCGGATCTCGCCCTGGGGCTCGAAGGGCTTCGTTCAGCGGATGAACGAGAAAGCGATCGAGCTCGGCCTGGTCAACACGACCTTCGCAGATCCGTCCGGACTCGACCCGGCCAACCTGTCCTCCGCCTACGATCTGTCGCGGCTGATTACCTATGCCGCGGGTGACGAGCGAATTGGGCCCATCATGCGGACGAAGGAATACGCGTTCGCGACCAATCGCCGGGTCGTCAGCGTCCACAGCACGAACCGCCTGCTCGACATTTCGGGTGTGGACGTCCGGGGGGGCAAGACCGGCTTCATTCACCAGGCCGGCTACTGTCTCGCCACGATGCTGAAGCTTCCACATGGCGATCAAGTCGCCGTCGTCGTGCTCGGCGCGCGCTCGAACGCGGGGCGGTTCCTCGAGACAAGGCACCTGTTCAACTGGCTCGCGACCAAGGCGCAGAGCCTCTTTTCGGCACGGCCGCTTCAGCCGCAGCCGCAGAACTGAACGAAGACTGAACCACTGGCAAAGGGCGCAGGCGGCATTCGCCGTCTGCGCCCTTTGCCGTGTTTGGCCGCCTCGAGTGGGACAATCGACTGACTGGCGATCTGGCTTGAAAGGTCAGGCGACGTAGCCCTTCTGCATGGCGGCGGCATCGAGCGGAAGCGTTGCGACCGTATCGACCGGGACCAGCACAGGGCGCGTCGAGCTGCGGCCGTCGTACGCCTTGAGGTAGCGGCGACAGTGGTCGCAGGCGTAGATGCGGTACAGACCGTCGCGGCTGGCGAACGAAGTGATGCGGGTCCGATCCGCGTTCCCGCAGAACGGGCAGTCGAGGGGCGCGAACCGCCACCGCCCCGTGCAGCGGCTGCAGATGAGCAGGCGTTCCGCAGTCTGCGTGATGACGGCGAATTCCGGCTCTCCGCCGCAAAGCGGACAGTACCCTTCGGTCCAGGCGCTCAGGTCGAGACGGGGCAGGATGCCTTCCGCGCACCTTGCCAGGAAGGGCCTCGCCGCGATCTGAAAGATCTGACCCATCATGCCGCCCGCCTCGTCCGTTTCCGCCGGCCGGTGGCGATCCCGCCGCGCTGCCGCCTCGTACCAGGCGAGGAGCATCGGCTCGACCGCCTTGCCCTCGCGTCCCAGCTCCTTCGCTCGCCGATAGTCCTCCAAGTCGAGCGCTTCGAAGCGGCGCAGGAGTTCGGTTGTTTCTCGGAACATCAAGCGGAAGTCGGTCCAGTTGAGGGGGATGTCCGCGAAACGGAGAACGGGACGTCCGGCGGCCTGTTGCTCCTTGAGCCAGGCGGGGTTGAGGTCAATCCAGGGAAGCGGCACTCGC
Source organism: Acidobacteriota bacterium (assembly GCA_016190995.1). GTDB lineage: Bacteria > Acidobacteriota > Vicinamibacteria > Vicinamibacterales > JACPPN01 > JACPPN01. The sequence continues at coordinate 2,420 of JACPPN010000197.1, read as the reverse complement.
GCCTGGACGCGCCGGTGCAACGCGAGCAGCTCGAGCTGCAGGTCGGCGGCTGTTGCAAGCTCGGGTTGGTCGATACGCAGACGCTTCAGCTCGGCTACTTCACGCGAGTCCTGCCGCGCCGCGCGCACGCCCGTTCGCGAGGGCACGCCGGAATTATACCGAGTGCGGACCGCGGAGCGTGAGCGATCACGCTGCGGGCCACGAGGCGCTTGCAGGCCGGATCGCCGGTCGAAGCCTTCGAATCGACCGATAGCGGGAAAAGCTCCTCAACCCCGACACGCATTGACCGTGGCGGGGGGGAAGCCGCGCAGTGCTACACTTGTGTGTTTGTCCTGTTGGCTGAGCACCGACCAATGCCGGCGACCAGCCGTCTTGCGCGACCGCGAAAACACGACGCTCTTCTCGTTTACATGATCTCGTCGGAGGCCGTCCCATTCGCAAAGACCGGTGGCCTCGGCGATGTCGCCGGCGCCCTGCCTCTGGCGCTCGGTCGGCTCGGCCACGACGTCACCGTCATTCTGCCCAGATATCGCGGTAGCGAGCCGGCTCTCGCCTCGACTGATCGGCGGGTCGTGCCGCTCGGGGGCCGGCCGTTCGACGTCGCCTTCCTGGTGCGGCCGCTTGGTGAGAACGCCCGGGCGGTGCTGGTCGATTGTCCGGAGCTCTTCGACCGCGAAGGCATCTACGGCTGGGGAATCACGGACCATCCCGACAACCCGCGTCGCTTCGCGTTGCTCTCGCGCGCTGCGCTCGAATACATCCGCGACGCGGGTGTTCGCCCCTCGATCATCCACGCGCACGACTGGCCCACCGGGCTCGCGCCGCTGTATCTGCACACGAGATTCCGCGAGGATCCGCTGATCGGGGGCGTGGCGACGGTGTTCACGATTCACAATCTTGCGTACCAGGGGCTCTACCCGCCCGAGTGGTTGCCCGCGCTCGAGGTGAGCTGGGATCTGTTCACGCCGGAAGGAATCGAATTCTGGGGGCGTCTCAGTCTTCTCAAAGCCGGGATCAATTTCAGTGATGTCATCACGACCGTCAGCCGCCGGTACGCAAAGGAAATCCTGACCCCCGAGCTCGGGTTCGGATTCGATGGCGTTCTCCGGCGCCGTGCGGCGGATCTGGTCGGAATCCTCAACGGGATCGATGAAGAGCGATGGAACCCGGCAACGGACCAGCTCGTCCCCGTGCGATACACGGCCGATTCGCTGGAAGCCAAGGCCGACTGCAAGCGCGAGTTGCTGCGCGCGTTCGGCCTGCGCGCCGAGACTCCCGATTTGGAACGGCCCGTGGTGGCCATCATCTCGCGGCTGGTCGACCAGAAAGGGTTCGACTTCCTGGGTCAGGTCCTCGACGAGTTACCGCGCCTGGGCGCGACGTTTCTGCTGCTCGGATCCGGCGATCCGGGGTACGAGACGATGTGGCGGCAGCTTGCGGCCGGGTATCCGGAACGTGTCGGCGTCCACATCGGTTTCGACGAGCGCCTTGCGCATCTGATGGAGGCGGGCGCCGACATGCTGCTTATGCCGTCGCGTTACGAACCGTGCGGCCTCAATCAGATGTACAGCCTGCGCTACGGGACCGTCCCAATCGTGCGTGCGACCGGCGGACTCGATGATACGGTGCGTAATTACAGCGAAAAATCGGGCCGCGGGACCGGCTTCACGTTCGAACAGCCGAGCGGCGCGGCGCTGCTCCGAGCCCTCAGACGCGCGCTGCGCGTGTACCAGCACAAGGACGAGTGGCGCGCCCTGCAGCAGCAAGGGATGAGACAGGACCATTCCTGGGACGCTTCGGCCCGGGAGTATGTCAAAGTGTATAGAAGGGCGGCTGCCCGGCATGCGGCGTTCCGTCCCACGACTGCCCCATGAGCGGCGTCGCGTTCCGCGAAGACGCGGCGGCGCACAATCATCGCGTGCGGGCTCCTTGCCCTGACGCTTGTTTCGAGGGAATCATGGCTTCCGAACACGTGCAGACCTTGACCGACGGCAATTTCGAGGCCGTTATCAAATCCGACACGCCTGTCCTCGTCGACTTCTGGGCGGAATGGTGCGCACCTTGTCGCCGTCTCGCGCCTGCCATCGAGGCGATCGCCAACGAGTTCAACGGCCGCCTCATCGTCGGCAAGTTGAACGTCGATGAGCATCAGGAGGTCTCGATGCGTTACAACATCCGCGGCATCCCGACCTTGATTCTTTTCAAGGCGGGCGACATGGTCGAACAAGTGGTCGGCCTGGTCGACAAGGACTATCTGAAGAAGCTCGTCGAGAGGCATCTGTAGCGAAGCTTCGCCTCAAACCGCCGAGTGACAAGACACGGCTGGGACAGGCGAACCTTCGCTACTAGCTGCGCGGCCGCCACGGCGGCCGTGCCTAAGACAGCTCCTAAGGCTCATGACAGAAAACTTGCTTCATCTG
>JACPPN010000013.1 GCA_016190995.1 Acidobacteriota bacterium | reverse complement strand
CACGAGCAGAACTGCTCGACGAGCACCGTGCGCGTCGTCGGCAGCTCGCGCGCCAATCTGTTCGCGAGCATCGCGGCCGGCATCAGCGCGCTCTGGGGCCCGTTGCATGGGGGCGCGAACCAGCAGGTGATCGAGATGCTGGAGCGCATCGAGCAGGAAGGCGGCGACGTCCGCAAGTTCGTCGATCGCGCCAAGGACAAGAAGGACAACAGCCGTCTGATGGGCTTCGGCCACCGGGTCTACAAGAACTTCGACCCGCGCGCGGTCATCCTCAAGAATTCGTGTGCTGAGGTCTTGAGCAAGCTGGGGATTAAGAGCCGTCAGCTCGAGATTGCCATGAAGCTCGAGGAGATCGCGCTCGGGGACGAGTACTTCATCAGTCACAAGCTGTATCCGAACGTGGACTTCTACTCGGGAATCATCTACAAGGCGCTCGGCATTCCCGTGAACATGTTCACCGTGATGTTCACGCTCGGCCGCCTTCCGGGCTGGATCGCGCAATGGATCGAGATGCGGAACGATCCCGATACGCGGATCGCCAGGCCGCGTCAGATCTACGTCGGACCGACCAGACGCTCGTATGTGCCCATAGAGGAACGCCCGTGATCCCGCACCATGCCTCCCTTGGCGGTGCGGCGAAGGACTTCGAAGAGCGAATCGACCCCTGGACGGGGGAGAAGTACCTCGCCGTGTTCCGCCAAGGGGCGGCGCTCAAGGATGATCCGATTCTCAACAAGGGAACCTGCTTCACCCTCGAGGAGCGCGACGAGCTGGGCCTGCGCGGCATCATGCCCCCTTCGGTCTCCGACCCGAGTCAACAGGAGGCCCGCACATACGAGAACTACCTCAAGGCGCCCGACGACATCAGCCGCTATCTGTTTCTCACGGCGCTGCAAGACCGCAACGAGACGCTCTTCTACCGCCTGGTCCTCGATCACGTGGAGGAAATGGTTCCTATCATCTACACGCCGACTGTTGGCAAGGTGTGCGAGCGGTACAGCCACATCTACCGGCGTCCGCGCGGGCTCTATATCTCGACCGAGGATCGGGGCCGGATCGCCGACATGCTCAAGAACGTCGACCGCGGCGCCCCTCAGATCATCGTGGCCACCGACAACGAGGCGATCCTCGGGATCGGCGATCAGGGCGTGGGGGGCATGGGGATCGCGATCGGCAAAGTCGCGCTGTACACTGTGGGTGCCGGGATCCATCCCGCGCGCGGTCTGCCGCTCGATATCGACGTCGGAACCGACAATCCCAGGCTGCTCGAGGATCCACTCTATCTCGGAGTCCGTCATGCGAGACTGCGCGGCGCCGCCTACTTCTCGCTGCTCGACGAGCTGGTCGATGCCATCAGCCGCGTCTTTCCGGGAGCGCTCGTTCAGTGGGAGGACTTTGCCAACGAGCAGGCCTTCCAGGTCCTGCGGCGCTACCGCAACACCCTCCTGAGCTTCGACGATGACATTCAGGGCACCGGGGCCGTCATCGAGGCCGGTATTCACACCGGCCTGGTCCGGATTGGCCGGCGCCTCGATGCCGAGCGCATCGTCTTTTTCGGCGCGGGCGCGTCGGGCGCGGGTGGCGCCCTGCAGATGCGCAACGCCATGGGTGCGGCTGGACTCTCAGGAACCGAGGTGTCTCGCCGCGTCCTGTGCCTCGACTCGAAGGGCCTGATTCTGGATGATCGAGTCGGACTCGACGGTCACAAGCGGGACGTCGCAGCGGACCCGGACGTGGTTGCCGGTTGGACGACCGAACGGAGCGGGTCGTTCATGTTGCTGGACGTCGTGCGCAACTTCAAGCCGACGATCCTCGTGGGCGTGTCGGGTCAGCCCGGCTCGTTTACCGAGGAAATCGTGAGAGCGCTCGGCGCCGGTTGCGAGCGGCCCATCGTCCTGCTGCTCTCGAATCCGACGAACAGGGTCGAGGCCCTTCCCGCGGACGTCCTGCGCTGGACCAATGGCGCGGCCATCGTGGGGACTGGCAGCCCATTCGCGCCCGTCCACCTCAACGGTGTCACGTACGAGATTGGGCAGTGCAACAACGCGCTGGTGTTCCCCGGCGTGGGTCTCGGGGCGGCGGTCGTCAAGGCGCGCTGGCTTCCGGACGTCGCGTTCGCCGCCGCGGCCCGGGCTGTGCACGAGTTCACCGGACCGGCGAGCGCCCCGGGCGCCGCCCTCTTCCCCCCACTCTCCCGACTGCGCGACATCTCGCGCGTAGTCGCGGTGGCGGTCGGTCGCGCGTTGGTGGATGCCGAAGCGGCGCCCTTCATCGCACCCGGCGGCATCGAGGATCGGGTGGTGGCGTCCATGTGGGATCCCGTGTACCTGCGGTATCGGCCGGGGTAGCTCCTTCCATTCGACCGCACTCAATTCAAGTCTCGTCGGTGCTCTTCGACGCGTTCAAGGTCTATGAACGCGCTCGCCCCAATACACGAGAGAATCCCTGGCCCGCGGCTTCATTCCCAGTTGCCGCATCATTGCTGTCACCTGCCCGCGACGGCTAGCCTTTCCAGTCTCCGCGTCCTCCACGTTCTCTGTGGTGAGAGCTTTTGACGCCGGATTCAGGTAGATTATGTCGACCTTGACCATCCTCGCGCCACTCGGGTCCTCGTGCGGCGGGTCGGCTGCAAGATACGTCAGAGACACACAATCCAGACGGGATCCCGATGCGTACATGTTTCAGCGGTCCGTGCAATGACCCCCGGGAAGTCTTCTACACGCGCTGCAGCATCGATCTGCCCTCGCACAGCGTCCGGATCGAGGACGTGCCGTGCCGCAACCTGGAAGATGTTCTTGGCGGGTTCGGACGATCATTCCAGATGCTGGCCGAGCGAACCGTTACGCACGCCTTTACGCCGGCGAACCCGCTGATCGTCAACATCGGGGTTCTGACGGGCACCAACCTCATGACGGGGTTGCGGACCTATTTCTCCGCGTACAGCCCGCTGAAGGTCTCGAACAGGGGCCTGCCCGCCGCGATGTGGGCGACCGGCAGCTGCAAGTTCGGTCCGAAGCTCAGGTGGACCGGCCTCGACGAGATGGTGCTGGAGGGCCGCTCGAACCGGCCCGTGCTCGTCGTCGTCCAACGCGGGATCGGCGGACCGGCGGTCGCGTTCCAGCCCGCCGATCACCTTCTCGGCCTCGATTGCCACGGCAAGATCATGCGGCTGCACGAGCAGTTCCCTGACGCCCACTTCGCCGTGATCGGGCCCGCCGGCGAGAACTATGAGAGCTGCTATTTCGCGGGTGTGGCGCTCAGCACCGAGAACCAGCTCAAGTCGCGCAACGACAAGTGCCGCTGGGCGGGCCGCGGCGGCATGGGCGCCATCATGGGCTTCAAGAACGTCATCGGAATCGTCGCACAGGCCTCCGACCAGGTGACCAGGCTGAAGCCGGAGATCCGCGACATCAACAAGGAGGCCTCGGGTGGACCGGGCTCTCGCAAGTTCCGGGAGAAGGAGAAGGGCGGCCTCGGCGGCACGTGGTCCAACTATGTCCCGCTCGAGGAGGTCTCTTTCGTCCCGCAGCACAACTTCCGCCCGACAGGCGACGGCCGGGCGCGCCTGATGTTCCGCGAGACTGTCGAGCCGGAGTTCGTTATCAAGGCGGAATCGTGCTTTCGCTGCGGCATCAGCTGCCACAAGAACGTGTACGAGAAGAACCCCGACGGCACGCGCGGGCGGTTCCTCGCGAAGTTCGACTACGAGCCGGTGAACCTGCTCTCGACAAACATCGGGATCGATGATCCGCGCAAGGCGGCCGAGCTCATCAGCCTGGTCGACCAATTCGGGATGGACTCGATCTCGCTCGGCGCGACGATTGCGTACGTGCTGGACTACAACGACCGCCATCCCTCCAGCCGAATTCTCAACGGTGCGACCTTCGGCGATTTCGAGAAGGTGAAGGAGCTGGTCGAAGGTACCGGCAAAGGCCGCTTCCCGGAGATCGGGCGCGGCGTCAAGCGGTTGTCAGAGCAGCTCGGCGAACCGGGTTATGCGATGCATTGTAAAGGACTCGAGCTGCCGGCGTATCTTCCGGACACGAACCCCGGGTACCCTTGGGCCATCGCTGGCGGTCACATGTCGATGGCGACGCACCTGAGCCTCGTGCTCGAACGCGACACGTCGGTCGGCTACTGGGTGAAGGCGATCACGGAGCGCGGTCTCTACTTCGTGCGCGACGACTTGCTCGGGCTGTGCAAGTTTGCGGCCCTGACCGCCGAGAATGCGGCTCAGGCGGTGAAGCACGAGATCGGTCTCGAGATCACCGCGCAAGAACTGCTCGCGGCCGTCCGCCGCGCCTTCATCCGGGCGTTGTGGCTGGAGCGAAAACAGGGGTACGAGCGCGCGGACTATACGCTTCCCTCCGAGGTCTTCGACCGGCCGAACACGACGCTCGGCATCGGTCCGTTCGTGACCCGGGAATTCTTCTCTGAGTTGAGCGACCGGGTCTGGTCCGTCTTCGACCCGGAGATTGCGGCGCTCTGATGGTCCGGATCCGGTTCACGACGCTCTTCGCCGAACGGATCGGCGGCATCAGTGCGGTGGAGGTTTCGGCCGGCACGGTCGAATCGGCCCTGCGCGCCCTGACCGATCGTCATCCTGAACTGGTCCCGCTCATCTGGAAGGACGAGGGTACGGTCAACCCGGTGATCGTTCTGTTTCTCAACGACCGCCAGCTCGGGCCGCGCCAGTTCGGCGCGTCCGTGAAGCCGGGGGACGAGATCGACATCATTCCGGCGCTGGAAGGAGGATGCGGGCCGCCGCTATCCGCGGCGATCGCGATCGCGGCGCCCCATCCATCTGGTTTCGGAGAAACCCAAGACGTGACATCAACGCGACACTGGAGGCCATGATGGACGAAAAGGCGTTGTTCTTGAAGTTCTGGGAAAAAGAGGCGCCTGCGACCCGAAAGGTCGTCTCACGGATTCCCGAGGGATCGGACTATCGGCCCGACCCGAAATCACGCACCGCTCGCGAGATCGCCTGGTTGATCGTGCGGGAGGAGATCGCCCTCGGCGAGGGACTCGAGAGAGGCACTCTCGAATGGATGGAGCTTCCGGCGCCTCCGACCATGCAGGAGATTCTCGACACCTACGACCGTCATCACGAGAATCTCACCGATAGACTCCGGAGCATTCCTCCGGAGCGCTGGGAACGGCGAGTGCCGTTCGTGTTCCAGGGTCAAGAAGTCATGAGCGAGACCGGCTACGACAATGCGTGGGGCTTTCTGTTCGATATCATCCACCATCGCGGACAGCTTTCCACGTACTTGCGTCCGATGGGCTCGACGGTGCCCCAGATCTACGGGCCGAGCGCCGACGAGCCAATGTGATCGTGAGGGCCATTCTCGATTCGTTCACTTTCCATCCAGACGAGGTCTGTATGAAGAAGCTGTTCACCTTGATGGTCGCCGCCACGCTCGCGGGTGCGTGCGGTCAACCGTCGCCGCCGCCCGCGTCCGATGCAGCGCCGGCGCCGGCTCCCACAGGCGCCGCTTCGCCAGCCGGTGCCGCATCCGCGGCCTCCGCCAGCGGCGGTCAACAAGTCACGGCCGCGCCCGCGACCTCACCGGCCGGTCAGGAGATTCCGGCCGCTGGTGCGGCGAGCTCCACAAGTGCAACCCAGACCGCGACTCCGGCTACTGCCGTGGCACCGGCGCCGGCCGGCGCGCCGGTGAAACCGCCGGAACCGGAATACCGGGAGGTGACCGTGCCCGAGGGTACGACGATTGCCGTTGCCCTCGACTCGGCGATCGCGTCCGACACGAGCAAAGTGGAAGATCCGGTCCACGCGCGTACGACCAAGCCGATTGTGATCGACGGCATGCAAGTGGTGCCGGCCCGCAGCAGACTCTCCGGGTCGGTCACTGAAGCGGAGCGATCGGGCAAAGTGAAAGGGCTCGCACGGATCGCGTTCCGCTTCACGTCGCTGACGCCCCGACAGGGGGACGAGACGTACACCCTTCGCACCCGAGCAATCGTGCGCGAGGCCGAGCCGACGAAGAAGAAGGATGCGATGAAGATTGGCGGCGGGGCGGTCGGGGGCGCGATCATCGGCGGCTTGATCGGCGGCAAGAAAGGCGCCGGCGTCGGGACGGTGGTTGGCGGAGGCGCCGGGACGGGAGCGGTCATGGCGACCCGCGGCGAGGAAGTGAGGATCGCGGCCGGTGAGGTCGTGACGATCCGCCTGACGGAGCCGCTCATCGTCCGTGTGCCGGTGCGGTAACGAAGTGTCGCCTGGAGGGCCGGCGAGCGAGTGAGGGGCGCGAGCACCGAGGGCTGCGGCCGATCCAGATTGCGGTGCGCCGGTCGACCGCACGCAACACATCTCCTGACAGCGTCGTGCGCGTACTTGGGAGGCTGCGCATCGGAGATGTGCAGGCGGAGGGCTGGCTCATCGATTCCCGATAGCATGCCGGGAGCGGTGTTTGCACCGCGTCGCGTGGCCGAGCGGCAGGTTCGCCGTTCGTGTACGGAGGCGCGACGCACATGGTCAAGACTACCTCAAGGCGATCTACGCCTATCTGAGGACGATCCTGCCAATCAAAAATCGAGTCCCAGAACCGCTTCCGCCCGGTCGCTCGAGCACTCATTGAGAAAGGATCTGAAGAAGATGTCCTGGACGCGCCATCTTCGACCGGTTTGACCTCATCGACCGGGTTACATACACTCGCGCTGTGCGTCGCCTGGTAGCGGTCCTGCTCGGATTGGTCTTGGCCTCGATTTCCGGCCAAGTCTCTGCGCTGCACATCCACGCGTACACAGATCACGATCATCCCGAGCACCATCACGGGCTCGCTGCACACGAACACCATCCTTCAGCTCCGCACCAAGACGATGACGGGCTGCGTCTGCAGCCGTGCGATCCCGGCCAGCATGCGGTGTGGCTCGCGATGGGCTGCGCGCCGTTGCCGCAGGCTTACTCAATCCACGCCGAAGGCCCGACTCCGACCGCCGTGGAGCCGCTCGTCCCGCTCCATTCGGTTGGCGACGTTACAGACATCCGTGTCCACGGTCCGCCGCCACGCCCGCACGCTGCACCTCGCGCCCCGCCTCTGAACCTCTGCGCCTGATCTTGTGACCGGCACGGCGCCCGCCTGCGCCGCTCCGCGGCTTCGGCGTGGCAGTCCGGTCGTCCATCAGTTCGAACAATCGAGGGCTGTTTATGCCGACCCGAGCCCGGGTGTGTGCCTGGATCGCTTTGTGCGGCCTGGTCGTGCCATCGCTGGTCGCGGCCCAGGACCGGACCGAGCGCGAAGTTGTGGACCTGATCGTGCGCGACGGCCCGCAGGCGAGAGCCATCCGTGCGGAGACCGAAGTGACGCGACGCGAGCAGCTCGCCCGGCTGGTGTACCCGAATCCCGGTGTGATGTACAGCCGGGAAGGAGCGGGCTTCACCGAGTTCCTGCAGATCGAGCAGTCGCTGCCGATTTTCGGCGTCCGTGCGGCGCTGTCTCGCGCGGGCGTCGCGGCGACCGCTGCCGCCGAGGCTGAACGTGATGCGCGCCTCTGGAGGCTGCGCGCGGACGCCTCGACCGCGGTGGCGCGGCTGATCGCAGAGCAGGATCGGCTTTTGGCGGCCGGGTCACATGCGCGCGAGGTTGAGCGGCTGATTGACGTGCTCCGCACACGCGAGCAGGAAGGCGAGGGATCGCGCTTTGACCGGCTACGCGCGGAACAGGAACTGCGTGACGTGCGCCAGTCGGTGACCTCCGCTGCGGTGGCGGTTGCTGAAGCCAGGGCGGCGGTGTCTGCGATGTTGCCGCGCGACACGGCGCTTGGACGCGTGGCCGGCGCTCCGAGCCAACCGCCAACACCGCCCCAACTCGAAGCCTTGCTTGCCCGCGCCACGTCGGCTCGAGCCGAGCTGCGCGCGCTTCAGCGTTCTGGGGATCGAGCCGACCGTGAGGCCGAAGCCGCTCGACGGGCTCGACGGCCAGCACCCATGGTCTTTGGCGGCGTGAAGCGCGCGGACGACGTGTCCGGACGTGAGCGCGGCGGAGTCTTCGGACTGAACGTGTCGCTCCCGTTGTTCGACACGGGAGGACGCGAAGCGGCGAGATGGACTGCGGAACGCGCGCGCGTCGACCTCGAGCGTGCCGCAGTCGAGGAGCAGATCCGTGCGGAGATCACTCGCGCATCAGCCGCACTGGCGCTGCGGCAGGGAGCTGTGTCCCAGGATCAAGCGCCCGCGGCTGACGAACTAATGGGCATAGCGGAGGTCGCCTACCGCGAAGGCGAAGTGGGCATCCTCGAGCTCCTCGACGCGGTCCGCACCTCGTCGAGAGCGAGGATCCGCAGCATCGAGATTCGGTGGGACGCGCGCCTGGCTGAGATCGCCTTGGAACGCGCAGTGGGAGACGTCTTGTGGCCCTGAAGCATCTGTGCACCATCCTGATCCTGACCTGCGCCGTCCCCGCCTGTCACCGTTCAGCGCCACCTATGCCGGCTGAGGAGGAGCGCGATGCCTTCAGCGTCACGCGCTGGACTGACAAGACGGAATTATTCGCGGAGTATCCGGCGCTTGCCGTCGGCGAGACGTCGCGATTTGCGATTCACCTGACGCGGCTGGACTCGTTCAAGCCGCTGAAGGAAGGACGCGTCGAGGTCCACCTGCGAAGCGGTCGCGGAGCCGCCGAGGTATTCCGCGTTGATCGTCCTTCCCGTCCCGGCATCTTCGGCGTCGATGTGAAGCCCGCTCAGGCAGGTAAACGGGAGTTGGTGATCGTGCTCGGTGCCGCCGGCCTCGAGGATCAACATCACGTGGGTGAGGTGGACGTGCACGCGAACGCCGATGCCGCGCGCGCCGCCGCGGGCGAAGGGGGCGACGACGCGGCCGGCATCAGCTTTCTCAAGGAGCAGCAGTGGAGCCTGGATTTCGCGACCGCGGTGGTGAACGAGCAGGCGGTGCGCGAGTCTATGCGGGTCCCGGCCGAGCTCGAGGCGAGGCCCGGAGGAGCGGCGGACGTGGTCGCGCCGATCGACGGGCGCCTGACGCGTGTGCTCGATGTGCCGCTCGGGTCGGGCGTGTCTCGCGGGCAGGAGCTTGCTCGTTTGCTGCCACCGCCGACCATTCCCGGGGACCTGCCGCAACTGCAGCGGGCGCGGGCGGAGGCACAATCGGTCCTCGCGTTGGCGGTCCGCGATCGTGGACGCGCAGAGCGTCTGACGACCGCCGGCGCTGCGCCCGAGAAGCGGTTGGATGAGGCCCGTTCCGCAGAGGAGCAGGCCACAGCACGTCTGAGCGCGGCAGAGGCCAGCCTGGCGCAATACAACACCGCACGGACTGGTGGGGCGACGGATGCCGAAGGGCTGTTCATCATCCGGGCGCCGGTGAGCGGAGTCATGGCCCGACGCGATGCCGCGACGGGCGCAAATGTGACGGCTGGGACCATCCTGTTTCGTGTAGTGGACACGTCACAGATCCACGTCGTGGGCCAAGTTCCTGAAGCGGAGGCCGCGAGAGCTCGCCTGGTCACGGCGGCCGAGATCGACGTTCCAGGTCACGGGAACCGCGTGCCAGCGGGCCGACTGGCCAGCGTCGGCAAGGTGCTCGACCCGCAGTCCCGCACGCTGCCGATCACGTTTGTGTTCGACAACCGCCCGTTCGGCTTCCCCGTCGGACAAGCCGTGTTCCTGCACCTCTTGATGGACGCCACCTCACCGCGGCCGGTTGTACCCGCCGCGGCCGTCGTCGACGATGCCGGACGGCCGATCGTGTTCGTGCAGCGGAAGGGAGAGACGTTCGAGCGTCGGGCCGTGACGCTCGGTGCGCGGACGGGCGACGTGGTGCAGATCGTTGACGGCGTCAAGCCGGGCGATCGGGTGGTGACGAAGGGCGCCTATCTGGTGCGGCTGGCGTCGCTGTCGACGTCGGTTCCCGCACACGGCCACGTGCACTGAGCGAGGCTGATCATGATTGACGGACTGATTCGCTGGTCGCTTGGGCATCGCACGGTTGTCATTGCGCTGGCCGCTGCCTTTCTCATGTGGGGGGGATGGACGGCCTCACGGATTCCACTCGACGTACTCCCGGACCTCACAGCGCCCACGGTGACCATCCTGGCTGAAGCGCCGGGCATGGATCCGCTCGAAATCGAATCGCTGGTGACGTTCCGCATCGAATCCGCGTTGAACGGCGCTGCCGGTGTACGGCGCGTCCGTTCGGCGACCGCCGTCGGCGTCGCGATTGTCTGGGTCGAGTTCGACTGGGGCCAGGACATCGCGCGCGCCCGCCAGACCGTGGCGGAAAAGCTCACGCTCGTGTCCGGTTCGCTGCCGCCGAACGTGGAGCCGCCATTCCTGGCGCCCGTTTCATCCATCATGGGCGAGGTCCTCTTCATCGATCTGGAATCCGATCGACACTCGCCGCTGGAGCTCCGCACCGTCGCCGAGGCCGTCGTTCGTCGACGCCTGCTTGCCGTTCCCGGTGTCTCGCAGGTGATCGCAACCGGCGGCGAGCAGAAGCAGTACGAGGTTGTGCTCGATCCCGCGCGCCTCTCCGCCCATCACGTGGCACTCGAGGACGTCGAGGAGGCCTTGACGGCCGCGAACCGGAATGCGACGGCCGGCTTCCATGTCGCCGAGGGACAGGAATACCTCGTGCGCGGTGTGGGCCGACTGACCGACGTCGAGGCGATCGCGGCTGTGGCCGTCAAGACGACGGATTCGGCGCCCGTACTGGTTCGCGATGTCGGCACCGCGCGCGAGGGCGCCGCCATCAAGCGAAGCGACGGATCCCACAACGCCCGGCCCGCCGTCATCGTCGGCATCCAGAAGCAGCCGGCCGTGAACACATTGGAGCTGACGGAGCGGATCGATGCGACGCTCGACGACATCCAACAGACGCTGCCGCAGGGCATGCAGATTCACCGCGATCTGTTCCGGCAGGCTGATTTCATCGAGCAGTCGCTTCACAACCTGTTCATCAGGCTGCTCGAAGGGGCGGGCCTCGTGATGCTCGTGGTGATCCTCTTCTTGATGAACGTGCGTGCGGCGCTGATCACGCTGCTCGCCCTGCCGCTGTCGCTCCTCGCCGCGGTGGTGGTCATGAACCGGTTTGGCCTGACGATCAACACGATGAGCCTCGGCGGCCTGGCGATCGCCATTGGCGAACTGGTGGATGACGCCATCATCGATGTGGAGAACGTCGCCCGCCGGCTGCGGAACAATGCGACGCGGCCGGAAGCGGAGCGTGTGCCCATCCTCGACGTGGTCTACCGCGCGAGTGCGGAAATCCGCAACTCGGTCGTGTTCGCGACGGTCATCGTCGCCTTGGTCTTTCTCCCGCTGTTCATGCTGGGCAGCGTCGAAGGGCGTTTGCTGCGACCGCTCGGCTTTTCGTATGTGGCCGCGTTGGCCGTGTCGTTGGTGGTGGCCCTGACCGTGACCCCTGTTCTTTGCTCCTCTCTCCTGCCAAGATCGCGCATCATCGCGTCAGGGACCGAGCCTGGGCTCACGCGACGTTTGAAGGGCGCGTACGAGCGCTGGCTCGGGCGCGCCTTCAGGTATCGGGGCGCGGTGGTGGCCACCGCGGCGGCGCTGTTGGTGGCTGCACTCGTCGGCATCCTCGCCGCCGGCCGATCGTTTCTTCCGGAATTCAATGAGGGTGCCTTGACGGTGAGCGCCGTGACCATCCCAGGCACGAGCCTCGAGGATTCGAGTGCGCTCGGGAATGCGTTGGAACGACTGCTGCTCACCGTACCCGAGGTGACCTCGACCGCGCGGCGGACAGGACGAGCCGAACTGGACGAACACGTGCAGGGTGTCGAATCGGCGGAGATTGATGTGCGCCTGGCGATGAAAGACCGGCCGCGAGAGACGGTTCTCGAGGAGCTCCGGCAGAAGGCCTCGCTGCTGCCGGGCACCAACATCACCATCGGTCAGCCGATCTCGCATCGGATTGACCACATGCTGTCCGGGACGCGGGCCAATATCGCGGTGAAGATTTTTGGCGACGACCTGCAGACCCTCCGCCAACTCGCCAGTCACGTGCAGGCTGAAATGGCACAGGTCCCAGGCGTCGTAGACCTCTCGACAGAAGCACAGGCCAACATTCCGACGCTGCGGGTGCGCGTCGACCCCGGAGCGGCGGCTCGCCACGGGCTTGAAACAGGAGCGGTTGCGAACACATTGCAGACGGCTCGCGTGGGTCGTGCCGTCGGTCAGATCGTCGAGGGTCAGATGGCCTTTCCGTTGGTTGTTCGATACGCCACGGACGATTCGAGCGATCTGGAGTCGGTCGGGACAACCCGAATCCAGACGCCGGATCGACGTCAAATCCCGCTGGCGGCCGTCGCCACGATTCAGCGGGATCGCGGACCGAATTTCGTTATGCGGGAGAACGTGCAGCGCCGCATCGTGGTGCAAAGCAACGTCACCGGACGGGATCTGCGGAGCGTAGTCAAGGATATCCAGGCCCGAGTCGCGCAGCACGTCGCGATGCCACGGGGATATCACGTGGAATACGGCGGGCAGTTCGAGAGCGAGGCCCAAGCCTCACAGCAGTTGCTCTGGCTCTCAATGGGCGTGGTCATCGCCATCTTCTTTATTCTGTCCTCCGCGTTCGGGTCGCCGCGCGATGGGCTCCTGATCATGTTGAATCTGCCCCTCGCGCTGATCGGTGGCGTGGTCGGCGTCTACCTGGCGGGCGGCGTATTGTCGGTGGCGTCAATTGTTGGCTTCATCACGTTGTTCGGCATCGCCACGCGCAATGGCATCATGCTCGTGTCGCACATCCGCCATGTGCAGGCGCATGAAGGCGTGACCGACTTCAGGACCGCTGTGGTCCGAGGCGCGACCGAGCGGCTCGTGCCGATCCTGATGACCGCCCTTGCGGCGGGGCTCGCGCTCGTACCCATCGCGCTGTCTGCCGGCCAGCCCGGAAGTGAGATTCAGGCGCCGATGGCCACGGTGATCATGTTCGGTCTGCTGAGTTCGACGACGCTGAACATGGTGGTCGTGCCCATTCTGTACGAGCGCTTCGGTCGTCCGGTATTGGCCCCCGCGCGGCGTGCCTCATAGAGGCTCGATCGACAACACAACCACACTCGAGAAAGACCACGGGCTGGCATTGCCGACAACACGCGCACTGTTGATGCGATTACCGGCCCTGGGCAATCCCGTAGCGACGATCAGGCAGCACGATGCCGACCGGCTGGCCAGTCTCGATCGCCACATTGACGCGTCGGTGTCGGTCAACCCCACGTTGACCTCACCGCGAGATTCACGCGAACCTTCCTCGTAGCAGGAGCCCGAACACCGCCGCCCCGCCAATCAACCAGAGCTCGGAGATCTTCCAGCGCGTCAGAACGAGGAACGTCGCCGCCGCCATCACCGCGGTCCACACGTCGACAAGCGTCCGCGTCGCGAGCACGTACGCGGCGCCCGCGATCGCACCGGTCGCGGCGGCCGTCACACCCTCGACGAACGCTTTGATCAGCGGCTGCGATACGTGGCGGCGGAAATAGGGTGCCGGAATGACGACGAGCAGGTAGACAGGAAGGAATACGCCGAGTGCCGCGACGGTCATTCCCCACGGACCAGCGATCAGATAGCCGATGAAGGCCACGGTGATGACCACTGGCCCTGGGGTGATCATCGCCACGGCCACGGCATCGAGGAATTGCCGATCATCAAGCCATCCGTTCGTCTGCACGACCTCGCCGTACAAGAACGGCACGATGGCCAGACCGCTGCCGAACACAAACGCGCCTGCCTTCGCGAAGAACCAGAACACGGCGGGCAGTGAGGGTGCCGCCGCGGGCGCGCCGACGGCCGGAGCGGCGACCGTCAGGAGCGCCCAGGCGCTGGCACTGAGGGGCCGGGGACCTGCGGCGATGGTGGCGGCTACCGCCCCCGCCAGGATGAACAGCCAGACGATTTCGCGCTCCGTCCACGCCGTCGTCAGCGCCATGACGGCAAAGATGCTCCACAGAAGCGCACGTCCTCCAAGCGTCAACCGCGTGAGCTTGTACGCCGATCGCGCGATGATGCCGATTACGGCGGCGCCGACTCCATAGAACAGCGCCTGCATCCATGGGAGCCCGCCGAAGCGTACGTACGCGACCGAGATCGCCCAGACCATGAGGAAGGATGGGAGCACGAACAGGATGGCGACGACAGAGGCACCAAGCGTGCCCGCGCGGACGTAGCCAAGATACATGGCGAGCTGTGCGGCGAGCGGCCCGGGGGCGAGCTGCGCTAATGCCAGGCCGTCAACGTAGTCCTGGCGGGTGATCCAGCGCCTCTCTTCGACCAAGTCCCGCTGCATGAACCCGGCGAGCGCGATCGGTCCGCCAAAGCCCGTTGTCCCGAGCCGAAGGAAATAGGCGTAGAAGCGCCAGAGACCGACCGGCGCCGTGCCGACGGCCGATGGTGGGTCATGGACGGTTGCAGCTCGCGGCATGGTCGCTACCGAGATGGGCACGAGGACCGCTGGCGTTTGGCGCTCCGGCGCGCGACAGGCCGCGGCCCGCCGCGCCGCGCCGACCGCCCGAACGCGCGATAGAGCGCTTCGAAGAGCGTGATGCCCTGTGCCAGGAGCTCACCATCATCCGCGTACGCTGCCTGAAGGCCCTCGATCACCGTCCCGATGGTCGGCGCCTCGGGAGCGCCGAAGCGCCCGTCTTTCAGATCGAGGTCGTGGACGATGCCCGCCACGCGCGTGAGGGTGGCCTCGCCGATCCCGAACGTCGCCGAGAGCGTTTCGAACGTACAGTGCTCCCCGTGGTGACTGAGCTCGACGCCGAACATATCGAACGGCACGGAATCGCGCGGAGCCGCATCGCGATCCAGGACGAAGCCGAAGCGTGCCTCCGGATCGATGAAGCGTTTGATCAGCCACGCGGAAGACATGCGGTCGACGCCGGGCCGCGGGCGGGTCACCCAGAGCCGGCGCCGGTACGCACCGGAGATCCGGCTGCCCGGCTCGGCTGGCGGCACTGAGCGAGCGGCGCCGGTGAGCCGCTTGTCAGATTGGTCGAGGAGCGTGATGACCCGGTCACGCCCGCCGCAGCCGAAGAAGTCGACCGAGTCGATGGCGGCGAGGCGGTCGCGGAATCCTGCGAGAAGCCGTTGTATCGCGGGCGCTCGGCCCTTGCGCCGAGAGGCGCGGGGGTCCAATCGCTGGGCAAACGCTTCAACGTCTCGCGCCAGCGATCCGTATGTCTTCTGGCACGACCGCCGGAACTGCTGAACGAGCTCGTCGTCCGACCAGGCGTCCACGGTATCGGCCGCGAACACGCTTGCCTCTCCGCCTGCCGCATCGATCTCGGCCTTCAGCCATTCGAAGTCCTCGCGCGCGCCCGGCGAGTCAGGCAGGACGTAGACCGTCTGCTTGACCGCGATCGCGCCGAGCTGTTGCAGCCGACGCCAGGTACGGACGCGCAGGTTCGACGGCGTTGAGGGCAGGCGGTGGACGAGGAGCAGCCACCTCCGGGCGGTTTTCGGGATCGCCGGCGGAACACTCGCTTGTTGCTCAGCTCTGGAGGCGGACGTCATGGCTGGAGCTGCGAAAGGGCTTGACCTTGTAACGCTGGTTTCAGAGTATAGGACAAGTGTTACGACAGTCAATCATTACGGGAGGCGTGTCATGGTGTGGATGAGACGCGCTGTGATGTGCATGACGGTGGCTGCGAGCCTGCTCTGGACTGGAGTCGCCACCGCACAGGAGATGCCGAGCGAGTACAAGACGGTCCTCACCGCGCTCGGCAAGACTGGAGATTTCAAGGACGGGGTGCTGAAGGTGAACATCCCGCGGAACGATGTGCGCGTCACCATCGCTCAACGTCCCGCGCCCACCCCGTTCGGGTTCGGCGGATGGGTCGCCCTGACCCAGGGCACGGACGGTACCGAAGTGCTGATGGGCGATCTCGTCCTCACCGAGGACGAAGTGAACCCGGTGATGTCCGCCGTGCTGGAGAACGGCCTGGAGGTGACGGCGCTTCACAATCACTTCTTCTGGGAGCAGCCGCGCATGTTCTACATGCACGTGCACGGAATGGGCAGCGCCGCGGACCTGGCTCGCCGGGTGAAACCAGCCATCGATCTCATCGATCAGGCCGCGAAACGTGGCTCTCGGACGGCACCTCCCGCCTCGAACACACCCGCCGGCACGCTCGACAGCGCGGCGCTCGCGAAGATCATCGGCCATCAGGGCGAGCCAAGCGGCCCCGTCTACAAGATCACGATCGGCCGTCCCGACCTAGACCTCCGCGAGCACGGGGCGGCGATCAACTCGCGGATGGGCCTCAATACCTGGGCCGCGTTCGCCGGGAGTGACACCGACGCCATGGTTGCGGGGGACGTCGCGATGCTCGAACACGAGGTGACACCGGTGCTCAAGGTCCTCCGCGCTCACGGGCTGAACGTCGTGGCGATCCATCACCACATGATGGACGTCAAACCCGTCGTCATCTTCCTCCACTACTATGGCACCGGAGCAGCGGCCAAACTGGCGGAAGCGGTGCGCAGTGCGGTCGACTTGCTTGGAAAGACACCGGCAGGCCGTCACTGAGTTGCAGGCCAGGGCCGCGCCCCCACGTTCTCCAGCTCCAGCAGATGGATGTCGCCGTTGATGCATCCGACTGCCAGTTGGTGGCCAGAATCCGACCTTCCGGTCAGGAGCCGCTGGGCGCATCCAGGATGAAAAACAGTGCTCGAATGCTCCGAGGGAAGCAGGTCGGCGTATACTCGGTGTCGCCTGAGACTCAAGGAGGAAAGGAGGCGCAGTGCAGCGACAGAGACTTCTCGGGCGCGCGGCGGTGTGCCTCTTAGGGGTGCTGCTGTTGGGACTTGCCCCAGCCGTTCAGGAGGAGGCTCAGGTTTCACGGTCGGCGCCAGCTCCGGAGCGGGTGATTGGGGAAGTAACAGCGACCGATCCCGCAGCCAAACAGATTACGCTCAAAATGGATGCTGGCGGCACGGTCATCGTCATTCTGCACGACAAGACCCTTTATCTGCGGGTTCCGCCGGGCGAAACGGACCTGAAAAAAGCCGCAAAAATCACGCCGGCCGACATCGGCGTGGGCGACCGCGTGTATGCGCGTGGACTGCTGGCCGAGGATCGCAAGTCGATTCCCGCTGCGGCTGTCATCGTGATGACCAAAGCGGATCTGGCGCAGAAACGCGAGCGTGAACGTGCGGACTGGCAGAAGCGGGGTGTGGCGGGCACCATCGTGGCGCTCAATCCAGAAAGCAAAGAGATCATGCTGGCCGTCCGCTCGCGCGAAGGCACCAAGACCTTGGTCGTTGAGCCGTCCGAGAACGTCGCTATTCGCCGCTACGCCCCTGACTCGGTGCGTTTTGGTCAAGCGAAGGAGAGTTCGTTCGCCGAGCTCAAGGTCGGAGACGCCCTTCGTATTCTGGGCACAAAGAACTCAGCGGGAACGCGCATCAAGCCCGAGCAGATTGTCTCGGGATCGTTTCGCACGATCGCGGGAATTATCACTGGAATCGATGTCGCCGGCGGCGAAATTAGGATTGCTGACTTACAAAACAAGAAGCCGCTGGCCGTGCTGATTACTGCTGAAACGATGGTACGCCGTACACCTCCGCCGAAGGCGGCCCCCACTTCCACCCGCCCGCCGGAAAGCGGTGGAGGGACGCCCGCCGCTGGCGGTGCTCGATCGGGAGGACAGCCGGCCGAGGCTTCGCCTCCCAAACGCCCGCAGGGAGGCGGCAGAGGCACACCTGCTGCTAGTGGTACTCCCCCGGGAGGGCAGCCCACTGAGACGCCCCCTCCTCCTAACCACCCCCAGGAAGGTGGCCGAGACACGCCGGCCGCCGGTGGCGCTGCACCAGGAGGCCGGGGCTCGCAAGGCACCACGAGCGATCCGGCAGGCGGCGGCCAGCTCGACCCGGGGCGGATGCCCGCGGTTTCGTTCGCTCAGTTGAAGGAAGGCGAGGCCGTCCTGGTCATGTGCACGATCGGGTCAGACCCGTCCCGTGTGACCGCCATTGTGATGGTGGCAGGCGTCGAACCGGTCCTCCTCCCCGGCCCGGATGGCCAAATGCAAATCGGCGGTCTTTGGAATTTCTTCGACATCAGCGTGCCTTGAGCATCAGAGGCGGGCTGACCGCAGGAGAAGTCGTCCAGTCATGGATGAACCCAGTCACCGGCAGCCGTATGACGCGTTGTCGGAAGAGTAACGAAGCTCCGCCTCAAACCGTCGAGTAAGAACGTCACCGTGAAGGGTCGGCTCCGCTTCGTTACTAGTTTGCGCGGCCGCGGGGCGGCCGCGCCTCTAAGCCGGGCTTGCACGGAGATGTGACATTCGTACACATTTCAGCTGGGCAAGCACGGCTAGCGGTGGCACAACCGCGATGCCGGTTTCCACGACGTAGGCTTCCGTCAAGGCACGCGAGACTTCGAAGTAGCAGACGTGTTCAGATTAGAAATGGGATTTCGCCTGTCTGCTTACTTGCTCGTGTTTGTGCTGGCGGCCGGCACGGTGGCTGCGCAGCAGGCGACTAGTGCAACACTAAGCGGGCGTGTTATTGATGGAACAGGCGGTGCCATTCCGGGCGCCACTGTCATGCTCACTGACGCCCAAGAGAACTCAAAGACGATCGCAACCGATGCGACAGGGACTTATGCGTTCAGGGGTCTCGCCCCGGGCCGCTACACGGCGCGCGTCTTCTTTGCCGGGTTCGCTCTGTATGAGAACACCGCGGTCGATGTTGGCGCAGGGCGCACCACGACGCTTCCCGTTTTGCTGAGCATCGCACCGATAAAGGAGGAAATTAACATCAAGCACGAGCCCGCCTTTAATAGGGGCACGGTCGTCCTCCCGGGCGCCGACTTCGAGGCGCTGTCCGACAATCCCGACGACCTCGCCGCCGACTTGGAGGCCCTGGCCGGATCCTCCGCAGCGGCCCAGGGCACGCAGCTGTTCATCGATGGATTCACGGGGGCCCGTCTTCCGCCCAAAGCCTCGATCCGCGAGTTCCGCACGAATCAAAATCCCTTTTCGGCGGTCTATGATCGCGTCGGTTTCGGGCGGATCGAAGTGTTCACCAAGCCAGGGTCGGCCAAGTTCCGCGGCCAGCTGTATCTGAACTTCGGGCACGGGAGTCTCAATTCGCGGAATCCCTTCTATGCCTGGGACCGGCCGCTCTTTCAGGAAGCGCTTTCGGGCGGGAATCTGAGTGGCCCTTTGAACAAACGCGCGTCGTTCACGTTGGACCTGGAAGCGCGTGAGACCAGCACGAAGACGGTGATCAACGCGACGGTTCTGGATGCCGGCATGAACGTCCTGCCGTTCCGCCAGGCGGTCGGCAGCCCGCAGCTCCGCACGAGCGTCAGCCCTCGCCTGGACTATCAGTGGAATCCAAACAACACCCTGGTGGTCCGCTACTCCAACACGCGCATCACCCGTAGCAACGCCGGTATCGGAGATCTCTCGCTGCTGTCCCGCACGTACAACACCTCTGAAACCGAACACGTGGTTCAACTCACGGAAACCGCCGTGCTCGGTCCGCGAGTGATCAACGAAACGCGCCTTCAGTTCGTGCGAAACTCCCTGGATCAACGCGGCGACAACTCCGTGCCGACCATCAACGTGACCGGGGCTTTTCTTGCAGGCGGCGCGGACATCGGGCACTCCTTTATCGCCCAAGATCGATGGGAGCTTCAGAACTACACGTATTACCTTCCCAGTGCGCACTCATTGAGATGGGGTGCCCGCGTACGCGCCACCGCCATTTCCGATGTCTCGCCGCAGAATTTCGGCGGCACGTTCAGATTTTCCGGCCGCACAGCGCCGCTCCTGGACGCCAACAACCAAGTCGTGCTCGACGAGGCGGGACAGCCTGTGGTGGTCCCAATCACCGCGCTCGAACAGTATCGCCGCACGGTGGTCTTTCAAAGCCTGGGCCTTCCACCCGCGCAAATCCGCGCGCTGGGCGGTGGCGCCAGCCAGTTTTCCCTGACAGCCGGCAGCCCACACGCGAATGTCAGCCAGGCAGACCTGGGCCTGTTCTTTCAGGACGATTGGCGCGTGCGCCAGAACGTCGTGCTGAGCCTCGGCCTTCGCTACGAGCTGCAAAGCAACATTCACTCCGTAAAGGACTTCGCGCCGCGGATCAGTTTTGCCTGGGCTCCGGGTCCTCCCAACAAGAAGAAAACGACGGCCCTGAGATTCGGCTCCGGAATCTTTTACGATCGTTTCAGCGAAAAGCTGATGTTGCAGGCCGTCCGACTAAACGGACTGAATCAGCAGCAATACCTTGTTCGCAACCCCGATTTTTTCCCCACCGTGCCCACGGTCGAGACACTCAGTGCCCAGCAGCAGCCGGTGACCATCCGGCGCCTCGCGTCGGATTTGCGCGCGCCCTACATCATTCAAACCTCGATTGGCATCGAGCGTCTGCTGCCGTGGAAGACGACGGTGACGAGCACGTTCACCACGTCTCGCGGCCTGCACCAATTGCGCTCTCGCAACATCAATGCCCCGTTACCTGGAACATTTGTACCCGGCGTGTCGACAAGCGGGATTCGGCCCTATGGCCAGGGCAACATTTTCCTGTACGAATCGAGTGGCACTCTCAATCAGAACCAGTGGACCACGAATGTGAGCAGCCGCTTTCATCGAAGTGTCGCGCTGTTCGTGTTGTACGTCCTAAACCGCGCGCGCAGCGACACGGACGGGGCGGCGACCTTCCCCGCCGATCCCTATGGCGAGAGCGCGGAGTACGGGCGTTCCCTCCTGGATGAACGGCACCGCTTTGTGCTGGGCGCCTCGATTGCAGCGCCCCGCGGATTTCAGCTCAGCCCGTACATCGTTGCTCGCTCGGGGACGCCGTTCAACATCACGACGGGCAGCGACATCAATGGAGATACATTGTTGACAGAGCGGCCAGCGCTCGCTGCCGATCCCAACAACGCTGGCGTAGTGATCACGCCGCTCGGCGCGTTCAATCCGAATCCCTCCTCTGACGAAGAGATGATTCCACGCAACTATGGCGAGGCGTCCAGCTCCTTCACAGTGAACCTCCGCCTGAGCAAAACCGTCGGCTTTGGCAGCAGCAAGAGCGGAGGGCCCAAGGGTGACCCAGCGTCTGCGGGCGCGACTGGCGTGAAGGCTATCCTCACAGATCCGCTCACAGCAAAGGCGTACAATTTGACATTCTCGGTTTCTATCCGGAACCTGTTGAACCACACGAACCCGGCGATTCCCATCGGCACTCTCACGTCGCCGCTTTTCGGGAGAGCCATTTCCCTCGCAGATACCTACCTACCGGCCCCCGGGGCAGGCAACCGGCGCGTGGATGTGCAGGTGCGGCTGAGGCTCTGACGTTGCTTCGCTCGGCCATCGGCTGGTCCGCCTTCGATGGCCGTGAGCTGTACGACGCGTCGTGCATGCTCCCACGGTGAGGTGAGAGACGGAAGATGGATGCCGTGCTGGCGTCGAGACATTCAGCTTGACCGTGTTGGCTGTCAGGATGACTGTCAGGGCGCGTGCACGCGCCCGCCCGCGGGCCGGCGCCACTCGGCGGCTCGGCGAGCACGAGCGACATCGTGCGGAAGTTCAGGATGCACTTGCCCGACTGCTCGAGCGCGTCGAGCCCGAGATGGCACGCGTAGCCCCGAAGGTAGCGCCATCGCGGGCGCCAGTATCGTGATCGACGGCGTGCCTGTGGTGTACGCATCATTTCGAACGAAGGCAGGCAGGGCGCGCCACTTCCCTTCGCAAGGTGGCTCGTTTCCACCAGATGTCCGCTGTCCCGGCTCCGCAGACGAGCTCGATAGCTTGCGCGTGAGTGCGAACTCGGTAACGGTTCAAGTTGACGGCTGGACGGATCAGATGGCGACGATTTGAAGCAAGTCCGAAAGGTCGGCGAAATCGTCCGGATTGCGTGTGTAGAGGGGCAGGCCGGCCGCGATCGCTGTTGCGGCAATGAGCAGATCGAAGGCGCGCCGACCTCGCGCCTTGCGGCCTGCCACGGCAACTGCGGCGTAAACGCGGCCGTACGCTCGAGCGACGGCCGCATCGACCGGGAGCGGATCGAAAGTCGCCTCGGCCCGTTGCAGCCGATCTTGGCGACGGGCGCGTTCCGCCGGATCAGCGGTCGCGTGCGGCCCGGCCGCGAGTTCGGCCATCGTGACCGCAGAGACGGCGAGCTCGATGGGCAGCTCGCTGGGATTGATCAATTCGAGGTCAATCATGACCGAGGTGTCGACAAGCCCGCGCGCGTGAGGTTTGTCAGCCACGCGGAGCGGGGTCTTGGTCGATGGCGGCGTCAATATCCTTCCGAAGCCGCTCGATGTCCACGCGGGGGGCGCCAGCGAACGCGGCAACCGCGGCCTCGGCCGCCACGAACATCCGCTCCCGCAGTGGGATCAGCTCGCCGACGGGTACTCCATTGCGTGTAATGATGAAGGTCTTGCCGGTGTCCAGCGCCCGCATGATTCGCCCGCTCTCGTTCCGGAGCTCCCGCTGGGTGATTGTTCGGCGCATGAGGGCCATTGTAGCACGAGTGCTACATTCGGCTGAACGCACCTCGACGACATCCGACGCCACGATCGTCGTGGCGCACCGGGTGCATAACAGGTCCGAGTAGCGCGGTTCGATTGCCTATTCGGTATCGAGATTCCGGCCGTGTGGAATCAGCAGGTTGGAGCTGGTGAGCCAAACGTTCGCCAGTTGGATCCAGATTGGCGAATGGCTGAGGCAGCTCGGTGCCCTGCGGACCGTAGTCCGCGGACATCCTGGCGACCGAGGGGTGGCTGTACCGGCGACTGCGCACATAGCGGCCGTCGGCAAGGCGGTCTCTCGTTCATCAGCGCGGCTGGACAATCTTGTAGCCGAGTTGTTTCGCTGCCGTCGCCATCCGGTCGTCGTACGTGACGAGCGCAGTCAGCTCACGACCGAGATGCTGCGCCGTGGCGAGGTGAATGGCGTCCAGCGAGCGAAGCTCAGGCGGGTGCAAGACCGCTGCGGCATTCAGGACGCGATCGTTGACTCGAACGAGATCCAGCCGCTGAAGTACGCTGCGGCCTCTGGCAACTGCCTCGTCGCCTGCCGGCAAAAGCGCGCGCAACACTTCCGTGCGTGCGAGGGCACTGGATACCAAAGGACGTCTCCGCCGAAGATGGCGGCGCAGCAACCTTTCCGTCTCGAGCGAACAACCATTCGGTCTCTTTGCCGGCTGGTTTGTGAGGTCCCCGTTTAACGTCCGACCACCGAATCATCGGAAATGCCGCCTCGCGAATTCGCGGCCGGAGCCAGATTTCAGATACTTCTCGAACCTGGTCGCTCGCCCTGTATCAGAGAACCATATGGAAACGATCGGTTCCCAGGGTGCTCCGTCAGCTGTGTGCGGGGAAAGGCCAGCGTTGTGAGCCGCTAATCGGCCTTCGAGATCAGACGTTAGGCCTGTGTAGTAGCGATTCGGGTCGGCGATGCTCCGGAGCAGGTAGACGATGGTTGGCGGCGCAGCCATGGCCGCACCGTTGCAACTGCGAGACCGAAAGAGAACCCAAGTAAAGCGTAATGCGGCGGACAATGCCGGCAGTTTCTGCGTACTGAACCAGTTGAGGATGAGGAAGAAATCGCAGCCTTCGTCTACATTCGAGAGCTGCTGACAAGGCCTGCCAGCCGTAGCTCTCGGGCAGACTGTGGAAGCCCGCCTTCGCCAAGGCTCCGGCGGGTAGCCTTCGCCTGCATTCGCGAGCGAAGGCTGGTGAGCCGCGCAGGAATCGAACCTGCAACCCGCAGATTAAGAGTCTGCTGCTCTGCCAATTGAGCTAGCGGCCCACTCGTGCGCGTGAGGGACAAATAGGCGCCCGTGACCGCAGGACGCCGAATACCAAGTCTGGGCGGTACTGACCTTCCCGACCAGCGAAAAACCGGCTTGCCAGCCGAAGCTTGCTCGATCTCCCAAGCGAACGCTGAACCGGCTTGCCAGCCGAAGCTTGCTCGATCTCTCAAGCGAACGCTGAACCGGCTTGCCAGCCGAAGCTTGCTCGATCTCTCAAGCGAACGCTGAACCGGCTTGCCAGCCGAAGCT
>JACPPN010000192.1 GCA_016190995.1 Acidobacteriota bacterium | reverse complement strand
GGTCAGCCCCGCACGTCGGACTAGGTGGCGCACGAGTGTGCGCCCTATGAACGACTACCGCGAGGGGGCGCGGGACGACTTTCAGTCGTGCGCCGGAGTCTACCGCCTTTCAGGCGGTAGTCGTTCAAGACACGTCCGAGGGCGCGCGCGGGAACCGGTCGTCGAAACGTCCGTATACTTCATTACATGCCGGAATCGCCGACCGCGCCGGTGGTCAAGCTCGAAAACGTGAGCGTCGCGTACGGGTCTGCTCTGGCCCTGCGCGACGTGTCGGCCACGTTTCCGCCCGGCGCCGTCGGGCTGCTCGGGCCGAACGGCGCGGGCAAGAGCACGATGCTCAAGGCGCTGCTCGCCTTCATCCCGCCGACCAAGGGCGCGATGCAGGTTCTGGGGCTCGATGTCGTACGGCGGCAGCTCGACATCCGGGCGCGGCTGGGGTACATGCCCGAGAGCGATGCGCACATCCCCGGCATGAATGCCGTGACCTTTGTGGCCTATTGCGGCGAGCTCGCGGGCCTGCCGGCCGTCGATGCGATGCAGCGCGCGCACGAAGTGCTCTACTACGTCGGGCTGGGCGAGGCGCGGTACCGCAATCTCGAGACGTACTCGACCGGCATGAAGCAGCGGATCAAGCTGGCGCAGGCGCTGGTGCACGATCCGGATCTGCTTTTCCTCGACGAGCCGACCAACGGCATGGACCCGAAGGGCCGTGACGAGATGCTCGAGCTCATCCGGGATCTCGCGTACAACAAGAGCGTCAATCTGATTCTCTCCTCCCACCTGCTGCCCGATGTCGAATACACGTGCGATCACGTGGTCGTGCTCGACAAGGGCACGATGGCGGCGCAGGGTCCGATCAGGGATCTCAAGGGGCCTGGCGGCCGCGTCTACGAGGTCCGGATCAAGGGCGACAACGTGGCGTTCGCCGAGGTCGCCAAGGGCGTCGGCTTCGAGTGCCACGCCGCCGATCAGGATGTGATGCGCGTGTTCGTGCCTGACAGCGCCGGCCCCCGGGCGATCTTCTCGCTGGCCGCAGCCAACGGATTCCAGATCCGCCACCTCCGCCCGAGCGTCCCGACGCTCGAGGACGTCTTCGCCAAGGCGGTGGGCGAGGAGTAGCGATGCCCATTCACGATCAGAGCTACCGGCGCTATCGCGGCACGCGCGAGGCGCACAGCAGCGCCTGGACGGTGATTGCCATTGCCGGGATCAAGGCGATGATCCGGCGCCGCGTGTTCATCGGCTTGATCCTGGTCGCCTGGATCCCCTTCTTCGTGCGCGCCGTCCAGATCTACACCACCACGAACTTCCCGCAGACGGCGTCGCTGCTCGCCGTGACGCCGGAGACGTTTCGCAACTTCCTGGACCAGCAGGCGTCGTTCGTGTTCTTCGTCACCATCTGGGCCGGCGCCGGCCTCATCGCCAACGACCGCCGCGCCCACGCGCTGCAGATCTATCTCTCGAAGCCGCTGACGCGGGTGGACTACATCGCCGGCAAGCTCGCCATCCTGGCGGCATTCCTGCTGCTCGTGACGTGGCTGCCGGGCCTGCTGCTGCTCCTCGTGCAGATCATCCTCTCGGGCAGCTTCGCGTTCGCGCGCCAGAATCCGTTCCTGTTCCCCGCCGTGACGCTGTTTTCGTTCCTCCAGGTGATGGTCGCGTCATTCGCGATGCTCGCCCTCTCTTCGCTGTCCAACAGCAGCCGCTTCGTCGGCATTCTCTACGCCGGGATCGTCCTGTTCACCGACGCGATGTTCAATGTGCTGCGCGTCATCACGGGTGGCACGCGGCTGTCGTGGATCTCCTTTCCCGCCAATCTCGCGCAGATTGGCGACCGGATCTTTCGCATGGAGCCGCGCTACGAGACGCCGTGGCAGGTGTCCCTCGTCGCCACGATCGGTCTCATCGTCATCGCGATCTCCGTGCTCGAGCGCCGCGTGCGCGGCGTGGAGGTGGTGACGTGACGGTCGCCGCCCTCGAGCCCCACCCGGCCGCCGCCCGGCCGGTCGTGTCGGCCGACCATGTCTCCAAGTGGTACGGGCAGGTGATAGGGCTCAACGACGTCAGCGTCACGATTCCGCCGGGCATAACAGGACTGCTCGGCCGGAACGGCGCGGGGAAGTCGACGTTCATGAAGTTGATCACCGGCCAGTTGAAGCCGAGCAAAGGGGCGGTCCAGGTCCTCGGCGAGCCGGTGTGGCGCAATCCCGCGCTCTTCTTCAACGTCGGCTTCTGTCCCGAGCAGGACGCCTTCTACGACCGCATGACCGGGTTCGACTGGGTTCGTGCGCTCGTGCGGCTGAACGGCCTCGATGACCAGGCGTCCGCGGAGGCGGCGCGGGCCGCGCTGGCGACGGTCGATCTGCTCGCGGCGGCAGACAAGAAGATCGGTGCCTACAGCAAGGGCATGCGGCAGCGTGTGAAGCTCGCGCAGGCCATCGTCCACGATCCGGAGCTGCTGATTCTCGACGAGCCGCTGGCCGGCATGGACCCGCTCGGCCGGCGGAAGACGATCCGGCTGATTCGGGAGTGGGGAAGAAGCGGCAAGAGCCTGCTCGTCTCGAGTCACATCCTCCATGAAATCGAGGCCATGACGTCGACGATTCTGCTGATCAACAACGGCAGGATCCTCGCCGAAGGCAACGTGCACCAAATCCGCGAGCTCATCGACGAACATCCGCACACCGTGTACATCCGCTCGGCCGAGCCCCGCGCGCTCGCGCGCGAACTGCTGGCCCATGACGATGTCCTCAGCCTCAAGCTGGAAGAGGGCGCCGTGGTCGTCGAGACCGCCCGGCCGGATGCGTTCTACACGCGGGTGACGGAGATGGCGGCGTCGGGCGAGGTCGGGCCCATCGACGAGATCACGTCGCCTGACGACAATCTGGAGGCGGTGTTCAAGTATCTCGTGAAGTAGGCAGCCCGCGCCCGCCCTCGAAGGTGCACCAACGTGTCGAATCTGCCGCACGAGCCCGGCGTACGATGAAGCGCACACCGATTTCGTTTCTGAGTTCGGCCCTGCGGGTCTTCGACCTGTCGATCGGCGAGATGCTGTGGTCTCGCCGGACGATTTTCATGGCCCTCGTCGTCGCAGGACCGGTCTTGATTGCCGCCATTACCCGCGGCGTGGCGAGCCTGGGACCGGTCATGCAAGTCAACGGGACGAGGATCGCGGGCGCCACGATTTTTGGCCTGATGATTTGGGTGTTCTATCTGCGGTTCACCGTGCCGGTCCTCGGCGTCTTCTACGGTACGTCGCTCATCGCCGACGAAGTAGACGACAAGACGATCACCTATCTCTTCACGCGGCCGGTTCCTCGCGGTGCGGTGCTGTTCGGCAAGTACCTCGCGTATCTGGTTTGCACGATCTTCGTCGTGCTCCCTTCCGTCGTGCTGGTGTACCTGCTCGTTGTCCCCATTGGAGGCACGCTGGCCCAGTCGTTCGTGCCGCTCCTGACGGATCTGGGCCTGCTCGCGCTCGGTCTGGCGGTGTACGGCGCGTTGTTTGCGTTCATCGGCGCCGAGATGAAGCGGCCGCTCCTGACCGGCCTGATGTTCGTGATCGGCTGGGAGCCGGCCGCGATGCTCTTTCCCGGCTATCTGCGGAGGTTCACCGTGGCGTACTACCTGCAGGCCCTGGTTCCGCACGCGATGCCTCAAGACAGCGCCACGAGCCTCATTCAGGCGATGTTCCGCCAGGCTCCGCCGATAGGTGCGAGCCTGGCATGGCTCTTCGTCTTCTGGCTGGGGTTCCTGTATCTGGCGGCGCGCGCCGTCGAGCGGCGGGAGTATGTGTTGGAACAGTAGGGAACTTTTCGCGCCCGCGGCCGGTATAATCCCATAGAGGTCGACTCCCATGACGACGCGGACGAGGTACTTCTTGTTCGGTTCGGCCGGGATTCTTGTTGCCGGGCTTTGCACCGGCCTGCTCGCCTACTACGGCGGGTTCCCGACCGTCGCTTCCACTGCGTACGGGCCGGCTGAGCTCAGTTACGTGCCGGCCGACGCTGACGTCGTCGCGTACGCGAACGTGCGCGAGGTGATGACCTCGGAGCTGCGCGCACGCCTGAAGCAGGTCATGCCCGAGCACGGTCAGGGACAGAACGAATTCGAGCAGAAGACCGGCCTCAACATCGAGAGCGACGTGGATCACGTCGTGGCGTGTGTCGCGCCGTCCGCCTCCGACCGGAACGGCGGGATGGTGCTCGTCCGCGGCCGGTTCGATCAGGTTCGCCTCGAAACGCTCGCCCGACAGGAGGGCGGGGTCGTCGAGGAGTACCGTGGGCGTCGTCTTATTCGTACGACACATGGTTCACATGGCGATACGAGCGCGATGCTCGGCTTCATGGAGCCCGGCCTGGCCGTGTTCGGCGATTCGGCGACCGTCAAGCGTGCGATTGACACGCATGTGGGCGGAGGCAAGAACGTCACGTCCAACGACGCGCTGATGACGCTCATGCGTGAGATGGCCAGCGGGAGCAACGCCTGGGCGATCGGCCGCTTCGATGCCATTGCAAAGCGGGCGAATTTGCCGGACAACGTCTCGAGGCAGATCCCACCGCTCCACTGGTTCGCGGCCTCGGGCCACGTCAACGGCGGCATCAGCGGCATGCTTCGCGCCGAAGCGCGGGACGAGCAGGCGGCCGAGAACCTGCGCGACGTCTTGCGCGGATTCGTGGCGTTGATCAAGCTGCAGTCGAGCGCGAAACCGGAGCTCCAAGCAATGCTGCAGTCGATCGAGCTCGGCGGCACTGGCAAGACCGTCGCCATTTCGTTCTCGATCCCTTCCGCGGTGATCGACGCGCTGCCGCGTCCGAAGCACCCCGCCGGGTAGTCGGGCGGTGGCTCCCTCGCGCGCACCCCGCGCAGCCGAGGGACTGCCGGGTGGTGGGCTAACGCCGATAGCCCACTACTGACTGCCGTCTTGACTAAGCCCGCAACTGACCCTAGACTTCGACTACATCTAACTGCTCGCTCCCGCGGCCGATCGCCCCTCAGGTCAAATGGAACGTCCGCTCCCCGTCCTCGTGGGTCGTCGGGTGCTGTTGCGCGAACCGGAGGAAACCGACGCCGAGGCCCTGTTCCAGCACGCCTCGGATCCGGAGGTGACGCGGTTTCTCGCATTCGACCCTCCATCTACCATCGACGAAACGCTGCACTTCATCGTGCGCTGTCACGAACATCGCCGGCAGGATCACGAGCATCTCTTCGTCATCGCGGACGTCGCACGCGACGTGGCGCTGGGCATTACCGGGCTGCGACACATCGATCGGGAGCTGTCGACCGCACAAATTGGCACATGGCTGGCACGCTCCTGGTGGGGATCCGGCGTCAACGAGGAGGCGAAGGAGCTGATCCTCGACTACGCCTTCACGACGCTGAAGCTCCATCGGATCGAAGCACGGATCGTCGAGGGCAACGATCGGTCCGAGCGGGCATTCGAAAGGCTCGGCGCGACGTGTGAGGGGCGCCTGCGCGAATCGTTCGCCAAGCACGGCGAGTTTCTCGATTCTCACCTGTACGCGATTCTGGCCGGCGAGTGGCAATCGCGACGCCGGCCGCGTTCCGCGCGCGCGGACGATCGTCCCGGAGCGTAACCCGTGGTAAGCCTGGTTTTCTTCTACGGCACCCTGATGGCCGGCTTCGACCGCCGCCGGCGCCTCGGCATCGATGAGTACCTCGAGTACGTCGGGCGCGGCTGGATCGCGGCGATGTTGTTCGACCTTGGGATCTATCCCGCCGCCGTCCCGGATCCGGATGGCCGGGTTTGGGGCGAAGCGTACAAGATGACGGAGTCGGCGACCGTTCTTCGGGCCCTCGACGAAATCGAAGGATACCGGCCGGACGATCCGGACCGCAGCCTCTACACGCGCGCCGAAACCCAGGTGGCGTTGGAGTACGGCCGGGTCGAGACGGCCTGGGCCTACTTCTACAACGCGCCTCTCGGCGGCGCCCAACGGATCGCGTCGGGCGACTACCTGCAGCACGTCAAGTTCAGATAAGTAAGGAATGGCCCGCGCGTGTGTGTGGCTCTTTGTGCTCCTTCTCGCGTTGCCGGCGGTGCGCCTGCGACGCCCGACCTTTCCGACGTCGCTCGATGCCGTCACCAGTCCCGTCGCACGGGCGCAGGCCCGAGCCTCCGACCTCGATCCGCGCGTGACCGGTCTGCTGTCCAGCGTCTCAGAGGAGCGTCTCGCGGCGACCCTGCGCAAGCTCGAGTCGTTCAAGACGCGGAATACCCTGTCTTCGATTGATCCACAGGACAACGAGATCGGCGCCGCCAGGCAGTGGATCTTCGACGAGCTGAAGCGGGCAGGTTCGCGGCTCCAGGTGAGCTTTGACGCGTACGCTATTCCCAAACAAGGCGATCGGATCACCCGTGACGTCGAGGTCCTCAACGTCATGGCCGTCCTGCCCGGGCGGTCCGCGCGACGCATCTACGTGAGCGGGCACTACGATTCCTATAGCAGTGCCGATCAACAGGGATCGAATCCTCTCTCCTCCGTCCCACCACGGGAGACGGCGGCCGCCGGTCCCGACCAATCGCGCGCGTCTGACACCCGCGCGCCCGGGGTCAACGACGATGGGAGTGGCACGGCCGTGACGATGGAGCTGGCGCGGGTGTTTGCCGAAAGCGGCGTCAACTTCGACGCGACGATCGTCTTCATCGCGTTTGCGGGGGAAGAGCAGAACCTGGTCGGCGCGCGGCTTCACGCGCACAACGCGGAAGTCGGCGGCGTGATTATCGACGCCGTGCTCAACAATGACATCGTGGGCGGCGCGGTCGGCGGCAACGGGGTCGTGGATTCGGAAAGCGTCCGCGTCTTCGCCGAGGGGCCGGAGGACTCTTTGTCACGCCAGCTCGCCCGCTACATCCGGCGCGCGGCGGCGCGCTACCTCCCGGGCCACGTCGTCCGCCTCATCCCGATGCACGACAGGTTCGCGCGTGGCGGCGATCACACCGCCTTCAACGAACATGGCTTCGCCGCCGTGCGGATCACCGAATCGAACGAGAACTACGCCCGCCAGCATTCCGCCGCCGACACGTTCGAGGGGATCTCGGTGCCCTATCTGGCCCAAAACGCGCGCGTAAACGCCGCGACGCTCGCCAGCCTCGCGCTCGCTCCCGCCGCGCCGACGCTGGTGCCGGATCGACGCAATCGCCGGCTGCCCGAGCGCGCGCCTTCGCGCTACGACGCCACCCTCCGGTGGAACGCCTCGCCAGGCGCCACCGGATACACGGTGGTCTGGCGGGATGCCGCGGCCACCGACTGGCAGCACGAGCTGACCGTGGCCACCGCCACCCACGCCACCTTCTCCAATCTCTCCATCGACGACTACCTGTTTGGCGTGGCCGCGACGGGCGACGGACACGAGAGCCTTGTGCGGGCCTGGGTGAACCCTACACCTTCGAAGACGGAAATCACGGTCAGATGATCCTCACGAGGCGGCCCACCCCTCGACAGTCGGCAGCCCTCAGAGCCTGTGAATCTGCCGGTTCCCCGTTCAAGGTTCCAGGTTCCGGGTTCGAGGAGGCGCACTGACCGACGGAGATGCGCGGCATTTCTCCCAGAAAAACTGATGCGCGCGGCGCCGTTGGGCGCCACCCGCGAACCGGGAACCGCGAA
Source organism: Acidobacteriota bacterium (assembly GCA_016190995.1). GTDB lineage: Bacteria > Acidobacteriota > Vicinamibacteria > Vicinamibacterales > JACPPN01 > JACPPN01. The sequence continues at coordinate 898 of JACPPN010000192.1, read as the reverse complement.
CCCTCTCAGCCCTCAGCGTGGCCGGTTGCGTGCCCTTCCACAAGTACGGCACGCTGGTGAGGTTATGGCCACCACGACTGACGTCACGACCTACAACAACTACATCGACGGCCAATGGGTGCCCACATTGGGCGGTGCGGTGTTCGAGAACCGCAACCCCGCCAGGAGCGACGATCTCATCGGCTTGTTCCAGCGGTCGACCGCGCGCGACGTCGATGCGGCCGTCGACGCGGCGACCCGCGCGTACGAGCGCTGGCGCCTCGTCCCGGCGCCGCGGCGCGCGGAGATCCTCTTTCGCGCGGCCCAGATGCTCGTCGCCCGCAAGGATCGGTTCGCTCGCGAGATGACGCGCGAGATGGGGAAGGTGCTCAGCGAGACGGGCGGCGACGTCCAGGAAGCCATCGATATGACCTTCTTCATGGCCGGGGAAGGACGCCGGCAGTACGGCCAGACGGTTCCATCCGAGCTGCGCAACAAGTTCGCGATGTCGGTTCGACAGCCGCTCGGCGTCTGCGCCATCGTCACGCCCTGGAACTTTCCGATGGCGATCCCCTCGTGGAAGATCATGCCCGCCCTGGTCTGCGGCAACACGGTCGTCTTCAAGCCGGCGACCGACACCCCAGCGCTCGGCGAGCGCTTCGTCGAACTCCTGGCCGAGGCCGGGATTCCGCCGGGGGTCGTCAACATCGTCCACGGCGGCGGGGGCGCAGTCGGCGACCGGCTCGTCCGCCACCCGGACGTGCCCGTGATCACGCTCACGGGCTCCCGCGAGACCGGCGTGGCAGTGCTGAAGGCGGCCGCGGACAACCTCAAGCACGTCCACCACGAGCTCGGGGGCAAGAACGCGATCATCGTCATGGACGACGCCGACCTCGACCTCGCCGCCGAGGGGATCATC
>JACPPN010000191.1 GCA_016190995.1 Acidobacteriota bacterium | reverse complement strand
GCTCCGTCGAGCTTGCTGAAATCGCGGTCGAAGGTGCCCAGCGGAAGGTGCCCCGCCTTTCGGGCGATCTCGAGCAGCAGGCAGTCGGAGAAGCCCAGCGCCGGCCTTGTCCGGAAAGCGTCGAGAGCCCGCGCCACGACGTCTGGGTCCTGAAGAGTCAGCTCCCGATGACTGAGGAGCATCTCGACCGCCGTGGCAATCTCAGCCGCGCTACGTTCGTACACCGCCGCGAGCACCCACGTCGCCTCGGCGAGGGCCAGGAGGGAGACCCAGGCGCCTTTCGCGACCCACCGGTCGGCTGATACAACCTGCCGGGGATCGTCCCGGGTAATGAGTCGAACCAAGACGTTGGTGTCAACGGCGCGCATGCCGCTCCCGCACGCGTCGCCGGATCCCCTCCTTCATCTCGTCGAGCGTCCGAGGCTTTGGCGCCTGCTTCGGAAACAATGCCCGATGGATGTCCTCGGAGGCATAGCGAGCCGACCGCCGGACCACAATTTTTTCGCCCTCTTCGTCCCATTCCAGGACCGACCCCGGACCAACGCCAAGCCGCCGACGCACTTCAGCGGGAACCGAAATCTGCCCCTGCGCGGTGACCTTCGAATGAGCGAGTGCCATACTTGGAGATTACCACGGTAATGAGCGCAGGGCCAGCCCTCCTGGCGAGCCGTTCTCGTCGGCCCGACGCAATGCCGCTCCCAGCGGCCGGTCACCGACAGCGCCGTGGCCGCCGGGCGCCGCGGCGGGTTACCGCCTACACCGCTCGCCGGAGAAAATCACCGCCACCTTCTCCCCATCTCGCACACATCCCGCTCGCCGCAGGGCCATCAACCCTGCCAGGCCGGCCGATCCGGTGTGGTCGACGTTGATGCCCGTCGTGTCGCGCGCCAGCACGTTCGCCTCGTCCAGCGTGTCTTCATCGACGACGACAGGCGATCCGTTCGACACGAGCATCCCCTCGACGACGGCGATCCAGTCGTAGGTTTCGTCATCGAGAATGCCGTGCGCGACGCTGCGAGGCTCCTCTTCCCACGGCCACATGAATTCGCCTCGATGCGCCGCGGCGTGCTGCAACGCGTCCTGGACGATGACGGATCGGTCCGCGGACGAAGAGGCCATGCGGGGTGAGACTCGCGCAGCCACCCGCTCGTACGCCCTCACCAGCGGAAACGCGCCGCGCGTCTGGACGGCATGCAGGCGGGGGAGACGCGAGATCCGTCCAAGCCGATTCGCGTCGACGAACGCCTGCCAGCAGGCGCTCGCAAGCGCGCCGCCGCCGACCTGCATGACGATGGCATCGAGCGTTGTCTCGCCGAGGGCGGTCACCATCTCATATCCAATGGTTTCGCCGCCCTCGATCGTCACGGCGTTGTCGCTGCCCTGGCAGCAGAATGGCACGGCGCCTCGCGCCACCGCTTCGTGAAACTGCCGATAGCACGGATCGCCCGTCGCCGCAGCCGTTCGGCGGCACAGCGTCAGATGTGCGCCCAAGTCCTCGAGGTGCTCGACCACACCCGAATCCGCTGAAGGTGGAATGAAGACGTCGATCGACCGATTGGCCGCTCGCGCAAGGGTCGCGGCAGCCAGGGCGGCGTTGCCACAACTGGCGATGGCAAGGGGCCGGCGCGAGTCGAGCGTACTGTCCGCGTGCTCCGCAACCAGCAGGCAAAGCATCACGCCGAACAGATGTCGTCCCTTGTGCGAGCCCGACACGTTGCCGGTCTCGTCCTTCACCCAGACGCCGCCGTTCGCGGCGAATCCGAGCGCCTCGCCAAGCTCGCCGCTCGGCTCACAGGGCGTGACGATGAAGCGGCGACCATCGATCGATGCGACAGCAGCATCGAGCCGCTCCACCAGGGCGACGTATTCCGCGTCGGACATGCCAACGCTGCGCGCGAGATGGTACGAATGCAGCAGCTCGCGGTATCGAAGGAAGGGGTTCGGGTCTTTGCGCGCGGGAAACGTGACAATCGATGGATCGAGGGAACGGGCCAGCACGTGATCGCGCCCGTCACCGCTCGCGGCGCCAGGACACACGAACGGGCAGGCCGTCGGGATGGTGCCGTTCAGCGTGGTGCCGCCGCATCCGCGGCACGTGAAGGTGGTCGCGAGGCGCCATCGGGTGGACGCGCCGGCGGAGGCGACCGCTTCCCCGCTCATGACGTGACCGCCGCTCCCGTTCGCGCGTTGAACTCGCCGATCATGCGATCCCAGATCGCCGGCAGCTCGCGGAGCGATCGCCAGAACGCCTGATGCCGACGCGCCTGGAAATCGTCTATCGAGACGCCCTGCTGCTCGACCCACGTGTAGTAGCCGAGGTTGAAGATGCGTGTCCGCTCGACTTCGGTGAGCTCGAGGAGGTGATCGGTGGACGCGCCCGCGAGGTGCTGTCCGAACACTTCGGCGGCGCCGATCGCATCGAAGTGTCCGCCGAAGTGCTTGTGCAGCGCCTTGTCCAGCTCGCTCGTGTACATCGCAGCGCCGTCGGTCGCCACGGTAAGGACCGCTTCGCCCGGTCCCAGATCGAAGTACTTGGCCACTTTGATTGAAGCGACGACATTGCAGATGCTGGACAGGCCGAGCGATGGGAGCGCCGCGACAACCGCTCGAGCGACTTTGCGCCGGTGAACGAGATACTCACGGCCCACGGCTGTATTGAACAGCAGCGCGAGCGTGTCGGTCGCACGATCCGACACGGCCGTCACGACGTCGGTGTTCATCACATTGTGGATGAGCGGGATGTGCTTGTCGCCGATGCCTTGAATGTTGTGCTCCCCAAACCCATTGCACATCATCGTCGGACACTCGAGCGCTTCGACCGCGACAATGGCCGTTCCGTGTCGGTCCTTGAGATAGTCGCCCGCCGCCAGGGTTCCCGCCGATCCGGTGGCGGAGACGAACGCGCGCGGCCGCAGACCAGGCTCGTGCTCCTGCAGCGATCGCGTCACGCGTTCCAGCGCCAGGCCGGTGCACTCGAAGTGCGCCAGATAGTTGCCGAACTCGCAGAACTGATTGAACACGACAGTCGACGGCTCGCGCTCGAGCGAGGCGCACGCGTCGTAGATCTCCCTCACGTTGCTCTCGGACCCGGGCGTCCGGATGATGTCGGCCGCCGGATCGTCCACCCAACGTTCGAGCCATGCGAACCGCTCGGCGCTCATCCCTTCGGGCAGGATCGCGACACCGCGGCAACCCATGATTCGCGAGATCGCGACGCCACCGCGGCAGTAGTTCCCCGTCGAAGGCCAGATCGCTTTCTGCGCCGTCGGATCGAATTGACCCGTGACAAGGCGCGGCGCCAGGCACCCGTAGGCGGCCAGCACCTTGTGCGCCTCGATCATCGGGAACCGATTTCCAAACATCACGACGATGGGCGCGCGCACGCCCGTCAGCGCCTCCGGAAGCACGATGTGCTCGGGGATCTCGGCTTGCAAGCGGCGCGACGCGTCGTTGTGCCAATGCACGCGAAAGAGGTTCAGCGCATCCGGCGCATCAGGGTCCACGGCGCGAAGGTGATCCCGGACGGTCGCGGAAATCCGCTCCGGGCTGGCGAGCTCGGCGAAGGTCGGCAACACGACGTCCCCTTCGCGGAGACGCCGGATGGCGTTCTCGTACGAGGCGCGATCGACGACGTCTCGTTCAAGCCCCAGTCGTTTCACGGCCCATCTCCCTCATGCGCGCGGAAATCCGGGCGGCGTGCGCCCGCGCATCGGCCTCAATAGCGCCGATATCGCCCGTCAGCAGCTTCCCCCTGTCGACGATGAGCCGTCCGTCGACGACGAGGCGTTCGAGAGCCAATCGTTTGAGCGCGCTCGCCCGCGCGCGCGCATCGCCCGGGAGCTGCAGGAACGCGGCCCCCGGCGGGGCCTCGGCAAATCGCTCGGCGACGAGGTCCGGGACCGATGTCATGCGGCGATCGATCGTGTCGCGCGACTCGCCGTGTGCCTCGCCGAGCTGGCGAAGGACATCGAGCTCGTCGATCATGTCAGCGGGGAAGCCATCGGTGCCAAGCGCGACCCGCGTGCTGGCGGCGAGGCACGCGGGATACCCCACGCCGTTGTGGCGGTTCGAGCGCGGGTTCTGCACGATCCAGCACCCGAACGCTTCAGCCATCCGGACCTGATCACGCGAGAGATGGACGCCGTGGGCGAGGATCGATCCCGGCACCAGCGCGCCGAGCGCGTGCAGCCGCTCGAGCGGTCCATCGTATCCACGCCGGCGCGCATCGTCGACATCGGCATGATCCTCGGCGACATGGACGTGGAGCGGAAGCTGCAGCTCGCGACAGAGACTGCCCGCTTCGCGAATCGTGTCGTCAGAGACGGTAAACGACGCGTGCAACCCGATGGCGGCTCGCACCAGCGGGCGTCGGTTCGTGCGCGCGAAACGACGGCCCTCCGCGAGACCGCGCGCGGCCTCCTCGCGGCCGCCGTTCCGTTCGGTGGCGCCGTAGCAGAGCACCGCGCGCATCCCCAGCTCCTGGCACGCGTCCGCGATGACGTCAAGCGACCCCTCGATGCACGACGGTGACTCGTGATGATCGATGAGGGCGCTCGTCCCCCGCAACAGCGCGTCCGCCACGTAGAAACGAGCTGCGGCGCCGAGGGCGTCCGCGTCGAGGGCGCGATCGAGACGCCACCACAGCCGCTCCAGAATTTCGAGGAATGTGCGCGGCGGCGGATCGATTGGCGGCAATCCCAGCGGTGCGAGACCGCTGTAGATGTGGGTGTGCGCGTTGGCCAGGCGGAACGCGGGCATAGATTGCGAGAGCCGCCTAGTCACGAAGCTTCGTCGCTCCGCCCCCGGGCCCTTCACTCGGCGGTTTGAGGCGAAGCTTCGTGACTGAGCACAGGAAAACACGGCCCGAGATTCAGTCCTTCAGCTCAGCGTGCCCGCGCTTTGCCCACGCTCATCGCCCGCGCGGCGGGCGAGTCCTTCATGGGCAGGCGGTATCGCCGTACGCCGTCGAAGGCTTCGAGCGCGCTCGCCACCGCGGCGGCGGTGGGAACCAGCCCGATCTCGCCCACCCCCTTCGCGCCGAACGGTCCTTCGGGCTCGTGTTCCTCGACGAGCATGACCTCGATGGTCGGCATGTCCTGCGCTCGCAGGACGCCCAGATCGCGCAGCTTGAACGTGACGGGCATGCCGTTCTCGCACACGAGCTCCTCGGTCAGGGCGTAGCCGAGTCCCATATGGATCGATCCTTCAATCTGGCCGGCACAGAGCGCCGGGTTCACGGCGCGCCCGACATCGTGCGCGGCCACGATGCGATCGATTCGCCCCCGCTCGTCCAAAATGCACAGCTGCGTAGCGTAGCCGAACGCGGTGTGCGTCTTGATGGGCGGCGCGGTTGATCCCACCGCGGTCGTGTCATCGACGAGCACGTCAGCCGCGTACACACGTTCGACAAGATCGCCAAGCGACAAGCCCCGGTCGAGATCCGCCTTCAGCTTCTCGGCCGCGCTCACCACCGCGCGTCCCCCGAACAGCGTCGCACGCGATCCGGTCGTCTGACCACACCCGAGCGCGAACGTGCTGTCGACCTTGGGCCGGAAGACGGAGGCGGGCAGCCCCGTCACGGTGGAGGCAAACTGCGTCAGGACGGTCAGGAGCCCCTGCCCCATTTCCGTATAGCCGTTGTAGAGCGTCACGGAGCGATCGCGTTCGACGACCAGCCGGACCTTGCCCCATTCCTGCACGCCGTTGCCGATGCCGCTGTTCTTGATCCCGCACGCGATCCCCACCGCGCGTCCGGCGCGGCGGGCGCTGTCGTACGCGTCCTTCACCGCGAGGAGCGTCTTTCTGGCGCCGACCGATTTGTCGAGGACCTGCCCCGTGCAGAACGTGTCGCCCTGCTGGACAACGTTGCGCCAGCGCATTTCCCACGGATCGAGTCGGATTTTCTGCGCGAGCAGGTCAATGCAGCCTTCCATCGCGAAGTGCGCCTGGTTGGCGCCAAAGCCCCGCATCGCACCCGACGGCGGATTGTTCGTGTAGACCGCAGTCGATTCGACGTCGACGTTGGGAACCCGGTACGGGCCGCACGCGTGGCCTGCCGCGCGCTCGAGCACCTTCGCGCCGACCGACGCGTACGCGCCGCTGTCCCCGATCATCCGCCCTCTCACGGCGGTGAGCCGCCCGTCCTCGTCACAGCCCACGGTGTAGTGCATCGTGATCGGATGGCGCTTCGGATGGATGCGGATCGATTCTTCGCGGCTCAACGTAATCCGCACGGGACGGTTGGTGACGCGCGCGAGCAATGCCGTCTGCGCCTGGACCGACATGTCCTCCTTGCCGCCAAACGCGCCGCCGTTCGGGACGAGCTCGACCGCGATGTCGGCTTCAGCCATGCCGAGGAAGCCCGCCACCTGCCGGCGATCGTCGAAGATCCCCTGCCCCTGGGTGTACAAGCGAAGACGCCCGTTGTCCAGCGGCTCGGCAAGCGCGCTTTCCGGCTCGAGGAAGAGATGCTCGACGCGCTGGGTGGCCCAGGTGCCGCTCACGACGTGCGCGCTCGCGGCCAGCGCCGCATCGACGTCGCCACGCCGGATGGTCGATCGCCCGAGCAGGTTCGCGTGACGGGGGTTCACGCGCGGCGCCGAGGAAGCGAGCGCCGCCTCCGGATCGAGGACTGGAGGGAGCGGCTCGTACTCGACCGCGATCAGGCGCGCCGCGTCGCGGGCAGTTCGGTCGTCGCACGCGGCCACGGCGGCGAGCACATCGCCCACACACCGCACTTCCTCGCCAACGGCAACCAGCCCGGGCCAGTCGCGCTCGATCAGGCCATACCAGCGATCGCCGGGAACGTCCGCCGCGGTCACGATCGCCACCACGCCCGGGAGGGCTGCGGCCGTGCGGGTGTCGATGCCGAGCACACCCGCGCGCGCGTGGGCTGAGAGGACGAGCGCGCCGTACAGCAGGTTCGCGCGCGTCAGATCGCCCACATACGGCCGCAAGCCGAGCACCAGATCGGCCGACCCGTACCGCGCCAGCGATTCGCCCACACGTCCATCATCCACCAAGCCCGGAATCGGCTCGCCCCGACGCGCGCGGGCCATCAGCTCAATCGCATCGATGATCCGCTGGTACCCGGTGCAGCGACAGAGATGCGTGTCGATGGCTTTTGCGATTTCGGCGCGGGTCGGGCTCGGGCGGCGATCGAGGAGCCACGTCGCGCGGAGCGCGATGCCCGGAATGCAGAAGCCGCACTGCACACCCCCCGCGACGGCAAACGCCCTCGCGCACAGCTCGCGGTCGTCTTCGGACAGACCTTCGAGCGTGAGGATCTCGGCGCCCGCCGCACGCGTGGCGGGAAACGCACAGGTCACCTTTGGAGCGCCGTTCACGATCGCGAGGCAGCATCCGCACTGACCCTGCGGCAAGCAGCCGTCCTTGACGGACATGATGCCGCACTGCTCCCGCAGCGCGTGGAAAAGCGATGCCCGCTCGTCGACGAGCACCTGCTGCCTGCTGCCGTTAAGGACGAACTCGAGAGGGGTCAAAGGTTGAAGCTCACGTAATTCATTTCTCCGCGCTCTCAGCGCCCTCGGCGGTCAAGGCTTTCGATCTGAGACCTATTGTAACGAAGCTCCCTTTCGCGACTGCGCCAGCAGCCGCAGCCATTGGGCGTTGCGCCGCGTGCCACGGAGCTTCAGCATCGCCCGCATCACGGTCTCGAGCGCCGACAAGGCCTCGGGCGTGCCGAATTGCACGAGATAGTTGCTCAATCGGAGCAACTCGATCTGCTTCGGCGTGTAGCCTTCGGACGGAAACGGCAGGGTGCGCGAGGGCCGGTAGATGAGCTCCGCGATGCACCGGCCGGACGTCGTGACCGGACAGGGCGGGCGAAACGCCTGCGGCGGCGCGGCGATCAGATCGCCAATGGTCACCTCGAGCCCGCGCGCGATGCGCTCGATCGTCCGAAGCGACGGCTCGGCGCGACCGTTCTCGATGCGCGACAGAAACGGCTCCGACAGGCCGGTGCGGCGCGCCAACGCATGCTGCGTGAGCCGGCGCGCGCGGCGCGTCGCCCGGATGCGCTTCCCGATCGTCAGGTGATGATCGTCGGAAGCATGAGACATGATGTGCAATTTACTCTATAGACTAATGTCACGTCAATAATTGGCATCAAGTTTACTTTCAGGTCATAATTCGAGTGCCTATTTCGCGCGGTGATTCAGAAGCACTCGACCTGATTCAACGCGACAGATGAAGAAAAAACCGAGCCGGCGCATCCCGCTCTACATCCCTGCAGAAGCGGCGCACATCCTCGACCGTATCGGACGCATCGCCCATCGTCGCCGCTGGTCCCGCAACAAGACCATCGTGGAAATCCTTAGACGTACGGTGGCCCGTCGCGGGGTGCCTGCCGACGACTGGTCGTAGCGCCTTTCGAGTCCGGACACGCGACCCGAGCGAGGGGAGCCCACGTGGAGAACAACACACCCAGGCAGTGGCGCTCGCAGCTGCAACGCGTGAGAGCGGCGCTTTTCCGGCGCCGCTTGCCGCAGCAGGTGAGCAGGCTGCTCGTCCTGTTCGCAGCGTCGGGCGCGGTGCTTCTCGCCGCCCGGCAGTATCTCGTGCCGCCCACCTTCGGGAGCCTGGGCCACTATCGCGCGGCGGCTGTCGATGAAATCGCCGCGCGCCCCATCCGGTACGCGGGACGCGACGCCTGCGGCGACTGTCACGGCGATGTCCTGGTGGTGCATGCCGGCGCCCGACATCAGACGGTCGCCTGCGAAGCCTGTCACGGACCGGCTGCCGCGCACGTCGAAAGCGGCGGCGAGGCGAAGCCACGCGTGCCGCGCGACCGCAGCTTCTGCCCGCGCTGCCACGGCTACGACCCCGCCCGCCCCACCGGGTTCCCGCAGATCGATCCCATTGCGCACAACCCGCTCAAGCCGTGCTTCAGCTGCCACGATCCGCACGCCCCGGTCCCGCCGAACATTCCTGCGTCGTGCGCCGCCTGCCACGGCGAGATCGCGCGGGTCAAAGCGGTCTCGCATCACACAGGGCTCGCGTGCACCGAGTGTCACGTGGCGAGCGATCAACACAAGGATACCCCGCGCCTCAGCCGCCCGAGCAAGCCGCGCGCGCGCGAGTTCTGCGGGCGGTGCCACGCGAAGGATGCAAACAGCCCGAAGGAGATTCCACGGATCGATCTCGCAACGCACGGGCCGCGCTATCTGTGCTGGCAGTGCCACTATCCGCACGATCCGGAGGTCCATTGATGGACGAATCAGGGATCAGGGGTCAGGGATCGGAGATCGGGGATCGGCGCTCAGAGATCGGGATTCGGAGCTCAGGGATCGGGGATCCAGGGG
>JACPPN010000196.1 GCA_016190995.1 Acidobacteriota bacterium | reverse complement strand
GCCATTGGCGAACGAGGTACCGGGCCGCGTCCAGGTCGCCCAGGGCCAGCGCGGCATCGATGGCCTGCAGCCGCGCGACGAACCGTCCGATGCGACGGCGCCGGCAGGCCCGGGCGCGGCAGGCACTCGAGCAGTGCCGACGATGGCGCCGGCCGCCGGTCAAGGCCGCGCCGCATCCGTCGCAGGGAATGCCCCTAGAAAGCGCTCGCACGGTTTCTAGGCGACGATGGGCAGGGGCCGCGAGGTTGACATACCTCACGGCCTCAGATGCCGCACGGCTCGACACGCGTGCCCTTTCGGTTCGCGTTCATGCCCTCTGCGCTGGGCGCTCGCGAATAGAACACGTCCGCCGCCACGTCACACGGCGTGCAGCGTCCGTAGGCGGTCGCACACTCGAGCGCGTCTCCGCACGAGAAGCAGCGGCCGGGACCACCGCACGGCTCCAGACGCGCGACCGCGACGGGCGGTCGGTCGGGATGCTCCCGGCGTGGCGTCAGGTCGACACCATGACGACGCATGGCGTCGAGCCGCCAGAGCACCGGCAACAGCTCGCGCTTGCGGGCGCGCAGCGTCTCGCGGAGTGCGGGCGTCACTACTCCGCGCGGTGCCTCAACGTGCAGCCGCTCGGCGGCCACCGCCAGCACGACGCCCAGCCGCGTCACCTCGGACAGCAGCTCGTGAGTCGTCATAGGTCGAACCGCTCCACGTTGCTCGTATCCAGTGTGCTACGTTCCGATAGCGGGGCTACCAGGCCGTCCTGAACATCAGTCGACGAAACGGGGAGGGGGGTGTCTATCCCCTCCGATGCGCTTGCAACCCTGCAACCATCCAGTGCCAGCGCGTCGGGAGGAGGCAGGAGCGTCTGATCCGCCGGTACCGGGACACCTATTTGCAGCCGCGCCGTGCGGCCCCGACGGTCCTCGAGGTTCACGATGTAGCCATAGTTGATCGCCACCTGCACCCGCCGCCACGCGGCCGATCGGTCGAGCTTCAGATAGACGGCCACCTTTGCGTGGGTCGTCTCACCGCCGGCCCCGGCCAGCGCCTGCAGCGCGTCCACTACCTCGCGTGTCGTCGTCGGAACTGCCCTTTCCACCGCGTCGGCCAGCAGATCCGCGAGAACAGCCCGCACGCTCACGTAGTCGGCGATCGTGGCGACGATGCGCCCCGCCGTGTCGCGGGGCCGAGTCGCCCGATGCAACAGCGCACACGCCTGAATCAATCCGAGCACGACGGAGAAATCGCGCCGCAGCCGGACCGCAGCCGGCGGGATCTGAGTCGCCAGCCGAGGAGCATAGGGGATCACCACCTGCCGATCACCGGTCTCCAGCCACCGCTGAAAGTCTCGCCAGCGATCGAGTGTGGTGGCCGTCGTGTCGGGTCGGTCTCCTGCAAGCGACTGAAGGATCGCCTGTGTCTGCTCCTGCGTGTCGGTGACCGGGATGGATAGCAGTCGCGTCTCGTTCTCCGGGTGGAGACTCACGGCCGTCGTCGTGACGATCAGGCCCGTGGGGCCTTCGCGCTCGATGAGTCGCGGTCTGAGCCCGTCCCGTGTCTTTTCGACCGTCTTGTAGCGCACCTTTCCCTCTGATAACAGGGAGCGCACCAGGCAGCTCGAGAAGTTGCCAGCGAGCCCGGCCGCCTCCTGGATCACTAACATCCGGTGCTTCAACGGCTCGTCATCGTACGCGAGTAATCTTTCCGACATCCCCGTGAGCGCGTAGTACGCTTCCGTCGGAAAGAACTGCAAGACGCGCTCGACCAGGTAGCTCTTGCCGCCGGCCGACGGCCCCTTGATCACGATCGAAACCGGCCGCGCCAGTAACCGACTGGTCGCCGCCAGATAGAGGAGTTGCGTCGCGCGCCGCTCGCCGACAACACCTGCGGCCTCGATCGTGTCGGTGAACAGTGTCAGGATGTTCGGCGCGTGCGCGAGCTCGCGGCACTTCGCGAGCAGCTCGACGTGAACGCTCGCCTCGGCTTCCGCCAGTACTGCGGCGAGCGGTCGCGCTGCCGCCCGCGCCTCCCGGTACCGCGCCAGGAACTTGTGCGGCGCGGCGCAGTGCAGCGCTGAGACGTCCTTGTGCCCGAGCGAGATAATGTGGATCAGGCCGGCCAGCCGAGACGTCCCAAGGGTGCGGAGCAGGGTCGACCCGCCGGAGTCGGGTTCCAGTACTACGTAGATCCGACGCAGACCGGCCAGCCGTGGAGCGTCCCGCGCCTCCAACCAGCTCGACGCGCCGGGGATGCCATACGCCGGGATCCCGTGGTAGGTGAGGGTCTGAAAATCGCTCGCGCCCTCCACGATGACGATCTCGTCAGTCGCCCGGGCGGCCTCAAGACGATCGACACCCCAGACGCCCGCCTTCGCGCCGCGCCGCCAGCGGAAGCGATCACCCGTCAGGGCCACGCGGAAGCACGCGCCGATCTCGGTGCCGTGCTCGTCGAATGTCGGCATGCGTACCGCCGGGGCGCGGAGGTAGGAGATTTCGCAGACGCCCAACGTCCCCAGGAAGTCGATCGGTAGACGCTTCGCCGCCGCGTAGGCGGCGAGGGTGCAACCGCGTTGCACGGTTGCAGTGTGGTCGGGGGAGATACTCCTCCCCCCTTCCCTCTGCTGCGGAAAGAGATCCGCCATCCTCAGGCCGGCCGCGGCGACCATGGTCTCGGCCGAACAGCCGGCGTGGCACTTCAGGAGCACCCGGCCGTCGTCGCCGCGGCCGACGCTGAGAGACGCGCGTCGATCCTCGTGGGACGGACAGCACGTGTCGCGCTGCCGGCTGTCGGCACGGACGGCCACGATGGTTTCGGCGAGTGTCACCGCGCGCTCCGGTTCACACTGGCGTCCGGGCACACTGCGGGCACACCCGCTCGATTTCGCCGCGGTTTTCTGAGCTCGATCTGAGGCGCCGGGGATTGATGAACCGACGCGCTTCCGCATTTCCTGGCCTCGATGAACGCATCAATGTCCGCGACATCGATGAGGACCCGCCGCAGGGACCGACGCGGGCGCTCGCCTTCGCGTGGCCGCAGCGGTGGCAACTCCACAGTGGGCAGGAGTCCAGCGAGCACGTAGTCGCGGACGGTCCAGTAGCTCACGGCCATCAGGCGGCTCGCACCACGCATGGTGGTCAGCCGTGGCGCGAGAGTTTCGTCATGGTTCCCCTTCGTCATGGTGCGTTGAGCATAGATGGCCGCGGTGGACCGATTGGATTTTTCGAAGTGTCTGACTTACACTGACGGGCGACGGCAGCCGCAAGTTCGTGAAACTACTGGATATCCTCAACTCCCCTGACCGCATTTCCGACGTCGTCGACCAGATCACGCCTGCTGATCGCTTGCTGCTCGGTCGGCAAGTCGCGGCCTATCGATATGCTCTGTGGCAGTTCGTCAGCAGCCGCTCTGCTAGGGCTCTGAAGCGTCAGAACGCGCAGACGCTTCGTGCGCTGGCGAACATGAAAGCGGCCTGCAACGAACTGGAGCCAGCTGTCACGTCACGAAAGAGCACTTGATCAGGGAGGGCGTTGCTCGGATCTGGGGGCAGGGCCACTTGAAGGCGTTAGCGCCCGTCCTCGTCAACTTCCCGCGGCGCGGACAACGGCTATTGCGCCTCCTGAAGGCGAAACACTTGAACGTCGGCGAGAAGATTCGTCGCGCCGCGCTCGGCACGTGGGGTGCCCTTGAGCAGCAAGCGCGTACCGATGCCGAGATCCGAGCCAGGGTGCTGGGACGGTCCCTACCGGCTGTCTCGGATGATGGTTGGAGGGCGTCGAGGCTGCTCGATGATGCATGGACCACACTTCCTGTCCACCGCGTGAGGCAGTGTGCTTGGTCGGGATATGGACTGTACTTCGTGGCGCGTACATCGGAGCGAGATTGTCCGATGTGCCGGCAGGCGTTTAGCCGGGACACGCGCTCGCGCGTGCGGCGCGGCAAGACCCGCACTCCGCGCCAACGTCCACGATGAAGGTGCGCGACGTCCTGAAACGGCTGGCAGATGAGGGCTGGACGGTTACCCGGCAGAGCGGAAGCCATCGGGTCCTCAGACATCCAATCAAGCGTGGGATCGTGGTTGTGGCTGGAAATGCTGGACGTGATCTCGCCCCAGGGACGCTCAACAGCATCTGGAAGCAGGCAGGGCTAAAATGAGCGGGATGCGGTTTACGGCGGTCATCGAGAAGACCAACACGGGGTTTTCGGCCTACGTTCCCGACCTGCCCGGATGCGTGGCGGCGGGTGAAACGATCGAAGAGACGCAGCAACTGCTGCGGGAAGCCGTCGCGCTGTACATCGAGGAAACGCGGGCCACGGGTGCCGCTGTCCCCCAATCCTCGACAGTGGCGACCGTGATCGAAGTCCCAGTTTGATGGCCGACGCTGTGCCCGCCAGTGTGCCCGACACGTACCACTCTGGCCCAAATTTCACCCAACGGTAGCCAACAGACAGAGCAGAAGACAGGCCGAAAGTGTGCGAGTTTCGGCCTGTTTTTGTATCGCGCTGTGCTCCTAAAATCCTGTGGCCGCAAGGCCGTGCGGGTCCGATCCCCGCCCCCGGCACCATGTTCAAGCTGCTGCAAATACAAGCTTTAGCGATAAACACCCCCACTGGTGGCGGCGAAGGCGTCAACGTTCTGTTGGATCAAGCTGTTCGCCGACTTGCTTCGGATGAAGCGGACAAATCTTCAATTCGGCTGCGTGGTGCGGCTGCCCTGGGGAACCAAGGGGCCGGACGGCCGAGAGTCATTGCTAGGCCGCGGGGTCATCGGGATAGGGCTGACGTTGCTCCCCATTCCTCCGGCGCTACATCGGCGATGTGTTGTGAGAACGTCCACCGGTGCCCGGCGTGATCCTGAGCGGTGTACTGACGTTCACCAAACGGCATATTGTGCGGCGGTTGCACAATGCGGGCACCGTTCTGCTTCGCACGCTCGAAGTGTCTGTCGACATCGTCGACGGTTACGTGAACGTAGGCCGTGACCTCGTCCCCGCGCGGTGCGCGGAACGGTCCGCCCTGACGACCGAGCATGATTGCACCGTCGGCGACGGCCAGTTGAGCATGGCCAATCACCCCGTCGCGTTCTGCACGGAGGCGCTCCGCAAAACCGAACGCCCGACAGAGCCAATCAATCGCCTGACCGACGTCCTCATAGATCAGGATGGGAACAATGGTCGCAGTTGGCGCCGATCGATTCATAACCATGCGAGGTTACCTGACGGATGAGGACGTCGTGCGGGATATTTCGTGAGAGTGTTCCTCGATACGAACGCGCTCGTGGCCGCTTTTGCGACTCGCGGGCTCTGCGCGGATGTGATGCGTGCCGTCTTGGCGGAGCACGAGCTCATCACCGGTGACGTCGTACGAGCCGAACTCCGCGACGCGCTGGAGACTCACATCAAGCTCCCCGCGACCACCGTTGCGGACATCGTCGCGTTGCTTCGAGCGCAGGAAGTCGTGCCCAAACCGGGCAAGCCTTCCGAAGTGCCCGCCCGAGATCCTGACGACCGCCGGATTCTGGCTTCAGCCATCGCTGGGCGCGCTGACGTTCTGGTGACGGGAGACCGAGATCTGCTCGCCGTCGCCGAAGCGGTCCCCCTGCCAATTCTTGATCCTCGCGGTTTCTGGACCCTCCTGAGTAAGGCAGAATGATTAGCAACTGGAAGTCAACGAACCTCCACGTCCAGCTAACGCCATGCAACCGAGCCGCGGCGCGTGATCGACATCGACAGCGCGACCGCGGACGGGATCAGAGCATCCGGCCGATGCGCTGCCCGACGAGCGCCGCGAGGATCGCCATCGCGATGATCTTCAGCCACTGTAGATGCAACCAGCTCCGATTGCAGTCGGAACAACCCCAAAGGCGTCGGAGATCGTCGATGGCGCTCTCGCCCACGGGATAGGTGTGGTGGCTTCCACAGAACGGGCACTTGGGCTTGAAGTAGTACTGCAGGGTCATGGGCGGGGGCGGCGGTGTCGATCAATGCCAACGCGGGGCCTGATTGCACTTGGCGGGTGGCGCGCACGCGTCTTGAAGAGGAAGCTGGAGCACCAAGTCACAGGTTGAGGATCAGCGCCCATCCCAGGATCGTCACAAACGAGACGATGAATCCAATCTTGTGCCAGCAGGTTCCCTGCCAGCTGTAATTGCACCGGGCACAGAGATACAGACGGCGCAAGTCGCTGAAGGTCGGCTCGCCCACAGCCTGCGCCCCGGTTCTTCCGCATGAAGGGCAGCGGTTCTCGAGAAGCGTGGCGCCGATCCGGGCGCCCCATGTGTCCGTCCCGACTCGCGCCGGTGGCGAAGCCGCAACGGGCGACACGGGGGCTGAAGTGACCTCGGAATGTCGCGCGCCCCAACCCCGTGCGACGAGTCGCTCGCGGCCTTCCTCGGAGCGCTGCAGCAGGTGCGCCTCCTCAGAGCCGGTTTCCCGCCAGACGATGGCGGCGTCGTTCCGGACGATTCGCAGCTCGTAGCCACGGGGCCCCGTCACCAGGACACAGCGCGCGGATTGTTCGAGCTCCCACAGGATACGCTCTTCGCCCTGGGTCTCGTTGGCGTCCATAGCTCCATCGCCCACTCATCGAATCCGGTGCGCCCTGCCAGGTCCGCCGTGGACCTGTTTGACCCGAACGGGGCCGAGCTGAACAGGAAATGCTAGCGCCGTCGCGGCGCCGGTGTCCAGCGCATCGTCTGTCTTGGAGAACGCCAGCCTCGCGGCTACTGAATCTTGAAGCTGGCGTTCGACGGGTCCGCAACCGGCGCGTCTTTCAGCCAGACAATGCGGACGCGGGCCGTCTGTGTGGCCCACCCGCCCACGACGCTGACCGCCTGTTTGCCGTCGGATGGTGTCGACGAGATCATCGTAATCGAATAGGTCCCGCCGTCGTCCTGGGAGAGCTCGAGCCTCACTCGTTCCAGCGCCCCGAGATTGCTGGACCACTGGACCGTGGGTTTGCTGCCGATGGACCAGATTTCGCCGCCGTTGGGAGCCACGGCGGTGACGAACGGCGGTTGAACGGAAAACATCGGGCTCGTGCCTGCCGCCGCCGATCCGGCCGGCGGGTTGCTCCACACCACTTTGATCCGCGCCTGTGTCGTGGGCGTGCCAATGTCGGGCATCGTGTACGTGACCGACTTCTTGCTCGCCAGGATGCCGCTCGCGAGCACGATCGGGAACGTCACGCCGTTGTCGGTGCTCAGGAGCACGTCCACCGTGTCCAACGCTCCCAGGTTGCTCGTCCAGGTTTGCTTTTGCGATGTGTTGTAGCCAATGTTCGTGCCGGCTTTTGGTGCCTGGACTTTGACGAACCCGGCGCCGATCTTGAAACTGTTGTTGCTGGCATCGCTCGTCGACGCGTTGGTCCACGTCACCCGCACGCGAGCCGTCTTGGTCGCCGGCCCGGTGACGGGCCAGTTGTAGATGCTGTTCGTCGCGCCGGTGCACGGTACAGAAGCGGCAATAACCTCATCGTAAGTCGTGCCCCCGTTGCGGCTGAGCTCGAGCTTCACGAGAGTCCCGGCCGCCAGGTTGTGATTCCACTTGATCTGCTGGATGGTGCCGATGGCCCAGCTCACCGACGACGTATTCGGATAAGTGACCGTGATGGAGGCCGTGCCGGACACGATCGAGAACACCGCGTCAGAGGCGTCGGAGGTCTGGTCCCCGATGCCGTCGGTGGCAACCACCTTGACCGTCACGGTCGAGCTCACCGGTCCTGGAGATGTCCACGGGCAGCTGCGCGCCGCGCTCGAAAGTCCGCTGCAGCCCGCGATGGGCGAGTACGTCGTGCCGTTGGTCGAGTAGAAGAGGTCGAAAGAAGCGATGCCGCCCAGACTCGAGGTCCAGTCGATTCGGTACGGTGTGCCGGTGAACAGCTTCTCGCCGCCGTTGGGGGACGTCAGCGCGAGCGGGCCCGTGACAAAGGAGAGATTGAAGACCACGCCGCTGCGAGCCTCGCCGCCCCCGCTTGCCGTGCCGTAGAACGAGACCGGCGAGGCTTCGATGAGCGGCGCCTGCGGCGTGTGGCCATTGAGCGGCGCGCTCGCCGTATTGAACGCGAAGACCGTCTCGAGCACGGCATCGGGGGCCAGACGGAATACCGTTCCCGCGGCGCCCGCGCCCGGTCCACCGGTGCTCGTCGTTCCGTAGAGATTGCCGTCGCTGGCCTCGATCATTCCTGCGAGAGGCTCGCCGCCGTCGGCGCCATTCGAGAACGCGTGCAACACGGCAAAGGCGCTCGTCGCCGGGTTGAACCTGAAGACCACGCCGCGTCCGAACGGACCGCCGTTGGCCATCGTGCCGTAAAACGATCCGTCGCCGCCCTCCGTCAGACTGCCCAACGGATTGTAGCCATCAGG
>JACPPN010000184.1 GCA_016190995.1 Acidobacteriota bacterium | reverse complement strand
GCCGATCTACTGGAACAAACGCTTTCTTGTCGGGAAAACACGTTCTCAGACGCTTGTTCTACAGAGAAAACTCTCGTACTCTCCCGACTCCGTGTGCTCAGTGCGCTCTGTGGTGAGCCTTCCTCATGACCCTGCGAGTGCAAAGCAGCTACCGCGCGGCTGGCGGGTCACAGGCGCCCGGGCCCGCCGCACCACAGGGTCAAGCCTGCCGTTGTTTCAACGTCTTGACGAGCTCCGCGTACAACCCGACCGCGGCGCGCAGCTCGAACTTCGAGATCTTTTCTCCGGCCGTGTGGGCGTCGCGAATCGATCCCGGACCGATCAGCAGCGGGCGTCCCCACGCGGTGAGGAGCGGAATGTCGGTTGTGAACGAGACGATCGTGGCGTCGAACCCGTCGAGCGTCTCGAGGAGCACCGGATCGCATCCGAACGTGTACTCGATGGTTGCCCTGCCCGCCACGGCTCGGTCGATGAGACCTTTCACCGAGTCGGCGCTCGAGATGAGCCGGACGAGCAGCTCGGCCTCCGCGTCGGGCGCGATGACGTTGGCCGCGACGCCTCCGCGAATTCTGCCGACATTCACCGTCGTCTTGCCGAGGACGGGATCGGTGGGCCACTCCACCTGGCGCAGGCTGTACAGGACGTCGAGCAACGCATCAATGGCGGATTCGCCCAGCTCGGGATAGGCGGAATGCGCCGCCCGTCCGCGCGTCGTCAGGACCACGCGCAGGGAGCCCTTGGTGCCGCGGGCCAGCTTCGACTCGGTCGGCTCGCCGTTGACGAGATATCGCGCGCCGGTGGCGATCGCGTTGGCGGCGCGTGCGCCGGGGCTGCCCGCCTCTTCTCCAACGACGAACAGCAGGCCGACATCGGTGATGCCGCCGGCGATGAGCTGTTCGACCGCGCCAATCATGGCCGCGATGATTCCCTTGGCGTCGCAGGCGCCCCGGCCGTAGACATAGTCGTCATCTTCGCGCGGCTCGATGTGCGGGGGAACCGTGTCGGTGTGCGTCGACAGCACGACGTCGGGATTGCCGTGACGCGCGTACACGTTCGGACGACCGTCCGCGACAGGCTGCAGCTCGACGATCATCCCGATTCCCTCGAGGTACGCGGCAACGAACCGCGCGACCGCCTCCTCGGCGCCGCTCGTCGAGGGGATCGCGATGAGGCGCTTGGTCAGCTCGACGACGTCCACTCTGGAGAGATTATCCCATCGATTCATTGATCATTGATCCATGATCTTTCAATCGATCGGCTGAGCGATCAATGAACCTGAATCCCGCGTCCAGAGCTCTCACCACAGAGGATGCGAAGAACCACAGAGGGAGCACTACGTACCATCTTCGACTCTGTGTCCTCTGTGGTGAGAGCTTTTGACTGAATGTCACTGAACTGGTCAGCCTTTTTCATTACCCTGCTTTAACCGGACCCGCGGGCGGCGTCCGTCTGGAATCGACGGACCACTCGTGGTTAGATGAACGATGGGGCTCACGGCCATCGGCTGTTCCGTATTCGGACGGCGTGATCACGGGTCCGGCTAAAGCCGGACGCTACGACCCCAACCGCGGAGGGCGCTGCGAGCGCGGAGGAATTAATCAGGTTTTCCACTCTCCGCGTGCCCCGCGTTCTCTGCGGTGAACGCTTCTGACGCCGGGGTTGGAGTCATTGAGTCAAGGCCGCAGCGTACACCGCCGCGCCCAACAGCCCGGCCTCGGCGTTGAGAATCACCGCCACCGGCATCTGCATCATCAGGTCCACCATCGGTTCCTTCGCGCGAAACGCTTCCAAGAACCCTCCGGCCTGGAGCGCGGGCAGAATCTTTGGCGCGATGCCGCCTCCGACGAACACGCCGGCCGTCGCAACCGAACGCATCCCGAGGTTGCCGGCCTCCGCGCCGTACACCGACACGAAGATGTCCAGCGCTTCGACGCAGCGCGTGCAGCGCTTCTCGAATCCCGCGGCCGAGATCCGGGCGGGCAGGTCCACGGGGTCCACGGTGAGATCGACCTGGCCGCAGGCCTCCGGATGCGTGAAGCGATACAGGTTCACCAACCCTGGTCCCGACAGGACATGCTCGTAGTGAGCCCGCCCACAGGTGGCGATCAAGTACTCCAGGAGCTCGATCTCGCGCGGGGTACGCGGGGCGAAGTCCGCGTGGCCGCCTTCCGAAGGTGAAGGAACGAAGCGCCCCCCGACACTGTGAAGCAGCGCTTCTCCCAGTCCCGTGCCGGCGGCAATCAGGGCGGCGTTGCCACCCGTCACAGCTCCGCCTTCCTGGAGCACCGCAAGCTCGTCGGGTCCCAGGACCGGGACCGCGTGCCCGAGCGCGGTCAGGTCGTTCAGCAGGCCGATCGTCGCGATGCCGTGGCGCTGGGCGACTCGGAGCGCGTCAACCTCCCACGGCACGTTGGTGAGGCGGGCCGAGTGGCCAAGCACGGGGCCCGCCACACCGAAACAGGCTGCTTCAATCGGATCGCCCGGACGGATGCGACTGGTGAGAAATGCCGCGACCATCGTGCCGAGATCGGCGAAGTCGAGCGTGTCGAACTGGCGAATCTCAATTGAAACCGGGCGGGCGGCGCCCCGGTCGAAAAGCCCAAGCCGCGTCTTCGTGCCGCCGACGTCGCCGGCAAGTAGCATGCGCGCGATCTTCTTCTCAGTCCGTCAAATCGACACGTAGCTTATCTGAACCGGCCGCGCGATGTCGCCGGGCATATGATCCATGCGGGCGACTCGAAGGCATCTGCATTCGCTCTTGACATCGCGTGGCGTCTCCTTCATCGTTCATGGCAATCTTCGGCTCGTCTGGAGATCGTGTTGCCTCCACTCCCTCAGCCGAACCATCGCCCTCCGGAACGTCTCCCGCTCGCTGGTCAGGTTGTCGTCTTCACCGGAAAACTCTCGGCCCTCAGCCGCAAGGACGCCCAGGCGCTCGTCCAACGTCTCGGTGGCCTGTGCGCAGACGAGGTGACGGCGCGAACGACGCTCCTCGTGGTCGGCAGTGACAAGCTCGCCGCGCGAGAAACGGGGGGCGACGACAGCGACAAGACCAGCAAGCTGCGCAAGGCGGAGCAGGTCAATGCCCGCACGCCCGGCAGCGTCACCATCGCGAACGAACAGAACTTCTGCCAGATGACCGGCTTGCCGGCTCCCGAGGATCTGGCGCAGCAGTTCTATGCGTTGCGGGACATCCGCAGCATGTACCCGCGCATCCGCGAGGATCACGTGCGCTACCTCGAGAAATGGGGCCTGATCCACGCCACGGCGCGCAACAACACGGACGCGTATTACGGCTTTTCAGACCTGCTGGTGATCAAGCAGGCGCACGCGGATCTGGCG
>JACPPN010000183.1 GCA_016190995.1 Acidobacteriota bacterium | reverse complement strand
TTCATAGGGCGCACATTCGTGCGCCACCTAGTCCGACGTGCGGGGCTGACCGAAGCAGGCGATCGTATCGGACCTGCTGAAAGCCGACCGCCTGAAAGGCGGTGGGATTAAACCTGGCACGTCGGACTAAAGAGCGTGCGAAAAAAGCTCTCACCACAGAGAACACAGAGCGCGCGGAGGAACGACTTTCAAAGAAATCCTGGCTCCGCGTCCTTCGCGCCGCGGTGACGGCTTTTGTTCACATGCTCTCAAGCCGAACACTCCGGCACTACGTGTCGTCTTGACGCATGGGGGCCAAGTGACACATTGGGGCTCACTCTGATCCGCCTGGTACCGAAGCTTCGTTGCTCCGCCCCAGGGCCCCTCACTCGGCGGTTTGAGGCGAAGCTTCGTTACTGGGCCACTCAGAGATCGCGCCGCGCCATCATACGCCGCGCCGCCTCGAGCGGCAGCACCGTCCACGCCAGGAGCGTCACGATCGAGAGAAGGATGGCTCGTTCGGAGCCACCGAGGAACCGCTGCCAGCTCTCTCCAGCGGCGCCGAGCACGTAGGGAGTCCCCGAGACCGACAGCGTGAGGACCCGCACGAGATCCGTGGGGTTGCCAAAGACGGAGACGAAAAGGACCCGCGCGCCGCTCCGGCCCGTCAGCCACTGCGCCAGGGCGAGCAGAAGGCCGTCATACAGCAGGACCGCGCAGAACCACACGAACACGCCTGCGCCGAGTGCGGTCACCCTGCCAGGAACCGCCGCCGCCACCAGCGCACCGATCGAGACGAACACCGCCGCGAGCAGGTTGGTCGCAACGACGAGGACCAGGAACTTCGGAACGCCTTCCGGCCCCGCACCACCGACCAGCAGGGCCGCTCCCGCGGCGAGGCCGAGCGTGATGGCTCCGCCTACCGCGGCCACTTCCCCGATGCACTTGCCGATCACGATCTCCGAACGTGTCACGGGCTGAGAGAAGAGATACGCTTCGCTTCCCGGTTCCGCTGCGTGCCCCGTAATGCCGATGAGCAGAGCCACCATCGGGACGAACACCAGCACGAGCGGCACCAGCGCGACGGTGGTGCGCTCGAACCCGTCGACGCCACCCAGCTCGTGAATCGATCCGGACGCGTACGCCACCGCGGCGACGATCAGGCCGAAGGCGAGCGTGAACAGGCGCGTCCATCGGCGCCGCGCAATCGTGAGGAGCTCCACCTCCGCAATCGTTCTTATCGCACTCATCATCGTCGCTCCATTTCCTGAACGAGCTCGGTCCACGTCAGCACGCGCCCCAGCTGCGCCTCGATCTTGTCGTCCGTGATGGCGACGACGTTGTAACCCATCGGGCTATGCGCGCTCTCGTCGAAGACATAGCGAGCGGCATCGGCGAGCAGCCATTCGTCGCCGGATTGGACGTACAGGCGCGCGCCGGCCCGGTGGGCCGCGCGGTCCTTCGCGAGGCAACCAATGTCGTCGTAGAAACGGGGATCCGCATCGGACGAAACGACCTGCGCCGTGTGGGCAAGGCTCGAGATGAGCATGCCGCACCGCGCGCAATCAACGCGGTCCAGCGGTACCTGCTCCGGCTCCAGCGATCGGCCGCCACAACCGGCGAGCGTCAATCCAAGCAGGAGCAGGGCGAGCTGCAAATGTCGAGACATATTCAGCCTGCGCCGCCGCCTCCGAGCAGCGGCCCTCGTCGAGATGCTGGACGCGGGTCCCCAGCACATCGACGTCGGCCACGACGTGGGTCGTGAAGAGGACCGCGCGTCCTTCGGCCCGCAGCCGCGCAACGCGCCGGGCCAGCGTCTCGGCGGCGGCCGCGTCGAGATTCGCGGACGGCTCGTCGAACAGATACAGCGCGACGTCAGGCAGCAGGGCCGCGGCGAGCGCCACGCGCTGCCGCTGGCCGCCCGACAGCGTGCTGACCCGGCGATCCGCGGCTTCCTCGAGGCCGCAGTCCGCAAGCTCGATATCGACGCGCCGCGGATCCAGACGTCGCAGCTTCGCCACGACGCCAAGCGTCTCACGGACCGTCAGGGTATCGGGGAACGCAGCCTTCTGCGCCATGTAGCTCATGCGCGCCCTTGCCTCGCGGGGGTGGCGAATCGCCTCGATACCGGCCACGACGATACGGCCCCGTTCGGGAATCGTCAGACCCGCGATGGCTCTGAGCGTCGTCGTCTTGCCGGATCCGTTCGCGCCAACGAGCGCGACGCTCTCCGCGGCCGCCACGTCGAGGTCAATGCCTCGCAGCACCGGGCGGCCGTCGAACGCCTTCTCCAACCCCGCTATCTGAAGCATGCTCGTACACCTCGAAGATTCCCGCCAACGAGCAAGAGAAGGATCACTATCGCGATCAGCGCTTGTGCGGAGTTGCGCCCGACCATCGCGCCGGTCGCCGCCCCGAGCCCCGCCGCATCCTTCCGGCCGGTCAGCGGCGCGCCATCGATCGCGCCCGCAGTCGTGACGTCCAGGGGCGCGGCGAGCGCGAGCGCCGCCGCCGCGGGACTGTGCAGCAGCAGACGCACGGCCGGCTGATTCCCTTCCAGCTTCTCGAACGGCCCGACGAGCGGATGCGGCGTCTCGCCGACACCGTTGCCGTCGAAATCGAAGCCGCGATAACGGTCCCATCGATTGCCGCGCCCGCTTTCGGACCAGCGCGTCACCGATGCGTTGCCGGACACGACGACGTCGCTCCAGTTGGCGGCGAATGTATTGTCGACGAACACGTTGCCCTCGGCGCTCGCAAACGCGACAACCGCGGTGTCATTGGCGACAAACCGGTTGCCGGCGAACCGGTTGAGAGACGATCCGTCGACGAGCGCGCCCCGGGCGTTGTTCAAGAGCAGGTTGTCCTCGACCCGCGAGCGGTCGCACTGCTTGAAGGAGAGCCCCACGGCCGAAATACCACGGTTGCGCTCGAAACGGTTGCCGCGTAGCGTCACGCCCGTCGAGTTCATCACGTTGGCGCCCACCGAGCAGTCACGGAGGATATTTCCCTCGATCCGCGCGGCATTCGAGAACATGTCGTGCAACCCGTACCGGCAACGCTCGACGACGTTGCCGTCGGCGATGCCGCGCGCGGCGTACTGGAAGTAAATGCCGTCGCGCATGCCCGCGACCCGATTCCTGACCAGCCGGTTGTCCGGTGCGCGATACAGATAGATGCCGTCGCCGCGCCGCCCGAATGGCAGATCGTCGAGGCCGAGGATGTCGTTGCCCGCAATCTCGTTGTCGGACGCGCCGATGACGACGATGCCGTAGAACACCCGGCGCATGCGATTGTCGAGAATCCGGTTGCCGCTGCTCTTCAGGTGGATGGCCGCGTCCATCGTGTTGGCAGCACCGGTCCCGCTTCCTTCGATCGCGAGGCCCCGAATCTCGCAGCCCGGCGCGCGTACCTCGATGATGGTGCCCGAACCGGTACCGATCAAAAGCGGCATTCCGTCGCCGACGATCGTCACGCTCCGATAGAGGACAAGGTCCTCGCGGTACACGCCGGCGCGGACCACGATGACGTCACCGTCTCCCGCCGCCGCCAGCGCGGGAGCAATCAATGGAAAATCGGCGGTCCGGCCACCCACGGTCCAGGTGTGCGCTTCCAGGCGGGCTCCTGAAAGCAGACCCACGATCACGAGGGCAAGCCGCGCGCCGCTCACAGGACGACCTCCTGCGCGTGGAAACGCTTCTGCCGGCGACCGGAACGGCCAACGCGCAACGGACGGCTCGCGCCCACGACCGCCAGGGCGGCGGCGAGCGACAGCACGATCGCGCCCAGGTGCGGATAGGACCACACGGTGAAGTTTCCAACCTTCGCAGGCCCGATCGCGGGCGGTGTGAAGTCTTTCACCGCCGTGATCGGCGCATCCGCGTCACGCTCGTGCCCGACTTGATAGATCCTCGCCTGCAAGGTGACGAGCGACGCCACGAGAAAGGCCAGCAGCAAGGCAGCCGTCGCGATCCTGATCGCCGTGGCCGCCATGCCGCGCCGCACCGCCGCGCCCAGCGCCAGCAGCGCCGCCAGAATCGCGATGGCGCGGGTCACCCAGTCCAGCTCCGGGAGATCCGTCGGGAACCGCACGCCGACGTATTGCTGGAGCGTATCGACTTCCTGCAAGTCGCCCGCCAGGCCGGCCCGCGTGACCCGGATGTGCAGCGCCTCGTCCGGATACTGAGGCGCCGACATCCGGAAATCCCACAGCGGCAGCGCGAGCGATGCCGCCGTCAGGATGGCGGCCGAGAGAAACAGCCAGCGGTCCGCGCTCCTCTTCACTGCTGCGCTCCCGTGGACGGCACGCCCGGCACCGGGCCGGTCACGTTCTGGCCCGACTTCCAGTCGGAGAGGGTGATCGTCGAGTCCTTCGGCTGCACGACCATCCGGCCGCGCATCTCCAGGTGCAGCGCGCTGCAGAAGTTCGTGCAGTAGTACCAGTACACGCCCGGCTTGCCGGCCTCGATCGTGATCGTCTTGGTGGCGCCCGGCGGCAGCGCGACGTGGAGATTGTGATCCGGCAGCGCGAAGCCGTGGATCATGTCACGGATCGTCTCCACGTTCGTCAGCGTGAACGTAATAGTGTCCCCTTCGCGCACCTCGAAGTGGTCCGGCGTGTAGGCACTCCGAATCATCGACATCCTGACCGTGACGGTGTCCGGACCGGTGCGGACGACGCTTTCCTTGCCCGCCTCGACGGCGTTCCCCGCCGTGGCGTACACCTGCTTCACCTTCGGGGCGAGAATCTTCGCCGGACAGAACACCGCATCGTGCGGCTCGGGCGGCGTCGGGAACGAGGCGAGCATCTTCATCTTCTCCCCCGAGATGTCGATGATTTCCTGGTTCTCGGGCAGGTCGGGCCCGACGGGCAGGTACTGATCCTTCGAGAGCTTGTTCAGCGCGAGAAGATAATCGCCGGTCGGGGCCATGGACTCGCCGCCCACGGCCTGCAGGTGTCCGATGTTGTAGTGCACGTTGATGCGATCGACGATGTAGTCGGCCGCACCGCTGACCGCTTTGTCGATGTTCCACTTCACGACCTGGCTGTCGAGGAAGAGCGACGTGTAGGCGTTGCCGCGATTGTCGAACGTCGTGTGGAGCGGTCCGAGGCCGACTTCCGGCTCCGCGACGATCTTCAGCGTCTTGGTGTCGACGATCGTGACGGTCGGCGAGAGCTTCCCGCTCGCCATCACATACCGGCCGTCGGGTGTTACGTTCACGCCATGCGGGTTCTTCGGTACGGGCACCAGCGTCAGGACACCCGGATTCTCGTCGGGAAACAGAATCGGCACGCCGTTGCGCACGCGCCCTTTGCCCGCCGCAACCGCCGCCTCGGCCGCGGGGATGTCGATGGCGGCCAGCGCGTCGCGGTCGAACTGGATCATCGAGCCCATGTCGCGGCCCTGCTCCAGGTTGTAGATCGTCGAGAACGCGTGGCGTCCGTCTTTCGAGGTGTCGGCGATGTCGATGTTGCCCGGCACCTCCACCTCGAACTTCACCTCCATCGAAACGGCGTCGACGAACGCAACGACCGAGGTGTACGGGGCCGGATTCGTCACCAGTCCGTCAGCCGGCTGCTCGAATTCGCCGTTGACGACGATGTACTTCGTGTCGGGCGAAACGGCCGCGATGCCGTGCGCGCCCTGGAGATTCGGGATCTTGATGATGCTGTCGGTCTCGAAGTAGTCGAGCCGGATGCGCGCGAGACGGCCGTTCGCGAGGTCGTTGACCCACAGAAACCGGCCGTCGTAGAGGCCGCCCTTCTCGGACAAGACCGGATGGTGCGTATCGCCCCACGCTCCGCCCGTCCGATCGAGCAGTTGCCGCTGCGGATCGTTGGCATGGAGCGCGTAGCCGTACGCGGCCCGCGGCTCGAACACCGGAACTTCTCGCAGCAGGCGTCCGGAGGGAATCCCAACGACGAAGACCGACCCGCTCTGGCCGCCGGAAAGGAACCCGTAGTATTTGTCGTGCTCGCCCGGCGCGACGTACACCTGCTCGGCAGCGGCGGCGCGCGCCGATCGCGCGGCCCCGAACTTCCCCGTCCACATGCCGAGGAGCCCCGCGAGAACAAGGACGATGATGATGACAATGAATGAGTTGCGTTTCATGTGATGGTCTCCTCGGGAAGGATCACTCGACGATCAGGACGCCATTCATTCGCGGGTGCAGGTCGGTCGTGCTGCACTGTGTCGCGCAGTAGTACTTGTAGCGGCCCGGCCGATCGATCCGGAACGTCACCGAAAGCGGCGCGCCGACCATGGCGCCGTTGATGAACACATCCTGATCGAAGCCGTCGATGGCGAAGCCGTGGCCTGCGCCCAGACCGTTGTCGGTGGCCGAGAAGTCGATCTTCACGACCTCGCCCGTCTTGATGTGGATCTCGCTGGGCTCGTATTTCCACGCGTGCTCGCGCAGCGTGATCACGCGATCCGGCGTCCCGAGTCCAGCCATGCTGCGCGCCGCAGAACGCTTTTGGTCGCCCGCTCCCGTGCCCGCCAGGCTGATGATGAAGGCCGCCACGTCATACATATCCTGCGTCGTCATGGCCTCGGTGTACGACGGCATCGGCACGCCGTTCATGCCTGTCTGGAGCGTGCGGACGATCTCCGGGGCGGTCCAGCCGGTCCGGAACGATCCCGGCACGGTGAAGTCGCGCGAGTTCACGTGCCGTCCCGTGGAGTCCTTCAGCG
>JACPPN010000185.1 GCA_016190995.1 Acidobacteriota bacterium | reverse complement strand
GGCTCATGACAGAAAACTTGCTTCATCTGTCACCGTTCCGGCCTTAGGAGATGTCTAGCGGATGTACACGCGCGGCTGGCCCCACACGGCGAAATCATTGCTGCCATCCGGTTTTGACTCCGGGAGACCAACGTTGGTATTGAAGATGAGTTCGACGTTCTGGTTGCTGTAGGGCGACAAATCCAGGTTGACGGGAATCCATCGGCGGTCGCCCGATTGGGCCGCGGGATTCACGTGCACGTTCAGCAGCTCTTCGTACGTGCGCTTGTCGGAAACCCCGACGCGAAACAGCACCCCGTCGCCGGGCTGGGTCCAGGCCTCCGGCTTCACCGCTATCCAGGTCTCCAGCCAGGCGTCTCTCGGAACCGTGAGGCGGTAGATGATGCGGCTGGTCGGGTGAGCATAAATCGCACGCTTGCTCTCGCCGCTTATCGTGACGGTCTGGATGGCGAACGCTGTGTCGGGCGGCTGGTTGGACCGCTTCTCGGCGGTCGTGAACGCCTCGATCAAATCCGCGCCGCGCGTGCCCAAGCGATCGCCTCTCGTCACCCACACCACCAGGGCTGCGATCCCCGCGAGGACCACGACCGCAGCTCCTGCCAGAGCCC
Organism: Acidobacteriota bacterium; assembly: GCA_016190995.1. Taxonomy (GTDB): domain Bacteria; phylum Acidobacteriota; class Vicinamibacteria; order Vicinamibacterales; family JACPPN01; genus JACPPN01. The sequence goes on along the minus strand of JACPPN010000185.1, from coordinate 12,071 downwards.
ACTTCGGTATTCCCTGCTTTGCCACGAATTCTCCTCCTATTTTCCGCCGACCCCTTTGTCGATCAAGGCAGCGCGATCGTTTCCACCCGCACTTTCAGCGACGTCGAAACTCCTGATGATACGCCAGCGCGGATAGCGATTGAGCACATCGCGGATGATGGGACCCTCGTAGCCCAGACGCGGAACGACATAGGTGACGAGATACTTGATGTCGTCACGATCGTGGCGATCCGCATAATTGCCAAAGCCGTTGCCCACGAACACGGGTCGAATCCTGTTCTCGAGCGCGAGACCGTTTGCGAGCTTGCCGTGGACCAGCGTATCCGGCGGCAGCCACTGGGCAAGCGCCCGCGCCGCATTGTAGTTCTTGTAGGTCCGTTGCCACGACCACTGCCCGAACTGCGCCAGATCCCCGCCGATGACGAGCAGCGCCAGCACGGCGGAGGCGCCGATGCCCCACTGTTCGGCCGACAGGCGCTGGGCCGCGCGGGGCCACGTCGCGTAGACGAGCACCGTCATGAGTACCGCAACCCCGGCGGAGAGGCGCACGCCGGGACGTGTCTCGTACAGGAAGAAGAGGCGCAGCATCGCGCCGGCAATCATGTAGAAACCGAAGGCGACGAGCGGGAGCGCGATGAGAGCACGCCGGCGACTCAGTGCGGCGACGGAGGGCACGAGCAGGCGCCGCTCACTCAGGGTCGTTGCGGCCAGGGCGGCCATCGGCGGAAAGAACAACACGAGGCGGCGTTCGTTCCCGACGTCATGGACCACGAGCTCCGCCGCGCCAAGCACGATCCACAGCAGCACGAGCCGCTCGGCGGGATGAAGAGCCCGCCAGCGCACCACGTGGCTCAACCCCGCGCCAAGCGCGAGGAGCAAGAGGAACCAGGCACGCGTGAACGAGTCGTGGATGATCGGAAACCATGACGCTCGATCCAGCATGGCGTCCAGCGAGTAGGTCGGCTTGCGGGCGACAGATACCTGCCAGTTGTAGAACCAGTACTCGGACCAGTGCGGCAGCACGAAGCTGGCCAGGATGGCGCCGCCCGCCAGGACAAGTCCCGCCGTCGTCCACCACGCCGCGCGGACCGAACGCTCCCCCGCCTCCGACGGACGTGACGCGCCAAATCTGCCGTCCACGAGCTCCCAGAGGCTCGCTGCCGCGAGCGCGACCACGAAGAACGCCGCAGCCGCTTTGGTGAAATACGCCAATACCGCGGCGGTGCCCGCGAGAAGTCCCCAGCGAGGTCGTCGCTCGGCCAGCACGAACGCGTACCAGGAGACGACCAGCAAGGACACCATGGTCGTCTCCATCAAGGCGGCGCGATTGAACATCACGTAAACATAGTTGACCGCGAGGAAGGATCCGGCCATCACGCCGGCGATCGGCCCTCTGACGCGCGCCATTCCAAGCCCGAGCAGGATGACGGAGAGCAGGCCCATCACCACCGAGACCAATCGCGCCTGCCAGAATCCCACGCCAAACGTTGCGAACGACGCGTACTCGAGAAACGTGAAGACCGGCGCAACGTACACCGGGTTCCACTCGTCCGTTCTCCAATGGCCGAAGAGGGCTTTGTTTCTCGCGTTGTGCGTCCAGGCGCCCTCGTCATGCCAGGTCACTCCGACCGGCGGGGCCGTCGGCGGATCCGCTGTGAGATAGACGCCGCGGAGGATGGCGGCCACGACCGCGACCGCCACCAGACCGAGGACGAACGTCCGGCGTGTGAGGCGCGGCGTGGCGAAGTCGGCGGGCGCAGTCACGGTCATGACATCAGGCGTCCCACGAGTTGCAATGGGGTAACGAATCGTGCCAGCCAGAGTCCGTACCAGCCGCCGGGGTACGGCACGCCGGGGAAACCATGCATGAACAGCTCGTACTGAAGCAGGAGGAGCACGTTGAAGATCGGCGGGCCCAGGACGACGAACGCGGCCACGGGAATGGGCCAATCGCGCAGCCGTTCGAAAACGGCCGCGAGCAACAGGACGAAGACCGGGAAACAGCTGACGAAGCGGCGCGCTCCGAAGGCTTCGCCCGCCCACCAGTCCGCGACGGCCGCATTCACGTACCACGCGGCGACGAGCGTCACGACGGCAGCCGCGCCGAGGATCCGATCGCGGCGATACAGAAGCGGCAACCCTGCAAGCGCAATGGCCACGAGCGGCGTCCACGAGATGAGGCCATGCCATTGGGAGAAGAGGACATTCCACAGCTCCGGATGTCGCCAGTTCATGAAGCCGGATCCCTGCGGGACCAGGAGCCAGTGGCCGTAGAGGATGCGCCATGCGACGAGCTGCGGAGTAAACGCGAGCAGCGCGCAGGACGAGGTGACGGCCGCCGCGATCGCGAAATCGGGCAGGCGGGGTCTGGCGCTTCCGCGCTCGCGGATGCGACCGACCACGAGCTCGACGAACGGCAAGACGATGAAGATGCCGTCCTGCCACCGAACGAGCGCCGCCAGGCCGGCGAGAAGGCCGAAGCGGACGTATCGTTGCGCTCGCCGCTCGCCCCTCCTGCGCGCCCACTCCAGCCACAGCGCGCTCACAATCAGCATCGATACTGCATGCGAATAAGCGGGCGAGACGAGCGAATAGTAGATCGCGCTCGTGCCGAACCAGATCGCGAGCACGCTCCAGATGGCCAACTCGCTCCCGAAGAACAACCGCGCGCACCAGAAGGCGCGCCAGGCGCCGACGGCCGCGCAGACGATCCCGCTGGCCGCCACGCTCGCCTGAAACACCGGCTCGAACCCGTCGAACGTATAGTTTCCGCCAAGGATCTGCCCCATGCGCGCGCCAGCGCAGACGAGAAGGTAGAGCGGCGCCCAGTAGAGTGCGGGGCCGATGGCCATGTAGTTCCGAACGTGGCCGGTCTCGGTCGGGATCGTGAGCCAGTCGGGGCCTTCCGCGGCAGAGCGGAGTCGATACAGCGCCATGTACTCGTTCTGGAACCGCAGATCGCGGTCGAACGTCATCGAGCGCAGATACACGTAGTAATGCACCGCGTCGCCGAACAGCAGTCGACCGCCCGGTGCCCTGCGTGTCGCGGCGGCCACCCCATAGGCGGTGATGAACAGGAGACAGATCGCCGCGATCGTCAGCCGCGGGCGGCGCCCTGGAATCTCGAGGAAGTCGCTGATCATCAGGGAAGATCGCCGAGCATCGCGCGGAGCCGCTTCAGGTGGGCGGCGTAGGGACCCGCAGCGACGGTCCGTGCAACCTGCGAATCGCGCCAGGCCCAGAGCCGATCGTGCGATCGATCGACGTCGCGCGGGGTGCCATTCCAGTCGCCGTTCGGATAATAGAACGCGCCAATCGCCTGAACGGCAATTGACCAGCCGAGCGCGGCCGTTGCCACCGTCAGAACGACGCGCTTCCCGCGCGGCGCCGGCCATCCCGCCGCGGCGAGGAGGCCGGCCGGCACCGCGATGTCGGCCGCGTACCGAGGCCCGTAGGTGTGGCCGCCCCACCACACGGCATACTGCGACCACGCAAGGATGTACGCGACGAGCGGGGCGACGAGCACCCAGCGCGCACGCGGCGCCTCTTTCCACAGGCGAAGGGCGCCCGGGATGGCGAGCACCGCGATTGGGGCGAAGATGAGGATCCCGCGGCTGGGACTGACCAGGATGCCCAACAAGCCTGTCGTCACGTTACCGGAAAACGCCCCGCTCACCAGGTGGGTGCGTTGGTGTACGTCCGCCGACTCCAGCACCATGGATCCGCCCAGCGGCGTTCCGAAGATCCACTCGTTGTACAGGGCCAACGGTCCCAGCACCAGCAGCGCACCGGTGATGTAACCGATGTTCCTGCGACGGCCTCCAACGGCCAACGATCCGCCTGCGAGAAAGAATCCGAGAAGCGGCCGGCACGCGGTGGCCAGGCCGAACATCATGCCGGCGACAAGCGCCCCTTGTGCGGTCGAGGCACGCGTGATGGCGAGAAGCCCCAGACACAGGAACAGCACGGCCGCCGCGTGGCTCCAGAGCGCTTGCGACGCCGACGACCACAACGGTGTTGCGAGCGCGATCGCCAGCGCGACCGCAACCGGGGGAAGAGCGGGAACCCAGGATCGTCCCAGCAATACGACCACGGCGCAGGCCAACGCCGTGAGGGCGCTTGCGACGATCTTGCCGGTCGCGGCGAGCATCACGTCATCACGCCCCGATGGGTCGAGCCACCCGCCCCGCAACATCAGCCAGTACGCAGGGGCAGCGATGAGCGCTGGGACGAGCGGATAGTTCGAGTAGACGTGCCCATCTCGCACCTGGAGGTATCCGCGCGCAAGCCCGGTCTCGTGCACGGCAGTGAACGCGTCAACGTTGGCGGCGCCACGACTCGCCAGGTTCAAGGCCACGAGTCCCGTCACGTGCGAGTCGCGCGATCCGATGCCGCGCAGATTGATGTTGTACGCGACAAACGCCGCCGAGAAGGCGACGATCGCGGCGCCGTGGCGCAGATTGCGCGACACGGTCACCGCTGGCCTCCTGCGTACGGCGACGACTCGACCAGACGGTGCGTCACAATCCACTCGATTGCAGCACGGGCGACCAGCTCGTTGCCTCCGCCCTTCAGGTGCACATCGTCCGCGAAGAATTCCCACGCCTTGGGCACCGCGGCCTCGAAGTCGATGAAGCCCGCGCCGTTGGCCTCCGCGACGCGGCGTGCTTCGGCGTTGAACAGTCGCATGCCGCCAACCATCGAGTCGAGCGAAGGGTACTGCCGTCCGTCGGAACAGAAGACCGTGGGAAACAGCAGCGACGCCTGGTCCGTCATGTCTGATCGATAGACGAAGGGCTGGGAGGCAAGCGCGATCGCGACGCCGTCAGCGCGGGCGCTGCGAATCAGCAGCTCGTGAAAATCGTGAAAGCTCTGCAGGCTTGGAAAACGCTCAATCCGTCGCGGCTGCATCGTCGCGGCAAGACGGCGGAGATCCTCGGCGCCCCACCGGTAGGGGGAGGGCTCGCGGGCGATCAGGCGCCGCGCCAGCCTGACCGTCAGGGGATCAAGGAAACGATCTGCACTCGATGAGAACTCCATCTCCGGACCCAGGAAGCGAGCCTGCGGCCCCAGGTAATGCGAGTAATCGGGTTGAAACGGAACGTGGCTGAACCAGGGAGGCGAGAAGCTGCGGCACAGGTCGTTGACTGCCTCGAATGCAATCACGAGGTCCGGCCGGAACCGGCGGACGCGGAGCTGGTAGTTGATCAGCATGTGCGCCGTCGAGTACCAGTCGCCGCCGGCGTTCTGTACCTCGATCTTCACGGCAGGGTAGCGGGCCTGCAGGGCCTGCTCCAGCTTGAACGGATAGCTCTCGATGTAGGTGTTTCGCACGCCCAGGGTGGTCGAGCCGCCGAGCGTGAAGATGCGAAAACTCTTCGGTTGTCTGGGGATCGCGATGTCGTCACCACGGAATCGGTACGTGTTGATGTGATCCGGCCCGGCCGGGCTGCCATCACCCGAAGCCGAGGGAACGATCTGGAGAAACGGGTGCAGGCGCAGGCGAGCCTGCGCGTACAGCCGGCGCGCATAGGCGGTCTGAAGGGCGAGCTCCAGGACGAAGATCGCGATCACCGTGGCAACGAAGGCGATCGTGAGCCATCGAAATCGTCGCGTCAGTCGATCTTCCATACGTCGATGATCGGGCCGGGCCTCGCGAGCTCCGGGCTCAGGCTCGCATCAGTATTGTGGAGAAACACGTCGTCGGAGGGCGAGCTGACTTCCTCTTTGTAGGGCGTGAACGAGGCAATCCGGCGCGCCTGGTGCTCGAGCGTCGCCTGAAGCGGCTGAATCGCCGGATCGACGTGCAGCGTTCGCTTGAGGACCACATAGTCGACGCCAAGCGCGCGCAGGTGTGTGAGCGCTGCGTCCGTTCTGACCTCGGCGTAGTGCACATAGATCTTGTCGACATCAAGGCCGCCGTCACCCAGGTACAGAAGCCGATAAGCCGGCCGGGAGGGCGACTCCCACACGAGACCCTTCTGAAACCGGACGGATGCGCGCCGTTCGTCCCCGAGGTTCGCGCGCAGCGCTTCCCGAAGCGCCCTGCGCGACTGCACGAGCTGGACCGAATACGGTTGAACGAGGATCGTGGAACCGGGCGCGGCGCTCCGCTCGATGAAACGCTGTGCGATCGTGCGAGTGTCATCCTGACGCAGGAACCGGTCGGTCTCGAGGCTGCGGCCGAACGCGGGGGCGGCAGCCGCGACACACAGCGCAACGAAGACCCATCGTCGTAGGCTGCCGGGGGCGAGGCCCGCGATACGATCCGTCGCCACTCCGGCAAACACGCTCATCACGGGAACGAGCGGCACGAGATACCGGGTGGCCGGCACGGTGTGGCTCACGAACAAGAAGAACGGTACGGCGAACGACAGCAGCAGCAGCGCCCCGCGCGGGCGTGCGGCGATCGTCCACCCGACACCGATCATCGCCAAAACCGCAATCGGCCAGGCCGTGGCCTCGAGCGCCAGCATCTCGACGTACCGACCCGCGCTCGGAAGAAACGCGGTGTCCTGCTCGAGCGCGCGACCGACGACGATGTCGCGGTTGGCCGTCATGTCGCGCCAGGCGATGAGCGGCTCGAGGAGGACGAAGGGCGACAGCATGGCGAAGACGACGGCAACCGTGAGGGCAGCCGCCGGAAGCAACCGTGTTCTGCCCACGCGACCCTTCCGCCAGATGGCGATCGCGAGCGGCACGAGGAGGAAGATGGTGTAGTAATGCGTGGCCAGCGCGACGCCGCAAAACGCCGCGGCTGGGACGAGGTCGCGTCGCGCCGGCTGAGCCCTGCGGTCGAGCCCCAGGATCGCGGTCAGGGCGATCGTCACGATCAGGGCCGCCGGCACGTCGTGCTTGATGTAGTGCGAATCGCGGGCGTGCAGCGGCGCCGACGCGAGAAAGAGCGCTGCCGCGATGGCTGCACCGCGCCCGGCCACCTGTCGGGCCAGCCCGTAGACCGCCGGCACCGTCAAGGTGCCACACAGCGCAACAAGGCTCCGTCCCGCGAAGTAGATGTTCGAGGGGTCGGTGAAGAACTCCATTTCGAACGCTCGAACCGACGCAACGGATCCGCCAATGCGGCGGACGAGGAACCATCCGCCAATCCAACCGCACAACGCGTAGAAGAAGAACGTCGGGTAGAGAAAATTGTGCGGGTTGAGCGTGCCGGTTGCGAAGGAGAGCGAGCGCGTCAGGATCGCGATCTCGTCGGGATTGTAGATTGCGGGCAGGCCATATCCCAGCCCACGGAAACGGACGATCGTCGCGATCGCCGAGATCGCGAGAACGAGCAGGGTTGCCTGCATCCTCGACATCATCTCGGCCGGATTGGCTCCACGGCCGGACGGAAGCCACGGTGCCGCGTCGCGTCCGAGCCGCGGGGAGGCCGCTACGGGTTCGACCGCTTCGTCCAAATGGCGTAGTCCCGGAGCTGGCCAGCCTCAACGTAGTTGGTCCGGAGCCACGCGGCCAGCGCGGCGTGACTCAGGAAGAACGTCTCGGAATCGGGGCCGTCGGGATCCCAGTCGTGTTGTTGCAGCACGACGAGGCGCGGCCGGTTCCGCATCAGCTCGTCCAGCAGCCCCGCGGCCCCGTAACCGGCCCTGCCTTCATGGAAGCCGCTGATCACGGGGTAGCTCCAGAAAAACCGCGACGCGCTCTTGCGGCCGGCCTGGACGTACGCGCCACCCGAAAAGCCGAAGATCAGAATCGTCTCGTCGCGCGTCGTGTGCGCATTCACGTACCGCGCAAGCTCCTCGACACCCGCCGCCGAGAACTTGTCTCCCGGGCGTCCGCCGAACTTCGCGAGATACTCCGGCCGGCCGATGTCCCCGCGAAGGTATCGCAGATCGTGCCGCGTGTACTCGATCACTTTCTCGAACGTGAGATTGCGCGACACCGCCATCACCAGGAGGGCCGCGATCGCCAGCCGCGCGAAGGGGCGGGTCGCACGCCAGACGACCACACCCGCGACACCGGCGGCCAACGCGAGCGGCGGGGCGGCCTGCACGAAGTACTGCGGGAGGTGCCGGCTGCTGTTGATCGCAATCGAGAGGCAAGCCGTTGCGACCCAGACCGGCGGGATCACCAGCGCCGGCTGCCGCAGCCCAAAGGCCAGCAGCGTCGCGCTGCCGAGCCCGCCGAGCATCCACAGCGGGTCCACTCGCGCCATCCGGACCGGAAAGCTGGCCAGGTACGTCATGAACGACCGCGCGCCGGCATACGTGTCGCCGGAGTACCACACGTTGTAGGCGATCGTGGCCTGGTACAGGTCATCGAGAGCGCCGCCCGACGAAAACACGACAACCATCAAGACGATGGGGGTCGCGAACCCGAATCCGAGCCAGCCGAGGTGACGGAACGCATCGCGGAGCGCAAGGCCGTTCCGATCGGCCCTCCAGAGCGGGAGCGACATGCCGGCCACGATGCCATAGATCGCTGCGTTGTACTTGAAGGTTGCTGCTGCGCCAATCAACACGCCAGCTGCCATGGTCCAGAGCACCGGACGAGGGGTCCTCACCACGGACGCCACAGCAGTCACCGAGAAGGGCGAAGACTCTATGTTCTCCGTGTGCTCGGTGGTGAGGCCATTTCGTCCCGGGTCGCCGGGGCGCCAGGCGGCGCGCGCGACCAGCACGAGCGCGGCCGCTACGAGTACTGCAATGAACGTCTCGCACTGCGCGCGGATTCGTACGCCGCCGAGGCGAGTGAATGCGGGATTGGCGAGCAGGAGAAAAAGGATCGCGGACGCAAGACCGGCGCCGGGGAGCGGCACGATCCTTCGCGCGAGCCGCGCCAGCAGAAGCGCGCCGGCCATGGCGGCCAGGATATCAACGCCCGTGACCACCGATTCGTGCGGCCAGACACGCCAGAGCGCGGCATAGGTGTAGTGAATGGCCGGCGGCTTCTGGTCCCAGGCGTCCCTGTACGGCAGCTCGCCGTGCAGAATGCGCTGGCCGACGTACGCGTACAGGCCCTGATCGCCGCCCGCCGGCTCGACCAGAGAGGGAAGACGGATCAGGAGAACGACCGTGAGGATGAGAAGGGCAGTCGATCGGCCGGCGGCCTGACGGTCAAGCATCCTGACCACGAGTTCGATCAGCCGGACATGGCGCGGACCGTCGCGACCTCGGGGCTCCGCACGCGCCCGTCTATCTCGACGGCCCCGTGGCACCCGAGGGCTTCTCGAGCGACAATGCGACGTCGCCCGTCGCGCCGGCGGCAGCCTTCGGCCGATGCCCGAACAGCGTATCGGCCAGCACGCGCCAGACGACCGCCTGCTTGGTGAGCGCGATGCGGATCACATCGCCGAAGTGTCTGAGAACGTAGCCCGGGCGCATGAAGAACCGGCGGCGCGCGCGGGTGATCTGCCGCATGACGGTGTCCTCGTCGAGCGCATCGGACTTCAAGAGATAGTAGGAGTACTCCATCTTCGACCAGTCGTCACTGGCGAGCAGGCCGTCGCGCCGGCACTTCTCATAGAGGTCCGTCCCCGGGTACGGCACCGCCGGATAGAAGTTGGCGAAGTCCGGGTCCAGCTCGATCGCGTACCGCGTCGTCTGATTCATCGAGGCCGCCGTATCGCCCGGATACCCGAAGATGAAGAAGGCGAACGAACGGATTCCGGCGTCGCGGAGGTTGCGGAACGCGATCCGAATCTTCTGCCGCTCGAGCTTCTTCATCATGTCGCGCCGCAGGTCGTCGGACTCCGACTCGATGCCGAGCGACAGCATCCAGCAGCCTGCGCGCTTCAACCGCCGGACGAACGCGGGATCGACGAGGTTGTCCGCGCGGGCATTCGCGAACCACTTGACGTGCAGGTCGCGCGCGATCAGCTCGTCGCAGAACGTCGTGAAGGCATTCACGTTCAGGGTGACGGTATCGCCCCAGAGGTAGAAGTACTCGATGCCATGCTCCCGCTGGCCACGCTCGATCTCATCGACCAGCGTCTTCGCGTCACGCTCGCGGAACTTGTGTCCTTGATGAATGGGCGCGACGCAGAAATCGCATGAGTAGGGACAGCCGCGGCTCGTCTCCACCATCACGTACGGCTTGTCGACGAGCGGCAGCTTGTACCTGGTGAGGTCCAGAAGATCCCACGCGGGATAGGGCATCCCCTGAAAGCCGCTGAAGCTGCCCTTCGCGCGGTGCGGCAGGATGGCCCCATGCTGCCGCACCGTCAGGCTCGGGATGCGGCCGGCCGCGTCGAGGGAATCGAGCGTGGCGAGCGCCAGCACGGCGTCCTCGGGTTCGCCGACGATCATGGCGTCGACGTCCCCGGCGCGCTGCATCGATTCGAGCGGCGCGCAGGAGGCGTGCGGCCCGAAACAGACGAGCGGCGCGCCGAAGTGCCGTTTGAGCCGGGCGGCGGCCGCGGCGTCGGCCCCAAGCGTTGGAATCGTGCTGCCGAAGACGATGAGGGTCGGGCGGAACCCCTCGCGATCCAGCTCCGCGATCAATTGGTCCGTGGTCTTGCGGGCAGCCGTCAGATCGAACAACCGTACCCCCAATCCCCGTTCGCGGAGCAGCGCCGCAAGCACGACGAGTGAGTAGGGTGGCTTGGTCGTCCCGAGGACATCCTCCCGTTCCTGACACCGGCCGGTGCGCGTAAAGGCAAGGCCGTTCACGAGAGGCGGATTGAGGAGCAGCGTGCGCTGACCGAGCATGAGTTCAGAATTCCATCGAGCTCTGCCGCCCTGGCGAGGCGGCCGACCAATTCGTCGTTAGTCGCTCGCGACTGTCATCGGGATCGTGCGCGGCACCCGGAGTCGTTCGGCAACCGGCTGCGGCGTCGGATGGGGCGACAGCTCCACCTTGCAACAGCGGCGGCAGACGGGAAACAGGCGCTCTTCGAGGAGACGGCGGCGCAGCTCGACGTATCGGTCGCTGTTCCAGATCTCCTCGAGCGAGCTTGTCGTCAGATCACCAACCTCGATCCGGATGAACGGGCAGAAGTACAGCTTTCCGCTGAACGACACACGTGCGTGGAGGAACGGGTAGAAGCATCGTCCCGCAAGCGTCGCCCCCGGCGTGTAGTAGGGCTCCAGGATCGCGGACTGCACCTTCGGCCGCATGTCGAACCGGATGCGGCGCTCGCGACATTTCTGCTGCAACCGGGCGATCTGCTCGCGGACCCGCGCGACGTGCACGCCGGGATTCGGCGTCACGAACGTCGAGATGAGGGAAGCATCGGCCGCCCCCGTGAGACGCACCGTGTCGGCCACTTCCTCGGGTGTGCTGAACATCAGGTGATTGATCCCGATGGCGTCGACGCCCAGGTCTTCGGCGACGTCCACCATCTGATCGAGCGCGTCGAGACCTTCGTTGGTGACGGTCGTGTTGATGCTGACGCGGAGCGGCGCGCCCTTGCGGCGCGCGGCAGCCTGCAGACGTCCGAGACCGGCGGCGGTGCGCTCGAAGGTCCCCTTGACCCCTCGGGCGAGATCATGGAGCTCGCCGGGGCCGTCAATCGAGACGCTGATGTGCTTCAGGAAACCCGCGAGGGCCAGATCGGCGAGCGCGTTCGCACGCGCCTCATCGATGATCGTGCCGTTGGTCGTCAGGTACCCGCACGCATACCCTTTCTCGCGGAACACGTCCATCACCTCGAGGATGTCCTTCCGCATGAAGATCTCGCCGCCCGTGAGGCTCACCTGCAGGGCGTGGCCGGTCGGAAACGCAGCGCGTAAACGGCCCGCGTCGAGCTCCTGCCGCCATTCACCCTCGAGGTTCAGCAGATCGCCGACGTAGCAGAACTCGCATTTCAGATTGCACCTCATCGTCGCTTCGTACACGAAGCCGATGGGCAGGCGATCGGCGCGCCCGCTGCCGTCGGCGATGAATCCCTGAATGCGGCGCTCGTAGCGGGCACGGCGCACGCGCGCGTGCACCCGCTGCGCGGCTGGCAGGGCGCGCAGGCGGCTCAACAGGCCTTCACGCAGTCGGCGGACGGCATGCATACGAGTCACGAAACTTCGCACGTAGACATCTCCTAAGGCCGGACCAGTGACAGATGAAGCAAGTATACGTCCAAGAGCCTTAGGAGCAGTCTTAGGCGCGGCCGCCCTGGC
>JACPPN010000187.1 GCA_016190995.1 Acidobacteriota bacterium | reverse complement strand
GTCCATGTCGTTCGAGGGTTGGGCTAACATTGACTCGTTGGCTGATGGCGTGACTGATCGCAGCGCGTGGACGTATGAGAATCGGTACGTGGAACGTCAACGGTGTGAGGGCCCGCGCGGCGCAGGTGCGGGAGTGGATGACGACGGAGCGTCCCGACATCGTGTGCCTGCAGGAAATCAAGGCGTCGACGGACCAGGTGCCGGCCGCCCTTTGCGAGCTGGAGGGTTACCGTTGCTGCTGGCATGGCGGCAGAGCCTACTCCGGGGTTGGATTGCACGTTCGCCGGGACGCGTTCGTCGATCCGCCTCTGTTCTCGCATCCGCCATTCGACTACGAGAATCGAATGGTGACGGCCGAGATCGGCGAGCTCACTATCGCATCGGTCTACGTGCCGAATGGCGGAAAAGACTTCGACGCGAAGCTGCGTTTTCTCGAGGAGCTGGCCGGATACGCCGCGGCGGCGCAGGCGAGGGGCACACCGCTCGTGATTTGCGGCGACCTGAACGTGGCGCGGACCGACATGGATGTTCATCCGAAGGAGCGCAAGCCCGGGCTGATCGGGCAGCGCCCGGACGAGCGCGGCCTGCTCGAGCGCCTCATCGCGTGTGGTCTCGTGGATGTGGGAAGGGCGCTCGATCCTGACAACGAGCACCTGTTTACCTGGTGGGCGCCGTGGCGGAACCTGCGGCACCGGAACATCGGCTGGCGGCTCGACTACGTGCTGGCGAGCGAGGCGATCGCCCGGCGCGCGCGGTCGTGCGCGGTGCTGCGCGACTTCGGCACCAGCGATCATGCGCCGGTCGTCGGCACCTTCGATCTTCCTGTGGCGCGCCCAGCGCCCCCACCCGGCGAGTCACCCGATCGCGCGACCGAGGCGTCGCCCTCGTCTGCGCCCTCACCTCGGTTGCCGTTCTTCGATCGAGACGAGACCGGTGAGCGATGACGCGCGGCCTATGGCCGATTCCATCGAGGTCACGCCGACGCGCGGCCTGGCCGGCCGCTTCGGCGCGTTCGTCGCGGAACGGTATCCGTTCGCGCTCGAGCCGGCGCTCGCGGTGTTCGCGTCGCTGGCCTCCGGACTCGGGGAGACACGAGGCCCTGGAGCGGCGCCGCGAATCGAAGCGCTGCGGCCATCCCTGCGACAGACGCTCGGTGCGTGCGTGAGATCGGCCGCTCCGCCGGGCATCGGGGAGACGACGCCGCGTGTCGGCGCCGGGCAGCGTCTCCGGACCGCGGTCGGCGAGTTGATCGACGCGTGCGACGGGTTTCTCGCGCGCGAAGCGATTGCGGCGTCGCTCACGATGGACGAACGTCGCGAGATGCTGCGCGGCATGGTCCTGACGCGCGCGACCGACAATCGCCTGAAGGCGCTGTTCACCGGTGGGCAGGTGCGGTATCGCGGTACGGCCTTCCAGGGCAAGGGCTTTCGGTCGCTGGGCCAGGAGGCGATCTATGCGGCGCCGATTCGCTTGCGTCGCGGCGCCGCGTACAGGGAAGCGGATGGCACCTGGCGAGGTGACGTGATTGCGCCCGTGATTCGCGATCTCGGCGCCGTGCTGGCCATGCGGCCCGAACCGGAGACGATCCGGCGGGTGCTCTCGGCGCAGATGGCCAAAGCGGGGCCGCCGATGGATGGCAAGGATCTGCACATCGGCGACCTGGAATGGGGTGTGCTGCCGCCCGCTGCGCCGCTCGCGATTGGCGCTCTCACGATCGCCGGCATGGCCTTCGCCTTCGCGCGCGGGCGATCCAAACGCGTCGCCATTTCATTCATCGGTGAAGGAGGAACCTCGCTCGGGGAATGGCACGAAGCCATAAACGCCTGCGCCGCGCGGCGGCTGCCGGCCGTGTTCTGCGTTCAGAACAACCAGACGGCGCTGTCGACGCCAGTGCCGGACCAGTCGGCGGTTCGGGTCTTCGCGGACAAAGCCGCGGGCTATGGCATTCCGGGAATCACCATCGACGGCACCGATCCCGACGCGATCGCCGCTGCCTTCGCATGGGCGGCAGATCGCGCGCGCGAAGGCGCCGGCCCCACGCTGATCGAGCTGGTGTGCATGCGTATGTGCGGTCACGCGCATCACGACGACATGCTGTACCTGGGCCGCGATCCGCAGCCGTCTTGGACTTATCCGGCGCTCGCGCCCGAGGCGCACGCGGATCGCGATTCCTACGTTTACTGGGCCGGCCGCGACCCGATCGCCACCTACGCAGCGCGACTGGAAGCAGAAGGCGTGATTCAACCGGGCGCGCTCGAGCGGCTTCAGCGCGAGGCGGAGGAAATCGTCGACGAGCAGGCGCGCGCGGTCGTTGACGCGCCCTGGCCCGATCCGGACGAGGCCTCCCGCGGCGTGTTTGCCGGCGAGCCTCCGCGTCGGCGGGTCGAGGTCCTCGCCCCCGAACGCCGTTCGGCCGTCGATTACGCTCCGCCACTGCCTGCAGTCGAGCCCGGTCCGCCGTTCGATCGGAAGGGCCGCACGTTCCTGGATGGCGTTATGCTCGGAGTGGGCGACGCGCTGCGGTCGGATCCGCGCGTGTTCGTGTACGGCGAGGACGTCGGCGGCAACTACGGGAACGCATTCCTGCTGCTGCGGCCGCTGCTCAAGGAGTTCGGCGATCGCATTGTCAACTCGCCGCTGGCCGAGGGCGCGGTCCTCGGCGTGTGCGTCGGCGCTGCGCTGGCTGGTGCCCGGCCGATCGGCGAGATTCAATTCAACGATTTCGTGGCGACCGGGTTCAACCAGCTGGTGAACAATGCCGCGAAGATTCGGTATCGGTGGGGCGGCTCGGTCCCGATGGTCGTGCGCCTGCCGTGGGGCGGCATGCGCCACGCCGGTCCGTATCACAGTCAGAACACCGAGCCCTGGTTCTATCGCACGCCGGGTCTGAAGATCGTCGCGCCCTCTACGCCCTTCGACGCGCGCGCGCTGATGGCCTCCGCCGTCGCGGATCCCGATCCGGTCCTCTACTACGAGCACATCGCGCTCTACCGCGATCCGCGGATCAAGCAGTCGCTCGGCGACGCCGCACCCGAATCAATTCCGATCGGACGGGCGGCATTGCGCCGGGCCGGTGATGATCTCGCCATCATTTCGTACGGCGCGTACGTGCATGTCGCGCTGCGCGTGGCCGGGAAACTGCACCGAGATGGGATCGAGGCCAGCGTGCTGGATCTGCGCAGTCTCGTACCGCTCGACCGAGCAGCGATCCTCGCGCTCGCGCGTCACTGCGCCCGCGTACTCGTCGTCCATGAAGACTCACGAACGGGGGGCATCGGGGAAAGCCTCGCGGCGGTCATTCAGGAAGAGGCGTTCGAGTCGCTCGACGCGCCGGTCGTCATTCTTGGGGCGCTCGATACGCCGGTGCCGTACTCGCCGCCGCTCGAGGAGGTGTTTCTTCCGAGCGAGGCGGAAGTCGAGCGCGCAGCCCGTTCGATCGTCGCGTACTGAATTGCGAGCTCCGGCTAAAAGCCGGACGCCACGACTGAGAAGGGCCGGCTAAAAGCCGGACGCTACGACTGAGAAGGTTACTCCATTTCATTCGTGGTGTCCGGCTTTAGCCGGACTCACGGCCTCAGCCGGACCCACGGCTTCCGCCGGTCGGCCGCCTTCCTCCGTGGCTCTCGCACGGCGTCAGCACCGACCGTCGTAGGTGATTCGCGTCGGCAACGCTATTGCGGCGGCCGCACCTCGCTCATCAGCGCCAGAAGGTTGGCGTCGGGATCCTGGAAGAACGCCATCCACAGATCGTGATCCGGCAGCTTCGCGATAAGATGCGGCTCCCCTTCGAAGGAAACGCCCGCGCCGCGCAGGGCCCGGTACGCCGCCTGGATGTCGTCGACCTGGTAGTAGATGATCGATGCCGCGTGCTCGAATTCCGGTTTCTCGGCAACGCTCAACATCAGGCGGATACCGCCGCAGTCGAAGAACGCCAGCTTCGGCGGCGCTTGAAACAGAAAGCGCATCCCGAGCGTATCGCGATAGAACTCCACGGCTCGCGCGACATCGTGGACGTTGACGGCAATCTGGCCGATTCGCGCGAGCTGGACGGGGGCTGTTGCGCGCATTCAAGACCTCCCGACGGGTTGATGAGGAACGACAGTGATTGCCGGAGATTCTTGCGCCACCAGACGCCTGCGGCAAGGGTTTTCGACGTGCGCCCGATCCTGCACGGAGATGTCCAACCCATCCCGCTGACAAGGGCGGCTCGGCTGGCTGATGTACGACCCATCCAGACGCTGCCCCGGCCCTCGATCTTCAAGAGAAGTCTCATCGATCCAAAGCCTCAACCGCGGAGGAATTGATCAGCGTTCCAGTCTTCGGGTTCTCTGCGGTGAACGCTGTTGACGCCGGATTCAGGTGCAACCTTCGACCTCACTTCAGAATCACGACGTCGACGGTGCCTTCCTTGCGCAGCACCGTAATGCCGACGTCGTGCATCTGCGCCTCAAGCAGGAGGTCGATTCTGGCGCCGCCAACCTCGAGATTCTCGATCCGCACCCGGTCCAGGCCCTTTGGCATGACGCTGTGGGAGAACGTCACACGCGAACGCGGGCCGTCGATGTTGAGACCCAGGCAGGCCTGCAGCAACAGGAACGCCGCGCCCGAGGCCCAAGCCTGCGGTGAACAGGCGACCGGATAGAGGACGGGGCCTTCGGCTTCGCGCCGGTGAAATCCGCAGAAGAGCTCGGGCAGGCGCTGGAGATTGAGGAAGAGGCTCGTGTCGAACAGGCTTTCGAGCGGCCGGGCGACGAGATCCTCGAAGCCATAGCGAGCGAAACCGGCCGCCGCGATCGCGTTGTCGTGAGGCCACACGGAGCCGTTGTGGTACGACATCGGGTTGTACCGCGCTTCGGACATCGCCACCGTACGGATGCCCCACCGCGAAAACAGCTCCGGGCCCAGCAACCCCTCGGCAACACGGCGGGCACGATCGGGTCTGGCGATGCCGGCATAGAGGCAGTGTCCTGGACTTGACGTCTTCACCGCGCAGGGGCGCTTGGCGCCGTCGAGCGCGAGGGCGTACGTCGAAGCCTCCTCACACCAGAACTGCTCTTCGAAAGCCACCCGCAGGCGCTCGGCTGACGCGCGCAGGTCAGCAGCGCGCGCGCCGGCGCCGCCGAGCTCGGCAAGATCCGCGGCGGCGTGCCGCGCGGCATAGCCTGCATGTTCGCCAGCGCCGCAACCGACCCAACACGATAGGGTATCGCCGGAACTACGTCGAGCGGACGCCGGGATTCTCGGGGTGCCGAACGCGACGTTTCGGGTCGGCCGCAGCCGGTATTCGGCCGTCACCCACTTCCGGGTCTACGAGAAGGTCGGCGAGGACACACTCCGAGCGGGGACCGACGTCGTTCGAACGGTTCGCCAAGCTCCAATCGTCGTTCGAATGGAATCAGATTCCGCCCGTACCGGGCGCATGCCGGGTGAGTCCGGCTGGTCTACGCGCTCTGAGCGCCGACATGCATTCACCCTTCCGGGCACGAGGCCTCGAATCCTCGCGTCAGCCGCTGTACAATCCGTGCGCCTTGTCCCCTGGGTTTCTTTCTGTGCCTCTGCGCCCTCTGTGGTTGAAGAGCAACGGCAGGCTCACGTGGCGAAATCGCGATTCACGGGCTGGCTCGACATCATCGATGCCCTGTATGCGGGATCTTGGAACCCGGATCTCCAGCGGTATCGATCGCCATATGCGTTTCGAGGCATGCCGTATCAGTCGGAGGACCTCTCGAGCGGCTTGCTACGCCTGGCGGGCGGACGCCCGAAGGTCGAACGTCTCGAGCTCCACCTGCTCCGAAACTTCCGGAAGTATGCGTACGCGGAAGCGAGCGGCACCGATTCGATCTGGACCTGGCTGGCGCTGGCGCAGCACCGCGGGCTGCCGACACGCCTGCTCGACTGGACGTATTCGCCGTTGGTGGCCATGCACTTCGCGACCGAGGCGCTCGATCGCATGAGCGAGGACGCGGTCGTCTGGTCGGTCAACTTCGTCGGCGCGAACAAGCTGCTGCCGCGGCGCTTGCAACGGATTCTGGAAGAGGAAGGGTCGGAAACCGTGACCGTCGAGATGCTCACCGAGTTTCGCACGCTGCGGGAGTTCGACGCGCTGGCCGAGAAGCCGTTCGTCGTCTTCATGGAACCGCCCTCCCTCGACACCCGCATCCTCAATCAGCTCGCGCTCTTTTCCCTGATGTCGAGCGCCAACGCGCGGCTCGATGAATGGCTGCAGGACCACCCGGAGCTGTTCCGCAAGGTCACGATTCCTGCGGCACTCAAGTGGGAGATTCGCGATAAGCTCGATCAGGCGAATATCAACGAGCGGATCCTGTTCCCCGGGCTGGATGGGTTGAGTCGCTGGCTCGCACGTTACTACATGCCGAAGGGGGACACGCGAACACTCGGTCCACGCGAACGGAATGGGTTACGCCGTCGGCGCTCATAGGATCTGTACGGGGTTCGGGATTCGGGGTTCGGTCCGCCATCGCGCTTCGCGCTACGGCGAGACCACGCCGTAGCTCGGAGGATCCAGGCGAGCGAAGGTGGGGATTCAGGAGAGGCCTGAATGCGTTGCTTCTATCATCGCGAGCGGGATGCGGTCGCGACCTGCAAGAACTGCGGGCGCGGCGTGTGTCCTGACTGCGCGGTGGACGTCGGTAACGGCCTGGCGTGCCGCGATCGCTGCGAAGCTGAGGTACGATCGCTGAATGAGATCATCAGCCGCAACAAGACCGCCTATCAGAAGACGCAGAGCGCGTATGCTCGAACGGCGCTCTTCTACGCCGTCGTCGCCCTTGCCTGCGCGCTGGCAGCGGTGATGGACTGGCGGGGATATGGGTGGGTACTCGGCCCGGCGGGCGTGATCTTCGCCGTGGCCGCCTATCTTCACTACTCGACCGGCCGGAAATTCGAGCGGGCCTGACCTGGCGCCACTACTGCGAGTCCCGAGTCCCCAGCCCCGAGTCCCGAATCCCGTCGTCAACGGCCGGTTCTATGGGCGCGACGCGCTCGATGCCATGCTCGAAGAGGTGGCCCGGGACGGGCCGAGCCGGTAGGGGAGCCTTCGCTACTGTTCAGGGAGGGCGGAGCGCATAATGGAGGCGGCTGGGTCGCCGAGGTGCCGTGATTTGTTCGCGATGTGGTCACGAGACCCTGCAAGCGGTGCCGTTCTGCCCACGATGTGGAACGCCTGCGCCCGGAACATTCCCTACCTACCTATCCGACGAACAGACCACCCAGTTGAGTGCTGCGAGCACGCTGCCGACCTCGCCTGGCACAGGTGCGCCAGCGCATCACGATGCGTCCGCCCCGGAAACACCGGGGCCAACTGAGATCCCCGCGGCGCCCGTCGACGTTGCGCCCGCCGAGGCGCATCCGGCCGTTGGCCCCCTTGAGATCGGTCAAAAATTCGGCCGCTATCACATCATTCGCCTGCTCGGGATGGGCGGGATGGGCGCCGTGTACCAGGCCTGGGACAGCACGCTCGACGTCGCAGTCGCTCTCAAAGTCGTCCGTCCCGAGGTCACGGCCAATCACATCGTGGTGGGAGAGAGCGAGCGGCGATTCAAGCGGGAGCTGCTGCTCGCTCGGCAAGTCACCCACAAGAACGTTGTGCGGATCCACGATCTCGGTGAAATCGCGTCGATCAAGTACATCACGATGGCCTACGTCGAGGGCCTCGACCTCGCCACCATATTGAAGCGCGAGGGCAAGCTGCCCGTCTCGCAGGCGTTGCGGATAGTGCGCGGCATCGTGTCAGGTCTGCGCGCGGCTCACGACGCTGGTGTCGTCCACCGCGATCTGAAGCCGGCCAACATCATGATCGAGGCTGAAAGCGGTGAGCCGCTCATCATGGACTTTGGTATCGCTCGGCCGGCTGCGGTGTCCACCAACGCAGCAGAGCAAGGGTCGCGCGACACGGTCCGCAGGCGACTCCGCCCGGCGCTGGCCGGGGCCACGACGGCAGGAGCCGTCGTCGGAACGCTCAGCTACATGGCCCCGGAACAGGCGAAGGGGCAGGCGGTCGATCAGCGAGCAGACGTCTACGCGCTGGGTTTGATCTTCTACGACATGCTAACGGGAGCGGGCCGGGTCGAGCGGGCGGCGAGCGAGATCACGGAGTTGCAGGAGCGGATGGAACATCCACCATCACCCGTTCGGTCGGTCGAGCCACTCGTTCCCGATTCCCTGGACCGACTGATTCACCGGTGTCTTCAGCCCGATCGAGATGCCCGGTACCGGACGGCGGCGGAGGTAGCGGCTGCGCTCGATGCCCTGGATGCGGAGGGCCGGCCGCTGCCCCGCGTCCGCCGGCTTACGGCCCGGCTGATGTCGCTCACCGCTCTCGCGGTCGCGGGGCTCGTGACTGCAACCTGGTGGTTCGCACGCGCGCCCACCGCCCCGGTCCAGAAAGAGCCGATGTCGGTGCTCATCACTGACTTCGACAATCAGACGAACGATCCGGTGTTCGAAGGCGCGGTCGAACAGGCTCTAGCGATTGCGATCGAGGACGCCTCGTTCATCACCTCATATCCCCGGGATCGGGCACGACAGCTCGCCGCCGAAATCAGGCCCGGCAGCCGACTCGACGAGGCGAGTGCCCGGCTGGTCTCCGTTCGCGAAGGCATCAAAGTCATCCTGGCGGGGTCGATCGCGAGCAAGGGCTCGGGGTTCGCGATAGCGGTCAAGGCGATCGATCCCGCGGACGGCAAAGTCCTGACGACCGAGACGACCTCGGCGCGGCGCAAGACCGATGTGCTGGCGGGGGTCGCGTCATGTGCGGCAGCGATCCGAGGCGCGCTCGGCGACGAGAAGCCGGAAAGCGCCCGGTTGGCCGCCGCCGAGACTTTCACGGCCGCCTCGCTTGAAGCGATGCGAGCGTACGTCCGAGGCCAGGATCTTGCCGCCGCCGGCAGGTATCAGGAGGCGATTCAGGCTTACGAGGAGGCGCTCTCGCACGATTCGAAGTTCGGCCGCGCGTACATCTCGATGGGCGCCATTTACAAGAACCTCAAGGAGGATCAGAAAGCCGAGGGTCTGTATCAACAGGGGCTGAAGCTTCTCGACCGCATGACCGAGCGCGAGCGGTATCGCACGCTGGGCGTCTACTACCTCAGCGTGGCCCGGAACCACGAGAAGGCGATCGAGAACTACGAGACGCTGGTGCGGCTCTACCCGGCCGACAACATCGGTTACGGCAACCTCGCCTTGGCGTATCTGTGGGCTGCGAACGTCCCGCAGGCGGTCACAGCGGGGCGCAAGGCCGTCGAGGTCTCGCCCAGAAACCTGATGCAGCGGACCAACTACGCCATGTACTCCATGTACGCGGGTGAGTTCGACACCGCCATCCGGGAGACCCGCCGCGTGCTTCAGGAGAATCCAACCTACGAGTTCGCCTTTTTGCCGCTGGCGCTTGCAAGCCTGTCGAAAGGCGATGTGCAGGCTGCGCGCGAAACGTTCGACAGGCTCGCGAAGGTAAGCGCTCTTGGCTATTCGCTGGCCAACATGGGCGAGGCCGACGCCGAGATGTACTATGGCCGCTTCCGAAAGGCTGCCGGCATCCTCGAGTCCGGCATGGCGGCCGACCGGCGAGCGGGGAGCTCGGGGAACTTGGCGCACAAGTACGTGGCGCTTGCCGAGACGCTCCTGGCGTCAGGTGCGCAAGACGCAGCGGCCGACATG
Organism: Acidobacteriota bacterium; assembly: GCA_016190995.1. Classification (GTDB taxonomy): domain Bacteria; phylum Acidobacteriota; class Vicinamibacteria; order Vicinamibacterales; family JACPPN01; genus JACPPN01. Next base: position 13,048 of record JACPPN010000187.1, on the reverse strand, counting down.
GCTGGCAAGGCTCTGACGCTGAGCCGGCATGAGGCCGTGCTGTTTTCAGCTGCCCGCGTCTTTGTGGAAGCGGGTCAGGAGGAGCCCGCGCGGCGCGTCGCACGCGACCTGCAGAACATGCTGCAGCAGCAGACTCGTTCTTACGCCAGCCTCATTACGGGCCAGCTGGCGCTGTCCCGCGGCGAGCTCTCCGGCGCCCTCGATGCGTTCCAGGAAGCGGTGAAACGCCACGATTCCTGGTTCGCGCGTTTTCTGCTGGGCCGCGGCTATCTGGAGGCCGGCCACTTCGCCGAGGCGCTCGCCGAGTTCGAGCTGTGTCTCAAGCGGCGGGGCGAGGCTGCCGACGTGTTCTTCGTCGACACGCCGACGCTGCGCTACCTGCCGCCGGTCTACTACTGGCTGGCCCGCGCTCAGCAGGAGCTCGGGGCGATGGCGGCGGCACGGGTCAACTACGAGCAGTTCCTGAAGCTGCGCGGCGACGCCGACCCGCCCGACCCGCTCGCGGCCGATGCCGCCTCCCGTTTGAGCGGGTCCTGACCGGGCGGGCCTTCCGCCTTCGCTGAAGCTACGGCGCGGACCGCCGGAGCCTTGGGGGAGGCGGTCAGCCCGTCCGGCAGGCGCGAACGCCCGCCCTACACCAAGACGTATCCCTCAGCCCAACGGTCCACGCGCGACACCTACGGAACCACCGCCTGCACGCAGTTCGAGAACTCTGACGTGTTGTTCGCCGGCGACGTCGCCACGGCGGTAATGAAGCTGTCGACCGGCACGCCGACGCCGCCGAGGCCGGCGATGATGTTGATGTTTCCAACACCGTCGCTCGCGTTCGTGTAAGTTGCGAACCAGGTCTGGCCCTCGCCGTGGCTGCTCGGATCGCACGCCGGGCTGTGGAAGAAGTCAATGTCGAACTGCGTGTTGGCCGTGCTGTTGAGGCTGCCCTGGATCGTGACCCCTCCGGCCCCGTCACTGGTCGCCTGGGTAAGCACGGGGAAGTTCTGCAAATCATTCGGCCCGCTATCGCCGTCGCCCGTATCATTCGCCGTGACGTCGTCGGCGCCGAGATCGATTCCCAGACTGCCGTTCGAGTAGATCCGGTTGAAGCGAAGCAGGTTGCCGGTGCTGGTGTTCGAGACGACCGAGATACCGCGGCCGCCGTTGGACGCGATCCTGTTCTGCGCCGTCGCGAGCGTCGTCCCCCCGACAGTGTTGTTCGGGGCGTCGATGCGGACGCCATCCAGGAGGTTGCCTAGGGCCGCCGTTCCGGCGGCGTCGGTGCCGATGAAGTTGCCGCGGACCAGATTCCCCGTCGCGCCCGAAGCGAAGATCACGACCCCGTACAGGCCGTTGGCCGAGATGATGTTGCGCTCCGATGGATAAAGCCCTCCCACGACCGTGCTCGGGGCGCCATCGATGCTCACGCCGCGGCCGCTGTTCCCCAGCCCCGCCGATCCGGCGGCGTTCGTCCCGACGAGGTTCCCCCGAATTTTATTCAAGGGGGCGTTGTTCCCCGGAGTCCCGACGTCTCCGCCTCCGCAGAAGACCGCGTTCCCGCAGATGGCGATCCCCGCGAACCCGAGGTTGCCGGAGATAACGTTTCCAGTCACAAAGTTGTCGGGTGCTCGACGGATGTACACCCCACTCAGGCTGTTACCAAGAGCGCCGGTGCCGGAGGCAGAGGTGCCAATGTAGTTGCCCTCGATGACGTTCCCCGTCGCATTGGCGCCGTCGATCCTCACGCCTTCCCCGTTGTTTCCTGATATGACATTGCGAGCCGAGGGCGCCGTTCCACCAATCACGTTGGCTGCGGCATCGATGATGTGGATCCCGTTGCTCCCATTCCCCTGATCGAGCGCGCCGGTCACATCCGTCCCGATGTAGTTCCCCTCGACCACGTTGCTGCCGTTCGTGGTCACACGGATGCCAGCACCGCTGAAGTTGTTGATCACGAGGCCGCGGATGACGCTGGAGCCGGCCGTGATGGTGAGGCCATGGCTGCCGATGCCGGCCGCGCTCCCGTTCAACACGATGACGGGCGTCCCCGCGAAGTCCGGTTCCGTCGTACCGTCGATCACCACCGGATCGGTAATGGTGGGCAGGGCGGAGAGCGGCGTGATCGTGTACGGAGCGGCGCCGGCGATGTCGAACTCGATGGTGTTGACCCCCGACGCCGCGTTGGCCTCGAGGAGGGCTCGCCGAAGCGAGCCTGGGCCGCTGTCGTTCGTGTTGGTGACCACCAGCGGCAACCCCAGGCCGGCTGCCAGGATGTCTGGGGAACCGACGATGGTTTCAGGCGGTACCGTCTCGTCCGTGTTCGCGGCCTGCGCCTGCACCGCTACGGCTACGGCGTCGAGAAACTCCTGGGGCGTATGCACCGCTGCGGGATCTGCCTCGGTCTCCGGGTGGATGATGCGGACGGCCAGCGTGACGGCGTCATTCGGAAGCTGGCCGTGGATGGTCCCGTCGTGCGCATCCGGACTCGGATCGGCAGGCGCGATCGATACCGCCGATGCCGCCAGCAGCGCGCTGCCGAGCTGCGGACTGCCGAGCTGCGGGCTCCCGAGCTGCGGGCTCCCCAACTGTGGACTCCCAAGCTGCGGGCTGCCCAGTTGTGGGCTCCCCAGCTGCGGCGAGACGAATATCACCTGCTGCTGCGGCGCCGCGCCCAAGTTGCAGCCGCTCGCGGTGGGCACCCAATGCGTCCGAAAGAGGATGACCTGGAACAAATGTCCGCTCGCCGCCAGGTCGGGGGCGTTCGCCAGACCCGCCAGGAAGTTGACGCTCGACGCGGTGTTTCCGGCGTTCGTGACCGTCAGCGACAGATCAGTAGGCTCGCCGGCACTGCCGATCTGGGGACTCCCGATCTGGGGGCTCCCGATCTGCGGACTGCCGATCTGCGGACTGCCGATCTGGGGGCTCCCCAGTTGCGGGCTGCCCAATTGCGGGCTCCCGAGCTGCGGACTGCCGAGCTGCGGGTTGTGCGTCTCGGTGTCCGCCAGCCCGACGTTTCCCTCGGCGCCGCCGACGAGCGGGTTGGTGGGGTCGCCGTTGAGCGTCACGCTCGCGAACAGGCCGCCGTCGACAACCGCCTCCGTTTTAGGGTCGATCTGCCGCACGTCTACGCGAACAGAGCCGGTCGCAGGGCCGGAGAGGAATGCCGTCCGGGCGAGGCTGGAGTTCGCGAGAATCAGCATCTTGACCGAGGTCACGGACGAGAACTGCTCGAACGAGACCACGACGCCGGAGTCGACTTGTCCGAAGAACATCTCGACCGCGATGTCCTGCGCGGTATGGTTCTCGGCATAGACGGTGAACGCCCGCTGAAGCGGGTCGCCGGCCGAATTGACGAGTTGCTTGAAGTTTCCCCGTGATCCGACAACCAGCCCCGTCGCGACCTCGGCGGTGTACGGATTGGCGTTCCGCGACGCTGGGTTGCAGGCTGGCTCGGCAGTCCCCGGCACCGTGTAGTTGGCGAAGTTCCAATCGGCCGGAAAGACGACGTCGCGATTGTCCGTCCAGATGGCCCGGAAGCCCGGGCCCGAGCCGTCCGGCCTCAGCGGAATCAGGTGAAGGTAGTCCCCGATGAATGGCGCGAGCCCGCCACGGTAGAGGGGAGCGTTAGCGTAGCTGACGCGTTGATGCGGCGGGGGCGCCGACGGATGCCCCACAATCCGACCGGTGGCCGAATCGATTGTGTAGCGCGACACCTGAACCGTGTTGACCAACATGGGCAGGCCAGTCGACGGATCCAGACTGGCGGAATCGAAAATCGCCACGCGTGCGTCCACCTGCCGGTCGACGCCGCTGGCGAAGCCCGTGACGGGATCCGGCGCGCCGCGCGCTTCGTAATACAACAGGGCGAGTTGGTTCTCCCGCGCGGCGAGGTGGGGCATCACCTGCTGGCCGGTGTCACGACAAACCGTCTCGGGTACCGTCCCCGATTCCGGAATCTCCTGCTCGCACCGCATGCCTTCGGCGGCGAGGCCAATGTCTCCAAGATCCACCGCCCGCCTGGGCGTCCAGTCGATCGTGCCGCCAGGCGAAAGAGTCCCCATCGTCAGCACGACGCGCGGACTGCCTGCTTCGCTCGGCCGCCCGAAGCCGAGCGACGCCGGGTCGATGTCGACCCGCTCCTGCCAGGCGGCCAATAGCCGCCCGGCGTGAGACAGCAAGGTTGGATAGGCGTTCGTGCGGAACGTTGGCGGGCCTGGCGTGACCGTAATAGTCGACTGGTCGTAGGCGCGAACCGGCGACCCGCCGTCGATCGGGGTCGGCTTCGAGAAGGTCTGGCCCCCGTCGGTGGATCGCACGATGACGTACCCGTGGGGATCGAAGGTCCGCCATGCCACGTAGATGTGACCGGTCGCCGGGTCGATTGCCATCGCGGTTCCCTGGTTTCGAATCCCAGCTACGGTCGATCCGACTTCGTATGGAGCGCTGATCTTGGTCGGAGGCGCCCAGCTGTCACCGCAGCTGGCCGAATAGGAGAACCAGATGCTGCTGCGGAACTTTCCGTCCGACTCTCCTCCTTCGAAGACCGTGTAGGCGATGTACACGCGTTCGCAGCCGGGCACCACGGGCGTCTTGCCCTTCCTGCGCGCGCTCGAGGAAGCGGTGAAGGTAGATCCTTCGCCCGCTGACACGCCGATGGACGGCTTGTCAGTGAACCGGCCCTGGGCGGTCTGCGATCCACGGGCAACGACGCGCGCGAAGTCATAGTGGATTGTCTCGCCCCCTTCAACGGCGTTCCGGTCGGTGTAGCGTGCAACGAAGATCTTGCTGATGCCGTCACGGTCGAAAACCAGCCCGCCGAGGTAGAACCGTCCGTGCGGTGCCGGTACCAGCACCGGATCGCTTCCCGCGGTGTGCCCGAAGAGGGGCGAGCTTCGTCCGACCGTCGAGGTGTCATAGGGCGAGCCCGGCAGCAGACCGCTGTACCACGTGCGGCCCCGGTCCTGGGAGAATGCGACGCCGAGCCACGCTTCCGGCGGCGGTTGAGCGCCGCTCGTTTCCTCTGGCGCCGGATCATTAGCCAGGCAGACAGTGCGATAGTCGTTCATCGCCGCCAGCATGTGATCCGAATTCCGCGTGGAAACAGCGATGGCCGGTTCGTTCTGTCGCTGCAGACATGGATCGCCGGTCAAGATGTCTTCCGTCCCGGCCGCCACGTTGACGTTGGGCCCGACCTGCTGGGCCGACCCGCCAGTCATCCCGGCGATGACGAGCACAGAACAGAGAAGAACTTTCTTCATGATGCCCCTCCCGTCCGGATGTCACTGGGTAGCATGAGCCCCTCGTAGAGGTCGCGGCCCCAAAGGTCGTACACCTAGAAAAACGGTGACTCGGTGCTTGAGTTGTCGTCTCGCCGGAGATGAAGTCTACACCGTGCGAGGGTGTCCGGGTACGAAGATTGGGGCACAAGCCCGCCCGCAACGTATGGCTGAGCGGAAGCCTGCGAGGCGCAAAGATCACGCCATCCCGTAGTCGACGATCCGGCCATTGGTGCCCGTGAAAATAAGGGCTTCCAATAGGGTGATGTACCGTCCCGATGCAGACGGAGAAGAAACTACGCGCAGGTGACGTTCGAAAGGGGAAATTCGTGGCAAGGACAACGGTGCAAAACCGCGCAACGCGAGTCCTGAACCCGGGCCGCGGGGCTACCCCACTTTGGGGCACGCCAGCGACGATTTCCGCGATGTTCTGCGCTGACTCGGCTTGGGCAGCAGGAATGCTGGGGTGTAGCATGCTCGCTCGTCCGTTTGGCCGGATGTTGTACGAATCCCTCCCAGGCGGACGGATGTGAGGTCGGCCACGCTCCCAGGCCGTTGGGATCAGTCCGCATTCTGCAAGAGTGTTCGCAGCGCTTCGGCGTGCGTGGCGAGGAAGAGTCGATCCTTGTCGCGTCCCGCCGCCGCCTTCGAGGCGACGATGTGGGCGAGGCGCGCTACCGGCACCTCGACACCCTCGACGACGAAGATGCGGCGTTCGTTCCAGACGGCCTCGAACTCGAATCCGGCCATCACGACCGACAAGTCCACATCGAGCCCGCGGCGATCCGTCGCGCGGACGAGCGCGCCGCGCTCGATGATCCGATCGACGAGCCAGCGATCGCGCGGCGCGTCGAGCGGTTCCGCGCCGGACCAGAGCGAGAGCCCGAAGGATTCGCAGGCCTCCAGCGCCGCCGCCAGATTGTCAGGATCGGGCGGCAGGAACAGATCGCGATCCTGCGTAGTGAATACGACCGAAGCGCTGTGAGCGAAGTAGTCAGCCCCTGCGACGCCGATCAGGATGAAGCGAACGGCTCGATGCTGCAGCGCGCGCACGAGCGCGAGAAAGGCATCCACGCCGGTCATCTTCGCCGCGCCCGAGCGAAATGCGCCAGGAACGTCTCGCGGGCCCGCTCCATCCACGTCTTGTCCGCGCCGGACTGGTTCTGGGCAAAGCGCTCGACGGTGTGAATGGCCTCGAGATACTCAGAGGACAGGCTGATCGGACTTCGCTCTTCGAGTTGCCGGACGTCGACGACGGCCCGTTCGATCGCCGTCAGGGCCCGTTCGGTCGCTGGGTCCATACGAGGATTGTAACCCGTCTGGATGATCGGGAACCTGGAACCCGCAACCGGAGGCACTACCGTACCCTTGCGATAATCCCCGCCAAATTCCGCTCGCGCAGCATCGCATTGAACGATGCGAGGTCCTTGCCAATCAACTCATCGAGTTGCCTCCGTGTGGCGGCGATCTGCGCCTTCAACGACGCATGCACCTCCTTCTGCTGCATCGTCGGCGCAAAGTCGCCGCTCGCGAGCCCGTTGGCGAGATAGTTGATCTTCGCGATGAGCTTCGCCGGCCAGCGCGTCGTGTCCTGGCCGGTTCCGGTCAGCCTGCGCTGAATCAGGCTGTCTTCGGCCTCGGCGAACTTCTTCTCCAGGTCGTCAGCGGCTGAACGAATCTGGGGCTCGTCCGGGCCCGCCAGCGTGGAAAGGTCGGCGAGCTGCTTTCTCACGAGCTCGATCGTATTGATCATGTCGGCCACGGCTTCGACGTTCTGGCGAATGTCGAGGAGCATCTCCATCTGCGCCTGCACGTCCGCCTCACTGCCGCCCGAGTGTGGATCCTTCCGGACGATGAGCGACTGGCTGAGGTCCCGTCCTGCGGCCCTGAGCCTGACGGTATAGGTACCGGGCGGCGCGAGCATCGTGAGCCGCCCGCCTTCGGGCGCGGGACGCCAGCCTTCCGGCCCGACGCGAATCTCCGGCGCGAACGCAGGCGGCGTGCGGAGCCGGACCTCTTTGGTTGGCTCGTAGCGGAGATCCCACCAGACGCGGTTGATCCCGGCGTTTTGGTGCCCTGGAGCGTCCGGACTGTCTGACCTTTTGCATCGACGATCGCCAGCGTCACGTCTCCCGCCGGCGCGCTTTTCAAGTAGTAGCTGATGGACGCGCCGTAGGGCGGATTCTGACCCGCCACCGGATCGTCGGACGGCGCCATAGGCGCGGCGATGTTGCGGAAGCGGTACGCGGGCCGCGCCGTGAACAGATGCGCGTTCGACTCGAGCACCGTCTTCGTCAGCTGCTGCAACGGCGTGACGTCGTCCAGAATCCAGAAGCCGCGGCCGTAGGTGGAGACCACCAGATCGTTGAAATGTTCCTGCAACGCGATCCAATACACCGGCGCGTGCGGCAGGTTGGTCTGCAGCGGCTGCCAGGCGCCGCCGTTGTCGAACGATACGTACAGCGCGTTTTCGGTGCCGAGGTACAGCAACCCCCGGCGCACGGGATCTTCACGAATGCAGTGGGCATAGCTGAAGACCGTCTTGGGGATTCCGTTCGTGATGGCGTGCCACGTTTTGCCATAGTCGGCCGTGCGGTAGACGAATGGATCCCGGTTGTTCACCTGATGGAAGTCGACCGTGATGTACGCGGTTCCGGCATCGTACCGCGACGGCTCGATGCTGCTGACGGTGCCCCACGGCGGCAGGCCGGGAATGTTCGCGGTCACGTTCGCCCAGCTCTTGCCCCCGTCGCGCGTCACCTGCACGAGGCCGTCGTTGGTCCCCGCCCACATCAGCCCTCTCTCGACCCGCGATTCCGCGATCGCCATCACCACCGGGGCGTACTCGACACCGATGTTGTCGGGCGTCAAGCCCCCTGACATCTGCTGTCGACTCTTGTCGTTGGTCGTGAGATCCGGACTGATGACCTGCCAGCTGTGGCCGCCATCGGTTGTCTGGTGCACGTACTGACTCCCCACGTACACCGTCTTGTGATCGTGGGGCGAGATCGTGAGCGGCATGGTCCAGTTGAAGCGGTATTTCAGCTCGGCGGCCGGCCAGCCGCCAGTGCTCTCCGGCCACACCTCGACGTTTCGCGCGGTGCCGGTCCGGAGGTCGTAGACCTCCACGATGCCTCCGACGCTGCCGGATCCCGACGCGCTGGACCAGACGATGTTGTCGTCTTCGGGATCGGGCGTGGCCCAGCCGCTTTCGCCTCCCGCGACCGAATGCCACATGCCGCGCGGAATCACGCCTGGAAAAGGCCCGAAACCGCCAAGCTTGCTGTTGCTCGGCCCGCGTGCCGAGGGTCCGTCCTGCCGGTTGCCGTACAGGTAGTACGGAATCCGGTTGTCGACCGTGACGTGATACATCTGCGCGATTGGCAACTGAATGCGATCCCACGTGCGGCCGCGCGTGACCGAGATCGAGACGCCGCCGTCATTGGCGACGGCCATCCGGTCGGCGTTCGTGGGATCGATCCACATGTCGTGGTTGTCGCCGCCAGGGCTCGTCGGTCCCTGCTGCACTCGTGCGGTTTCGCCGCCGTCGAGCGACACGCTGAAGGCCGCCGTCAGATAGTAGGTTTCGTTCTCGTCGGACGGTGACACCGCCATACGGAAGTAATAGTGTGTCCGGCCGCCGAGGCTCCGGTCGTAGCTCACGAGGCGCCAGGTCTCGCCCCCATCCTCCGACCGCCACAGCTTTCCGCGCTCGGCCTCCCCCTTCCACGGCACGCCGTCGCCGGTCTCGATGAGCGCGTTCACGCGATTGGGATTCGACCGCGCAATCGCCAGCGCCACCTTGCCAATCCGCTTCTCGGGCAGGCCGTGGCCGGTCAGTCGCGTCCACGTCACGCCGCCGTCACGAGACATGTAGAGCCCGCTCGCCGGGCCGCCGCTCTCGCGTCCCCAGGTGTGAATGACGAACTGCCACATTCCCGCGAAGAGCACCCGCGGATTGCTTGGATCCATCGCCACGTCCGAACAACCGGTATCCTCGTCGACGAAGAAGACGCGATCCCACGTCTTCCCGCCGTCGGTCGTTCGAAACACGCCGCGCTCCGGCTGGGGTCCGTAGCTGTGGCCGAGCGCGCAGGCGAGCACGACGTCGGCATCGTTCGGATCGACGACGATGCGCCCGATGCGTCCGGTTTTTTCCAGTCCCACCAGGTTCCACGTCCTGCCGGCATCGGTCGACTTGTAGATCCCGTTGCCGATGGAGATGTGGCTGCGAATGAATGCTTCGCCCGTTCCCGCCCAGACAACGCTGGGATCGGAAGGGGTGACGGCCAGCGATCCGATGGACGCGGCGGGCTGGTCATCGAAAATGGGCTGCCAGTGTACGCCGCCGTCGGTCGTCTTGAAGATGCCACCCGAGGCGGCCCCGGCGTAGTACACGAGGGGCTGGCCGGGCACGCCGGCCACCGACGTGACGCGGTTGCCCGCTGGCCCGACGTGGCGATACCGCATCGCGGCGAACGTGTCCTGTTCACCAGGCGGTGTGTCCCGACGCTGTGCCAGGGTCGAGCTGGCGAACCCGGCAAGCGCCATGACGCCCGCAACGAGGCAAGCCGACACGGATCGCTTCATCTCCGACATCGTGATCCTCCCCTTCGCCTGGAGTCGAGTGTCCTAGCGGTTCGAGACGAAGCTTCGGTACTGGCGCAGTCAGTACGAAATCCTGACTTCCGCCACCACCTGGCGCTTGACGATGTCGCCGAAGACGTGCTGCTGGATGTTTTGGTTGAACACGTTCGTGCTCTTGATGCTGGTCGTCAGCCTGCGCGCCATCCAACGAACCCCGAAGCTGCCATTCACCATCGTGTAACTCTCGGTGAACCCGTGAAACGGCGACGTCAGCACGTCGCTCCAGAACGCCCCGTCCGAGTAATTCACCGACAGGCTGCCGAGATAACGCCGGCCGTTGTAGGTGGCGCCCGCGTTGAAGCGATGCGTCGGCGGAAACGCGATCTCGTCGGACGGGTAGGGTTCCGGAGCGTCGAGCACCTGCGGTTTGCCCTGCCACGAATAATTGGCGAACGCTGAGAGCTCGCGGCTGAATTGCTGATCGATCGACAGCTCGAGCCCCTTCTGGCGCAGTGGCCCGAGATTCAAGTAGGTGAATGCGGTGCGCGGCAGGAAGATGCCTTGCTGCGCCATCGCCGCGAGGATGATCGGCGGCAACTGCCAGCCTGGTGGCGGATTCGCAACGGTGTACGGATCCAGCGTCGGCGACAGTTGCGAGAAGTTGATGTTCTGGTCTGAATCGTTCACGTAAAAGGCCACGCCGAGCGTCGTGCGGCCGACCGACCCGGTGTAGGCCACTTCGTACGCCGTGAGCGCATCCTCCTTCAGCGCTTCCTGCGGCACGGTCCCGATGGGAAGCTCGCTTCCGACGGCCTTCACGACGAGGGGAAAGGGATTGGCCACGAGAGGCCGCAGCGGCGGCGGCAGCAACGACGCGAGGCCCGACAGATTCACCGGCGTCAGGATCGCGATATCCAGGTAGTTGTTGACGACCGACGGCGATCGAAACGCGCGGTTGAACGAAAAGCGGATGGTGTGGTCCGCTTGTGGCTTGTAGATGGCCGCCAGGCGGGGCGAGAACACCGGATCGTCGAGGTTTCCGAACTTGTCGACACGACCGCCGATCGCGAATCTCATGGGACCGACGAAGATCTCGTCCTGCAGATAGGCGCCAATCTCGGTGCGATTCTTGGCTGTCGGCGTGATGGTGATGTCGAAGTTGTTCCGGCGCACGTTGCCGCCATACGTGAACGCCTGCCTGGTGCCGAGCGCGGTCGAGTTGCCGATTTCGAAGTCGAACGTCCGGGTCTTGAAATCGAGCTGCAACGCCTTGCCCGTCAGCGGATCCGGCAGAAGCAGGTTCGGGGCTTCACCGTCCAGGAAGTTCGCGAAGAAGCCCGCTTTGAGCGCGGCCTTGCTGTAGCTCACGCGCGCATATCCAAGCGTCGATCCAGGTTGGATGTCGAAGGGCCCGATGCCCGTGTAGATGATGCCGCTCGTGCCGGCGACGCCGCCGTTGTAGCTGATGCGGCCCCCGCCATCCAGCTCCTGATCGACGCGCGTATCGAACCGCGGCTGGTTCGTGCCGCGATTTGGAAACGCGGTTCCGAACGCTCCGCTGCGATCGGCCGGATAGAACGCGCCGCCAACCATCTTGGATGGATCGCGCGGGTCCTGGATGACGGGAATCCGTCCGACCGGGCGCGGAAACGCCTCGGAATCGAAGTAGCCCGCGGAGATGCGATAGGACCACACATCAGTGGGCGCCTGGGCGACGCTGGCGTGCGCGCCGAAGATCGTGCCGGGGTCTTTTCCCTGCGTCGAACCCGCACTGCGGCTGAGCAGGCCTCCAGTGAACGTGACGGTGGTGCCGACCGACTCGCGCGGTGACTTCGTGATGATGTTCACCACTCCCGTCTGCGCGTTGGCCCCCCAGACGACGGAGGCGGGGCCGCGAATCACCTCGATCTGCTTGATGTCGCTGGAATTGCTCGGCACGAAATCCCAGAGAATGAGGCCGAAGAAATCGAGGTAGATGGACCGGCCGTCGAGCAGCGCGAGCTGCGAATTCGACAGCGTCGAGGTGGCCTGCCGGCTTGTGAGGTTCACATCGCGCGCCGAGAGCTGGATGACATTGACACCCGGGACCCCACGCAGCAGGTCGGCGTAGCTTTGTACCGGCGTGGCTTCGATGACGCTCGAGGTCAGGACACTCATGGTGGCCGGCGCGTCGATGAGGATGGAGTCCTGCTTCGATGCGCTGACGACCACCGTCTCGCCGAGCTGCGCGAGCGTCAAGACGAGCTGCGGCACGTCGACGTTGCCGGCCCCGACGGCGATGTTCTGCGCCGTGGCGGGAGCGAATCCCGTCAGGGTCGCGGTCACCTCGTATGTGCTAGGCGCGACGTTCTCGAACCGGTAGTCGCCCTGCGCGCCCGACGTCACGACCTCACGACCGGCGGGGCCGCTCAATGTCACGGTGGCACCGGGCACCACGCCGCCTGATTCGTCCGCCACCGTGCCCGAGACGCTTCCCGTCTGTGCGAAAGCAGGCGCCGCGCTCACCAACACCAGGATGACGGCCAAAACCAGGCTTATGTGCTTCATGAGATCCTCCGTGGCAGGGGGGTCGGCAACGGACCCCATTTCGGCGCCGCAGCCTAGCACAAATCCATTTCAGATTTCAGATTCCTGATTGCAGATTGAAGGCTGCAGGGTCCCTCGCGGATCGCCGATGGCCGATGTTCGACCGGCGAGCTCCGCAGGCGCCCTTTGAACGGTGCTCACGCCGGCTGCAGCGCCGAACGCATCAGTCCGCCTCGCCGTCCCAGTAGAACCCGCGTTTTTCGAGCCATCGCACCAGTCCTTCGGGATCGGGATGTGTCAGGCACAACGTTCAGGCTGGGTCCTGGGTCCTCATTTGAGCCGGACCAGTCGTCTCCGTACGTACTCGTCTCAGTACGTAGTGTCCGGCTTTAGCCGGACCCACAATTCGAAGTCGTGTCCAGCTTTAAGAGCGTGTGAAAAAGCTCTCACCCCAGAGAACGCAGAGCGCGCGGAGAAACGATTCTCAGGGAAACCCTGGCTCCGCGTCCTTTGCGCTCTCCACGGTGATGGCTTTTGTTCACAAGCTCTTTAGTCCGACGTGCCAAGTCTAATCCCACCGCCTTTCAGGCGGTCGGCTTTCAGCAGGTCCGATACGATCGCCTGCTTCGGTCAGCCCCGCACGTCGGACTAGGTGGCGCACGAATGTG
>JACPPN010000181.1 GCA_016190995.1 Acidobacteriota bacterium | reverse complement strand
GTTCGCCTGTCCCGGCAGTGTCTTGTCACTCGGCGGTTTGAGGCGAAGCTTCGCTACGAGCCCGTTCAGGCATTACTCGGACGGGCTCCTAGCGTCGGGCCCGCCGATCCACGAGAACAAACGCTTTCTTGTCCGGAAAACACGTTCTCAGACATTTGTTCTAAAGAGGGCACAGCGGAAACCTTGGCCTGACTCTGTGTCTCTGTGCACTCTGCGGTGAGCGCTCTTGACGCCGGATTCAGGATCAATGAGCCCTTTCCACAATGCCTCAATGCCCCGTTCAGCCAAAGACGTTCCTGACCACGAACATCACGTTGGCCGGGCGCTCGGCGAGGCGGCGCATGAACCAGGGGAACCAGAACTCGCCGTAGCTGATGAGCACGCGAATACGCTGGCCGGCGCTGGCGAGCCGCACCTGCTCGGCGCGCTGAATCCCGTACAGCATTTCGAACTCGAACCGCTCGCGCGGCACAGCGTGGCGTTCGGCGTGCTGTTCCAGCTCGCGAATGATCCGGCGGTTGTGCGTGCCAATGCCAAGGAGCGCAACCCTTGCCTGCCCGTCGCCGGGGAGCATCCGCTTTGCCAGCGCGAGGAAATTCGTGTCGACGTCCCGCTTCGAGGGGAACGCGACTTCAGCCGGCTCGTTGTAGGCACCTTTCACGATCCGGATGGCGGGCGCGAGCGGGAGCAGGGCCTCGAGATCGCCGGCCGTGCGGCGCAGATATGCCTGCAGGCAGACGCCGACGTTCGCGTGATCGCGGCGCACGCGTCGAAACAGATCGAGCGTACGGTCGACATACGGTGAGCTTTCCATGTCGGTCCACACCATGTTGCCGAACTCAGCCGCCCGGGCAACGAGGCGGCGCATGTTCCGCTCGCACAGCTCCACGCTCTGATCGAGCCCGAGCTGCGTCAGCTTCACCGACACCTGCGCGTCGAGTCCCGAGCCCTTCACGCGTGCGAGCATGTCGAGGTAGTGCGCCGTGACTCCCTCGGCTTCCGCCGCTGCCACGAGGTTTTCGCCCAGGTGGGTCAGGATGGCGGTCACCCCTTTTTGCTGCAGCGTGCGCGCCGCATTGAGCGCATCCTCCAGCCGCTCGCCCGGCATGAACCGCTCGACCGCCTTGCGGACGAAGCGGTAGCGCGGCGCCATCTCGCGCAGCCGCGTGCTCTGCGACCCTTTCAACAGCAACGTTCGCATCACGCCCATCTATCGCTCCAATTCACATGGCGGGGCGCGCATCGGCGTCAAAAGTGTTCACCGCGGAGAACGCGGAGGCCACGGAGATCAGAAGGGCTGAATCTGTATTCTCGGGCGTCCTCTGTGGTTGAACGGAACGTTCAAAGCCATCACCGCGGCGCACGCGGAGGCCACGGAGCGCGTCGAGCTGATGAATCTGCACGGACCACCAGCGCTCAGCACCCGGCACATTGACCACAGAGGGCGCTGAGCGCACAGAGAACCCTAGGCGTCTTGCCCTCTGTGAGCTCTGTGCACTCTGTGGTGAGCCTTTCCAGCACCCGGCACCAGCATCAGCACTACGGTACCGCCGCTGGCGGGACGCGCCGCTTCGTCGCTTGCTCGAATGCGTACGCCAGGGCCAGCAGTCGCGGCTCGCTGCAGGCGAGGCCGGTGAAGCTCACCCCGAAAGGCGCCGGCTTGGCGTTGAAGCCTTCGGGAAACGGTGGAGTCGGGGCGTTGGGCACCATGCCGAACGGCACCATGACGGTCGGGTAGCCGGGCTTGGCGGCGATGGCCGCGCCGCTGCCGCCCGGGAAGAGAAGCGCGTCGAGTCTTTCGGCCTTCATGACGGCATCGATTCCATCAGTGCCGGCAAGCGCAAGATCCTTCGCGCGATCCCCTTCGTACCGCAGGCGATCGGCCTCGAGGTCCATCTCGTCCGAGATGTCGAGTTTTGATTGGCCGTACTTGATGGCCCCCGCTTTTTGATGCGCGGCATTCCATCTGCGCAATTCCGCAAGGGTCTTCAGTGGGGCGGCGTCGCCAAGTGAGGCCAGCCACCTGTTGAAGTCCCGCTTCATCCCATACTTGAACACCACCGAGCAATCTTCATCTTTCCCCTTCGCATCGGCCGCCCCCGAACACGTCGACCACAGCAGCACGTTGTGTTTCGGATTGTTGTCGAGGACGGTCGGGATGTCGGCGGGATCGATGATGGTGGCGCCCTGCTGCCGCAGGATGGTGATGGCGTCGGCCATCACCTTCGTCTGTTCGGCGTTGAGGCCCCCGCGGGGCTCCTTCGCCCCCAGGGGCGTCGTCTTTTCGTAATAGAACGCGCGCGGAATCCCGATGCGCGCCCCTTTGAGCGCGCGGCGATCCAAGAACCGCGTGTAGTCGCGGCCGGGCGGCGGCTGGCAGGTGCTGGTCGCCGGATCGTTCGGATCCGATGATGCGCTCTCGAGAACCCCGAGCATGATGGCCGCGTCGCCGACCGTTCTGGCCATCGGACCGGCGGTGTCCTGGTCGCCTGTGATCGGGATGATGCCGTACCGGCTGATGCGTCCAACCGTCGGCTTCACGGCGGCCAGCATGTTCGCGTTCGCTGGGCTGAGGATGGAGCCTGACGTCTCTGTGCCTACATTCGCGGCCCAGAAGCTTGCCGCCGTCCCGATTCCCGAGCTCGAGCCGCCGGTCGCCAGCGCGGGCCGGCCGTCGAACGTCGCCTCGCGCGGATCGCGCCGTGGATCGTACGGGTTTATACCGTACCCGGTGAGCGCGTTGTAGTTGCCGGGCATCGGGGTGGGACCGCCGGCAACCCAATTGGCGAGCTCGGTCATACCGGTCTTGGCGATGATGATGGCGCCGGTATTGCGGAGGTTCTTCGTCAGCGTCGCCTCGTACGGCGGGACCAGGCCGTCGAAGGCGAGCGCGCCGCCCGTGGTGGGTATGTCGGTCGTGTGGATGTTGTCCTTGAGCGCGACGGGAATCCCGTGCAACGGGCCTCGCACCGTTCCCTGGCGCAGCTCGCGATCACGAGCGTCAGCCTCCGCCAGGGCGCGCGGGTTGACCGTGATGACGGCATTGAGCTTGTCCTCGTACGTCGCGATCCGCGTCAGGTACTGCGTGACTATCTGGCGCGACGTCACGCGGCCCTGCTCCATCGCGACGCGCATCTCCGAGATGGTGGCCTCCACGACGGTGAACGGCCGGCGGGCGGAGCGCGCCGGCGCGCTCGACGGCGCCGGCGCCCCGATCGTGAGCGCAAGGGCAGCGACACCGACGAGCGCGAGGAGGGCGGGTTTCCTCATGCACGCGAATTCTACCTGGTCGAGGGGCGGAGGGATAAAGGTCGAGGGTCGAAAGATCGGAAGTCGACGTGGCAGGTCCTCTCGCGGTGTCCGGCTTCCGCCTTCGCGCGACGCTCCTGCGGACCGCCGGAGCCTCGGCGGCGGCCGTCAGCCGGACCCTCACGATGGCTCGGTCCCGTGGATGGTCATCCCTCATTGCCCAGACGTAGGACCAGGACGTCGCTGCCCGAGAAACGCGTCCACCAGGTGCTGCCACTGCTCCGAGTGCAGCAAGGTCTGCGCCGGCAGCGCGAGTTCGCCGCCGTCAGCCGTGGCGTAGCCCAGATCACGCTCCAGCATCCGCTCGAATCGCGCGCCTTCGTCGACGAACCAGCGGCGCGCCGTGTCCTCGCGCGGCAAGCTGAGATAGTCCGGCTTGCTCGGCGACACCTAGATCAACCACCCGCGCACGTACGGGTCGCGCTGCAGGAGCGACGGATCGCGACGCACGTGTCCATTGACAGCCGTGACCGTGCCGGTGACCGGCGAGAGCACCTGCGCCTCGTGGCCGTCGACCCGGATCATCGCGACCGGGTCCCCCTGGCGTACCGGACTGCCGACCCGAGGCAGCGTCACGTGCGGCATGCCCGGCAGCAGCCGCTGCGCCAGGTCGTCGATCCCGACGCGGACGCCGCGGCCAGTGGATGGCTCCACCCAGGTATGGCCTGGCGCGTAATAGACCCCTGCCCGCCAAGACATCGCGCCGACCCGTTTCACTCCCAGCATCCAACGGCGGAGCCTGGCGAGGCCCTCGATCCCGCCAAAGACGAACAAGATCGGCACGGCCACGACCGCGACGACGGCGATGAAGACCAGCAGGCGGATCAGCAGGCCGACGATGAAGATCCCGATCGATTCGAGGAAGGTGATGAGTGTTTCCATAAATCACCCGTTGTGTCTTGCGTTCGGTTTTTCGATCCTAGTAACGAAGCTTCCCGATACCGACTGTCGGCGCGTCACCTGTCGGTTTGAGGCGAAGCTTCGTGACCGAGCTTGTGGCAGTGGTCGCACTGGTCGAGCCCGATCGCGAGCTGACCGTCGTGGCACGCGCCACATTGCTTCTTCCGATCCATCGCGTCGTGTCGAATGGGCCCGCCGCCGGCAGGCGCTCCTCGCTCGAGGATCTTGAACAGCTTCGGATGGCACGCCGTGCAGTCGGCTCGCGCTTGCACCGCCAGGTGCGTCTCGTGGTTGAAGGTCACGACGCCCGGACTGTCCGAGGACTGCGGAAAGTCAAACGCCTTCGGCAGTCGCGGCAGCGACTGGGCCGCCACGACGACAGCAACGCCGACGACCATCAAGGCGGTCAGGCGGCAGGTGGATGTTCGTCGCCACATGATCGATCACTCCGCTGAATCAAGGTGTCGTCTCCCCGCGAGGTGAGAAGGAACTCCCTCGCGATGTCGGCCCACTTCTCGGGCTCGAGCGTGCGGGCGACGCCGTCGATCAGGACGCCGCCGTCCTGATACACGAGCCCTGGGGACGAGAGCCGCGCGCGCAGCGCGTCGGCCGCCAGCGCCATCCAGGCGCGGGTTGTCCCGTTGGCGAGCAGGGTCTTCACATTCGCGCCCAGTCGGTCCGGCTTCAGCCTGAGCAGCCAGTCACGGCCATACGGATCCGAGGGGCGCTGCGGCGCGAACGCGTGCGGGTTCGTTTCGACGACCGTACCGTCGATGGGCGAGAGCATATCGACGGCCTGATCGTCGGCGACCAGCGTCCAGCCAGGCTCCCCCTGCCCCACGCGGGCACCTGCGGCCGGGAAGCGGATCCCGGCGAGCGGACCGACCAGCTTGCTCGCAAAGTCATCGAGCCCGACGGTCACCTCGCCGTTCTCCTCGACGCGGGCCCACGCGTGGCCGGGGTGGAAGTACAGCCCTTCCGGTACGGCAAACCACTCCACCAGGCGCGGCGCGACCCTCCTCGAGGCGGGAGCGGGCTGCCGCGCCAGCGCGGGCACCGCGGTCCCGTTGACGAACCGCCAGAACGGAACGAACAGCAGCAGGAACACGACAGCGATCGCGTATTCGGCGCGGCCAGGCGTTCCAGGCGGCGGCACTCGAGCCACTCGAACACCGCCGGGCAGAACTCCAAGAACTGGACGGTCAAATACAGAAAGACGTGCCAGGCCACG
>JACPPN010000021.1 GCA_016190995.1 Acidobacteriota bacterium | reverse complement strand
TCGCCATACCGCTCGACCGCGAAGACAGGCAACCCCCGCCAATCGAGCACGATGTGCGGCAGATAGAGAAGGCTGGCAAGAATCGACGTCGCGAGACCGGCGGCCGTGCCATAGGCCACCGCCGCGATGACAATCGGCACGTAATAGAGGCGCTTGAAGATCTCGTGCAGCAGAATCCAGTGCACACTGGTGCCGTAGTGGAGGAGCGATATCGCACAGACCGCCGCCACGATCCCGAGCGGCGCTAGCTAGCACGTGGTGTCGACGATCTTTTCGAGTGCTCCGCACAGATCGTCGAACTGGCGCTAGCGCCGGAAGACGTCCGTGCTGAGACCGACGTTGACCGCGTATCGCGGGCTGGCGTCCGACAAGCCCACGGTTGGGACGATGGTCAGTGTCGTGCGACCCGCGCGGATGCTGACGCCAGCCCCCGCTTCGATGGGCGCTGCGAACTCCGCGAGGAGCGCGGTATTCCCATAGGCCGAAAGCAGCAGGCTCACGCGATCGGTCAGGCGCCGTACACCCCCAAAGCCCCAGAGCGCGGCGTTCCGCAGGTCCACGTCGTCAGGATCGCCAATGAACAAGTACCCCGCTTCCGCGTAGAACCAGCCGCCGCCGACTTGCTTCCGAATAGTGCCGGTGGCGCCGATGTCGGCTTTGCCGGTGCCGAGGCCTCTTGTCGCCGACGCTGTCGGCACCTTAATCCGACCGTTAAGAACTACCTGGACGCCGGCGATTGCGTCGTCGACGATGCGATACCCTGCGCTGGCGACGATGTCGCCGAGTCCCGACTGATTGGTCACGAGTGAGGTTGCGGGAGACGCGCTCGAACCCACGGGCACGTTCACCCCACCAACGGGCCCGCCGCCCATCATTCCGCCCGTCGTACCACTGGCGTTGCTGCTCATCGACATTCCCGCACTCGGCGCGTTAGTGAGCGTGCCGCGCATCGGCACGAAGCCGCCCTGTGATGGCGCGACCGTCCCATTGTCGATCGCCAGGTACGGGAAGTACGCGGCCGCCTCGAATCTTCCGCTTTCCAGGCGGAGCACGGCAGGCGCATACAACAAATCGGTTGTCTGGTCGCTGCCAAACGTTCCCGAGAGAAACCTGACGTTGACGCCGGCCGTGACGCTGGTTTGCTGGGCGGCCACCGGAGCAGCCGCGAGTGCGATGAGGGCGACCGCCACCGAAATTATCAGCCGGGAGCGGCTACTTTGTCGGCCCACCGGTCATCCTCTTCAACGCCTGGGTCATGTTCTTCGTCATGGATTGGAACGCCGACGTCATCTGCTCGAGGTTCCGGCACGCCTGCTGGAACCCTTTCATCGACTGGGCGTCGTGGCTGAAGTTCGGATCGCGCATCATGTCAGTGAGCGAACCATGGAGCTGGCGCATCTGATCGAACGTGCCCTGCATGGAGGTCATTACCTGATCGTGCTGCGTCGCGTTGGGCATGCCGGCGTGCATGGTGTTCAGGTCGCGCATCATCGACGAGACGTTCGTCATCATGGTGTCGATGTTTCGCATCATCTGATCGGTCGCCATCATGGCGCCCTGCATGTTCCCGTGCGTGCCCGCCTGATCGTGGCCGTGCTCCTGTGTGCCGCCGTGCATTTGGGCGAGCACGGCGCGGCCGCCGATGCCGAGCCCGATAAGTACAGTGAGTCCGAGAACGTAGATCGTCCGACGCATTGTTTTACTCTCCTTCGAAAGATTAGACATTCTTCAGGAACCCACATGCGGGCCGGGAAGACCTCCGAGCAAGGCGGGTGCCAGCTCCCCCCCGGCTTGCTCCATTGCCGCCGAAAGAGGCCGCTAATCGCCGGCTTTCCGTCACTCGAGCTCTGTAGAGTCGCTGCGTGTTCCGATTTCGAACGCGCTGACTCGTTTCACGTGCTCAACGATTCGATCGGGCCATGCTCGCGTGACCGATGATCAACAGCGTGTGACGATAATCCGGCAGTCGATGCGCTCGACAGCGCAACACGACAACAAGGCAGGCAATGACGCTCGGTCGTTTTCGTCGGACAACGAGGGTGACACGAATGACGTCGGCTGAGGACGATCACTGCCCCGGCGAATGCGAATCGATCCGGACGAAGCGCCCGTCACGCATCTGCCGCAGAAACCGTGCATCCACGAGCGCCAGCAGCACGGCCTCGCACAAAACCCGGTCGAGGCCCCAAAGCCGTTGGGCCTGCGGGACGGTCACGCACAGTCCCGGCATCTCGAGGTACTCGCCTCGGATGCGTCTGAGTGTGTCTTCAATCGAAGCACTGCCAGGTGTCTCCACGGCGGACGCCCGAATCGAGCAACGGCCGAAGCACTCCCGGCCCGGCGTCGACAAGCCGGATGATGTCGGAGAAACGCGTCGAGAGGTTCGCACTGCAATACTGCGGTGAAAGCGCCTCTGTCTGACAGCGCGGGGATTGACTTCAGAAGCTCAGATGAGAGCGATAGAAGTGAGTCGTCTCATGAGTTCCTCGCTGGAGATGTGAACAGAACCACCGCCGGGCAGGGCATCGCAAAGTGCATTCCGAGCACTCGCTCCGCAAAAGTCGATGCTTCCCAAGCACGCAGCCGCCTTGACGGAACCCTCCGGCACCGACTGACTGAAACAGTGCATGCGCTGTCTGAGATGCCGCAGCGCGCGAGTGACACGGCCGCTCTCAATCGCGCAGGCTCGTCGCCTGGAAATCAAACCCGACCCACACGTTGAAACGCGGTCGTCTCCAATCGCGACCGAAGAGTTGATCGGACCGCGCATCATCGAACAGCGTGCGAAGGGTCCAGTCGAGATGCCGCGGGTAGCCAAAGAGATCGAATACCCGGGCCAGCTCGTGCGTGATCCGGCCCTGGAGCCGACCTGGCGGCTCGCCAATCGGCAGGACGATGCGGTGGCCCTGCGGCTCGGCAAAGGCCACGAACGCTTCGGGCAGGAAGCCGGCCTGGTTCCTCCCGCCAGACATGCGGCGAAACAGGGAGCGGCATCGCTTTTGCGCATCCAACCCGGCGCGACCCGAACGGACCGTAAGCCTGGAGGGACCGTCGAAAAAGACCGATGTTGCCAACCAGCGCGCGCTCACTACTCATCGCAGCCAGCGGTGCGTCTCTGTTCCTGGCGGGCTCCGTGGCACAGCCGCCGCCACGGATTCGCCCCCTGCAGGAGCGCGGCCTCCGCCTGCGCGCTGGCGTCGACCTCGTACGGCTCAGTGTCACGGCTCAGGACGAGGCGCAGGCGATCGTGCACGATCTTCGCCCCGAGGAGTTTCAGGTCTTTGAGGATGGCGAGGCGCAGGAAGTCGCGCACTTCGGCCACCACGAGTCCCCGATCAGCGTGGTCGTGCTCTTCGACAAGAGCGGGAGCATGGCCGATGAGAAACTGATGCACGCCAAGGACGCCGTGATCAACTTCGTCCGAGCGCTCACACCCCAGGACGAGGTGCTCATCATGGCGTTCAGCGGGGGGAGCGACGTGCTGGGACGCTTCGGACGCGATGGGAAGACCATCGAGCGCGAGGTCAAGCGAATCCGAATCGAAAGCTCCACCCGCCTCTACGACGCCGCCATCGACGCGTCCCGAGCCATCGCCTCTCCCGATCGCAAGGAGAAGCGAGCCATTCTGATCCTGAGCGACGGCGAGGACACGGCCAGTGCCGCAACGCTGGACCAAGCGAGCGAGGCGGTCAGGCGGGCTGAAGTGCCGGTGTACGCCATCGGGATTGAACTGGAGGATCAATTGCGCGGCCCGTGGGCGGCGGACTCTCTCTGGACGCGGCTGCGCGGGCCGTCGGCGATCGAGGCTCTGAAGCGCCTCACCGACGGCACGGGCGGCTGGACATACCCGATTGTGGCCGCGAAGCGGTGCAAGGAGGTCTGCCTCCTCGTGGCCGACGAGCTCCGCAACCAGTATTTGCTCGGGTACTATCCGACCAACCAGGCGCGGGACGGCCGCTGGCGCGCGATCAGCGTCAAGACGACGCGACCGGGTGTGCGGCTGGCGACCCGATCGGGTTATTACGCACCACAATCGTGACCGACGCCCACATACTGGCTGCGCATCGGGGTGCAATGCGAGCCGCTCCATTTGCCCATCCGCCGCGACGTTCTACTTGAACAAGAGTCGGCTGGTGCGAATCTTCTGATTGCTCACCGTACCGAGAAAGGTCGGGAGTACCCTGTCCATCAGTTCGAAATAGGCAGACAATGCCGGGACGTTCTGGTCCCGCTGGCACACGACCTCTTCGCGGAAACTCTCCGTGTACATGATGGTACCGCTCCGCCCGTCGATGAAGATGAACTTGGGCTTCAGGAGGTATGTCGTGAACCATCCGAACGCCAGGCTCGAGGTCGCGTGCCGCCGGCCGACGGCATCCACCACTTCATCGTCGCGCTGCACGGTGCGCATGCGAGGTCCCCCGGTGAAGAGTACAGTCCCCGTGACGATTAGCGCGTCCTGATACTCCTCGCCCAGCCGCTTCCAGAACTCGACGTCAGCAAAGATGTGTTCGCGCGCGTGCAGCTCCGTTTCGCTGTGTGCCTGCTTCGCAAGATCCGGCTTCTGTAGGCCGTCGGGAGACCCGTCGAGTCTGGTCGTGACCGAGGCGTTCTCGAAGGCAATCTCGGCAAGCGGCAGGGGATCTGCGGCTTCGATAATCTTCAGCGACGATTTCGATCGCAATTGACTGCGCAGGACCCGGACCGTCTCCAGGTTCGCGTCGACATCATCGATCCCGCCGGCGAGAAAGCCGGCGATCAGAACCCGCTGAAAGGGCGACACGGTAAGCTTCGGCCGCGCCGGCGTCTCGATGGTGACGTCGTAGTAACTGATGCAGGCGCTCGGCCAGGCAAGCAGGGCCAGGCTAGCGAGTATTCTCCCGATTCGCGCGGTCATGGATTTCCCGGAACAGGTCGTAATTCTGCCGGATGAGCGCGTTCTTCGAATCCAGCTCGAGGGCTTTCTCGTAGGCTTTCCGCGCGTCTTCAACCCGCCCACTTTGTTCGTAGGCAATTGCGAGGTTGTTGTAGGCGGCCGGGTAGCTCGGATCGATCTCGATCGCGCGCTCGAATCGATAGGTCGCCTCGCGCCACAATCCTCTTTGCGCCACAGTGATGCCGAACGCCACCTGCGTCTTCGCCTCGCCCCGAGCGTCCGCATACGACATTGGGGTCGAAACGACGATCAGAATCGCCGCGCCCGACACGAGCTTCGCAAGCACCGAAGCCCCCTGGAGCTCGGGCATCCGTCTCCCGGCGTGCCACGCCAGGAGCGCCCGCCAATCTGGACGTGGCAACACGCGTGCCGCCAACTCTCATCGTGAAGCCCGGCCATCAGGCTCGGCGAGACCGTCAGCGACGGCACTGTTTTCGGAGAGACACTTCGCCTGTGGCAAATCAGGCAGTGCGGAGCTGTTTCACTTGCCCGGCGATGATTCGCGGAGGCTTGCGGCAGCTTGGATGTTCGTGTGCTCGGGTGCCGTCACCCTGCTCGGCATCGACGATCGCGGTCTGCCAGAACCTTATCTCAGACATCGTCAAGCTGATCGTGGCTCGACCATCGCTCTCGTGACAGCGGGCGCGCCCGGATGACATCGGAGCGGGTTTCCGTCCTTACTCGCCACGCTCGTCCGGCAACATCGCGGCCCGCACAAGCGTCTCGGCCGCGATGATCTCCGGCGGGCGCGCCTCGGCGAACCCGATGGACCCAGCCTCCGCGCGGCGGGTGCGGATCGAGACCCGCCGAATCAGCTCGTACGGGACGATCTCGATGGCCATGCCGCCCTGGTGGCTGCCGGGGTCCCGCACCGCAAGCAGCACCCAGCGCGGCGAGACGCCGATGATGTGGCAGACATCGAGACACTCTCCGCCAGCGAGGTCGATCTGGACCACTGGCAGGTGCTCCCCTGGTGGCGAACTCGGCGCCGTCGTTCGTGCGGACGTCCGTCGTGGCGGTCCCTGCCGTGGCGCCGCTCGCTGCGGTCAATACCGCCGTCGTCGCGGCGATCCACACGCGACACGGGCACATGCGTCTCTCCTCACCCCTGGGCCCCCTCGTCGTTCGCGACGCTCAGCGGATGCTGCGCTCGTCCATGCCGCCGCAGCCGTTCTCGTGGAACGGACGCTCGCAGCCGCCCGTGTAGCACGCGTCGCCCGTCTAGCCGGCCTCGTTCGTCGAGTGGATCCACGCCGCGACAGCCTTCTTGAGCTCTTCACGATCGGCGTCCTGCTTCGCCAGCAGGTAG
>JACPPN010000182.1 GCA_016190995.1 Acidobacteriota bacterium | reverse complement strand
TCTGGCCGAGCGTGGGACGGATCGACAATGCCTACGGCGACCGCAACCTCGTGTGCGCGTGTCCGCCTGTCGAGGCCCACGCGGAGATCCCGCGCTAGGAGCCCGTCTGAGTAACCGTGCACGGGCTCCTATCGGCAGATTTCACATGTGGGATTGGCGGGTTGGACCGAAGTCGGCCGGCCCATAGGGCGGCCGCGATACCTTCAGACGCGTTGCGCCGCTCGGCGCGTGAGCTCGTCCGCCTTGCGGCGATAGGTGTCGAGCAGCTTGAGCGTGACGAGCCCGGGCCGACCCGTCCCGATGCTGTGCGCGTCAACGCGCACGACGGGCATGACTTCCCGCGTCGTGCTGGTGATGAACGCCTCGTCTGCCCCGAAGAGATCCTCGTCGTGCAGGATCGCTTCGGCGGTCGGAATCCCGACCTCGCAGCTGATTTCGAGCACGAAGTCGCGCGTGATCCCATCGAGCAGCCCCGCATCCAGCCGCGGAGTCAGGACCGCGCCGTTCTTCACGATGAACACATTGGACTGCGAGCACTCGGAGAGCTCGCCGCGGTAGTTGCGCATGAGCGCTTCGTCGCCGCCGTTGCGAAACGCCTCCTGCATGGCGAGCGCGTTGTTGAGCAGGTTGTTGGACTTGATGATCGGGTCCACCGACCCGGGGTGATTGCGCATTACCGAGACGAGCGAAATCATGACGCCGCGTTCGAACGCGTCGGTCGAGGGCGCGACGTGCCGCTTGACGATCACGACCACCGACGCGTTCGGGCAGGCCGCGGGATCGTACGTCAGCTCGCCGACCCCTCTCGTCAGCAGGATCCGGGTATACGTCTCCTCTTGGAAGCCCGCCGCCTCCATCGTGTCGCGGATGCGGGTCATGAACTGGGCGTCGCTCAGCGGCACGCGCAGCTCGATCCGCGCGGCAGAGTTCCGCAGGCGGCGCATGTGGCGGTCGAACAGGAACGGCTCGCGGTTGTACGTCCTCAGCGTTTCGTAGATGCCTTCGCCGTAGAGAAAGCCGTGATCGAAGACGGAGATGACGGCCGAGCGCGCGTCGAACAGTTGACCGTTGACGTTGACCGCAGCTTCCATTCATCCTCCCGAACGGTGACCGAACGACCGCGGCGTCGCCCGACTCAGGCGGCAGCGTACCTCTTGTGCTAGACTTCGCGCAACTGAGCGTGAGGCGATGCCCGCGGGTCGCTTGGCGCCAGCGAGCCGCGCTTCCGGCCTGTTTCGCCGCAGCCTCCGCGTAGTCCTTCATGCGAGTCCTCAACGCCCAGCAGATGCGCGAAGCGGATCGCCAGACGATCGAGGAGATCGGCATTCCCTCGCTCGTGCTGATGGAGAACGCGGGTCGCCAGATCGTCGCGGCCATGGAAGCGGCATTCGAGGATCTCGCCACGCTCGACGTGGTCGTGCTCTGCGGCCGCGGGAACAACGGCGGCGATGGCTTCGTCGTCGCACGGACGCTGCATCAGCGCGGCGTCGAGGTCAGCGTTGCGCTCATCGGCCACGTCAGCGATGTCCGCGGCGACGCGCGGGTCAACCTCGAGATTCTCGGCCGGCTTGGCATCGAGGTGATCGAAATCACCAACGCGCAGGAGTGGGAGCTGCACTACTCGCGGATTGCGCGGTGCGGGCTGATTGTGGACGCGCTGTTCGGCACCGGTCTCAAGGAGCCGCTGGGCGGGTTGCTGGCGACGATCGTCGCCGACGTCAACAGCATCGATATGCCGGTCGTGGCGGTCGATCTGCCGAGCGGACTGCTGTCCGACACGCACGAGGTGAGTGGGGAAGTGGTTGAGGCCACCCTGACCGTGACGCTGGGTGCGCCGAAGATTTCGCTGATCCTTCCACCGGCGGAGTCGCGTGTGGGCGATCTGGTCATCGCGGACATCGGCATTCCCGCCGCGGTGATCGCGGGACTCGACGGCCCGTCCATCGAGATTCTGACGCGCGATGAGATGCGGGGCCTCGTCCAACCCCGGGTGGCGGATTCGCACAAAGGGGATTTCGGCCGAGTCCTGATCGTCGCGGGATCAGCCGGAAAGACCGGGGCGGCCCACCTCGCGGCGCGCGCGGCGCTCCGGTCCGGCGCGGGTCTCGTCACGGTCGCCACGCCTCGTAGCTGCTGGCCGGTCGTGGCCGCGCTCTCCCCCGAGTACATGACCGAGCCGCTCGACGAGACGCCCGGCGGTGCGATTGATTTTGCGGCGCTCGAGCGCGCGCTGGACGTGCCCGCGGACGTCATCGCGCTCGGACCTGGCCTCGGACAGGATCCCTCGACCGTGGCGTTCGTGCACTCGCTGTTGGATCGCAGTGGTGTGCCGCTCATCATCGACGCGGATGGGCTGAACGCCTTTGGCGACAGTCCCGATCGATTGCGCGGACGCGACGGCCTCAGCGTCATCATCACGCCGCATCCGGGCGAGATGGCGCGCTTGATGGGCGTGACGACCGACCACGTGCAGGCGACTCGTCTCGAGACGGCGCGCGCCTTCGCGATGGCGCATCAGGTGTATGTCGTGCTCAAAGGCCACCGCACCCTGATCGCCACGCCTGAGGGTCGCGTGTCCGTGAACCTGACGGGGAACCCAGGCATGGCGACCGGTGGCACCGGCGATGCCCTGACCGGCATGATCGCCGCCTGGCTCGCGCAGCTGCTCGATCCCGAGACGGCGTGCAAGCTCGCCGTCTATCTACACGGGACCGCCGGCGATTTGGCGGAAGCCGACGAAGGGGAAGTCGCCATGATCGCCGGCGATGTCATCGACAGGCTCGGCGACGCGCTGCTCGAGCTCACCGCGCGTCGCCGGATACGCCCCGATCAGACGCCATCCTGACGCTTCATGGTCGAGCGCCTCGTGTCCCACTCGGAGCAGGAAACGTCCGAGCTGGCGCGACGTCTCGGCTTGCAGCTGCGGCCCGGTCACGTCGTCCTCCTCTTCGGTCCCCTGGGGGTGGGGAAGACGGCGTTCGTTCGCGGGCTTGCCGAAGGGCTCGAGATCGGAGGCGACGAGGTTTCCAGTCCCACCTTCACGCTCGTGCAGGAATACCGCGGACGCCTTCCGCTCTACCACGTCGATCTGTATCGGCTTGAGGGACCAGAGGTCGAGGATCTCGGCCTCGAAGAGCTGGGCGCTGGGGAGGGGGTCGTGGCCGTTGAATGGGCCGACCGGATGCCCCGGCCGACTGCCGGTGCCATCGAGGTGAGAATCGTCGACGGCGGCGGCGACACGCGCGAGCTGGTGATTACTCGACCCGATAGTTCGGCGCCTCTTTCGTGATGACCACGTCGTGGACGTGGCTCTCACGCATCCCGGCAGCCGTGACGCGAATCAGCCGGGCGTCCTGTTGCAGCTCCCCAATGCTGCTGCAGCCGCAGTAGCCCATCCCGGCGCGGAGGCCGCCGGCCAGCTGGTGGATCATCGCCGCGACGCTGCCTTTGTGGGCGACGCGTCCTTCGATGCCCTCGGGAACGAGCTTCTCACCGCCGTCGCCCGTCGCCCGAAGCTCGAATTCGTCCTGGAAATACCGATCGCGGCTGCCGCGCCGCATGGCGCCGATCGATCCCATGCCGCGATACTCCTTGTAGCTGCGGCCCTGATAGAGAATCAGCTCGCCGGGACTCTCGTCGGTGCCGGCGAACAGGCTTCCAATCATCACCGAGCTCGCGCCGACGGCAATGGCTTTCGTGATGTCGCCCGAGTAACGGATCCCACCGTCCGCGATCACCGGCACGTTGTGACGCGCCGCGGCACGCGCGGAGTCCGCGATGGCCGTGATCATCGGCACCCCGATTCCCGCGATGACCCGGGTGGTGCAGATCGAGCCCGCTCCGATTCCGACCTTGACCGCGTCGACACCCAGATCGATCAGCGCTTCCGTGGCGTCTCCCGTGGCGACATTGCCCGCGGCCAGCTCGACGTCCGGATGCTGCCGGCGCAGGCGTCGGACCATGTCGAGCACACCCTGCGAATGACCGTGCGCCGTGTCGATGACGAGCACGTCCACATGCGCGCCGGCCAGCGCGTCCGCCCGATCGGCGGCATCCTTGCCGACGCCGATGGCCGCCCCGACGCGCAGCCGGCCGAGCGCGTCCTTCGACGCGAAGGGATACTTGATCACCTTCTGGATGTCCTTGACGGTGATGAGCCCCTTCAGCATGTAGTCCTGATCGACGACGAGCAGCTTCTCGACCTTGCGCCGGTGCAGGATCTCGCGGGCTTCGTCGAGGGTCGTCCCGACCGGCACGGTGATGAGGTTTTCGTGCGTCATCACCTCGGCAATGGGACGATCGGTGTTGCTCTCGAATCGGAGATCACGGTTCGTGAGAATGCCGACCAGGCGTCCCTCTTTGCGGCCGTCCGCCGTGATCGGAACCCCCGAAATCCGGTACTTCTTCATCAGCTCGAGCGCCTCGTAGATCCGGTTGTGAGGCGACAGGGTGATCGGATTGACGATCATGCCGCTTTCCGAGCGCTTCACACGGTCCACTTCCGACGCCTGCTCGTCGATCGTCAGATTCTTGTGGATGATGCCGATGCCGCCGTGTTGCGCCATCGCGATCGCCAGCTGCGATTCGGTGACCGTGTCCATTGCGGCGCTGACGAGCGGGACGTTCAGCCGGATGTTTCGCGTCAGGCGCGTGGACACGTCCACCCGGCTCGGCACCACGAGTGAGTGCCGCGGCACCAGCAGCACGTCGTCAAACGTGAGGCCGGTGGTCAGACCGGCCACGATGTCCTGCAGCGGTTCGGTCGCGGTCTTGTATTCCATGGGTTCACGCACCATGACATTTCTTGTACTTCTTCCCGCTGCCGCACGGACACGGATCGTTGCGCCCCACTTTCGGCTCGTCCCGGCGCACGGTCTTCACGACGGCGTCATCCCCGCCGGTTCGCGCCGGCCGCGGCGCGCTGCCACCAAACGGTGTCGCGGCGCGCCCGGCACTCGCCATCGCCGGCGTGGCTTCTGAAGGCGCGTTGTAGCTGAGCGGTGCCGCGGCGCGTCCAGGACGCGGAGCCGGCCGCCGAGGCCTCACGCGGCGGATCACGGCCTCGTCAGGCTCTTCGGATTCGATGATCGGACGCAGGCGCCACAGGTAGCGCACGATCTCCTCGTCGATGCGCTGCTTCATGCCCTGAAACAGGTCGAAGCTCTCCTTCTTGTATTCGACGAGCGGATCGCGTTGACCATAGCCGCGCAGGCCGATCCCCTCCTTGAGGTGATCCAGGCTGTAGAGGTGATCCTTCCACTGCGCGTCGACGATCTGCAGCATGATGTCGCGCTCGACGCGGCGAAGAATCGAAGCGTCGACGAGGCGCTCTTTGTCCTGATACTTCTTGGCGATCCGGGTCCACAGCGCGTCGCGGATCTCGTCGGAGCTCATGGTCTCGAGCCTGAGATCTCCGAGGTCTCCGGCATCGAGCGCGTACAGGTCGGCGACCGATTGTTTGAGACCATCCGTGTCCCATTCCTCGACGTCGATTTCACGCCCGCAGTAGACCTCGACAGTGTCGCCGAGCAGACCCTCCGCCAGCGTCATCACGTACTCGCGCGAGTCGACCTCGTCGCCGTCCGCGAACCGGATGCGGCCTTCCAACAGCTCGCGGCGCAGCGCGTACACGTTCTCGCGCTGCTTGTTCATCACGTCGTCGTACTCGAGGAGGTGTTTGCGGACCGAGAAGTTCTGGGCCTCGACCTGTCGCTGGGCGCGCTCGATGGCCTTCGTCACCATGCCATGCTCGATCGGCACGCCTTCTTCCATGCCGAGCCGCTGCATCAGGCCGGAGAGGCGATCCGATCCGAAAATCCGCATCAGATCGTCTTCGAGCGAGAGATAGAACCGGGAAGAACCGGGGTCGCCTTGACGTCCGGCGCGGCCCCGAAGCTGATTGTCGATGCGCCGCGCCTCGTGACGCTCCGTGCCGATAATGTGCAGGCCCGAGGCGTCGACGACCCGCTCGTGCTCCGCGTCGGTCTGCTCCCTGAAGTGACGGAAGGTGCGCTCCCAGTCCGGGCGGGGCGCGCGATAGAAGCTCTCGAGATGGTAGAAGTAGACGAACTGCTCGTCATCGACGAACCGTTCCTGTCCCTTGGGCAGCCGCTCCGCCACCCCATCGGCCAGACACTGCTGGCGCGCCATGTACTCGGGATTGCCGCCGAGCAGGATGTCGGTCCCGCGACCGGCCATGTTGGTGGCAATCGTCACCCCGCCCTCGCGCCCGGCCTGGGCGACGATTTCCGCTTCCTGCGCGTGGTATTTCGCGTTCAAGACGACGTGCTTGAGGCCACGCCGCTTGAGCATTCCTGAGAGCCGCTCCGACTTCTCGATCGACACCGTGCCCACGAGCACGGGCTGCCCCTTCTCGTGCCGCTCGATGATGTCGTTCACCACGGCGTCGAACTTCTCGCGCTCGGTCTTGTACAC
>JACPPN010000020.1 GCA_016190995.1 Acidobacteriota bacterium | reverse complement strand
TACACGTCCAAGAATCCTCGGCGTGACGGCCTGTGGCGGCGGATCGTCGTCCGCGTGAACCGGCCGAACCTGACGGCGCGCACCAAGCAGGGCTACTATGCGCCGACGACTCACTGAAGCCCGACGCGCCGGTCGCGCGCGTCCCGAAAGCGAAGGCCGTCCGTCTTGAGCTTCCTGCCCCTGCTGCTCTACCTCGCCGCCGCCGCCGCGTACGCCGTGCATTTCACGACGCGCACCCGCACCTCCGGCCGGGCCGCGACGACGACGCTCGTGGGCGCCGCGATGGCGCACACCTTCGTGATCGGGATGCGGACGGTGCAGGTCGGGTCGGTGCCGTTCACCGGTTCGACCGGAGCGATTTCGGCGTTCGTCTGGCTGCTCGCGCTCGCCTATCTCTATACCGAGATGACGACGGACGAGCGCGCGATGGGCGTCTTCATCGCGCCGCTCCTGGCCGTCATGCAGCTCATTCCGTCGCTCGATACGCGGGTGGTGCAGCGTCCGGCGGTCCTCCACAGCCCGCTCTTCGGCGTGCATGTATCGTCGCTGCTGTTCGCCTACGCGAGCTTCGCGCTGGCATGCGTCATCGGCATCACGTATGTCCTCCTCTTCAAGGAGATCAAGGCCAAGCACCTCGGCGTCTTCTACGCGCGCCTGCCGTCGCTCGAAGTGCTCGACGCCATGAATCTGCGGGCTGTCACGATCGGTTGGGTCTTTCTGACGCTCGGCGTGATCGTCGGCGCCGTCTGGGCATCGCAGGAGGAAATCCGCACGGCCGTGGACCCGCGGCTGCGCGCGATGTCGCTCTTCGACCCGAAGATCTTCATCGCGCTGATCTGCTGGCTCGTGTACTCGTTCGAGCTGGCGGCGCGACGCGCGCTCGGCTGGCGCGGGCGCCGGGCCGCGTGGCTGTCGGGAATTGGCTTCGCGATCGTGCTGCTCAATCTCGTGCCGGTCAGCTATTTCCTGACCAGGAGCCACAATTTCTGAACCAGAGCGCCGCATCGGCACGCACCACGCCGCACGTCGAAACAGTGTGCAGCCCCGCAGGTCATCAGTGACCCATCTCGTTCTCGTCGGCGTCAGTCACCACACCGCGCCGGTCGACCTGCGCGAGCGGGTCGATTTTTCACGTCGCGGTCTCCCGGCTGCCCTGACCGCGCTCTCCGAACGGCCGGACATCGGCGAGGCGGTGGTCTTGTCCACCTGCAATCGCGCCGAGCTGTATGTCACGTGCGCTGATCCGCTGCAGGGGGCGCGCGCGCTGGGCGCCTTCATCTGCGCCTATCACGAGCTTCCGCCCGCCCTGGTCCAGCCCCACGTGTACGAGATGGTCGATGAGGCCGCCGCGCGTCACCTGTTCCGCGTGGCCGCCGGTCTCGACTCGCTCGTCGTGGGAGAGCCGCAGATTCTCGGGCAGGTGAAGGACGCCTACAGCGAGGCGGCCGAACGCCATTTCACCGGCGGATCGTTGAACCGCCTGTTCCACACGGCATTTACAGTAGGCAAACGGGTGCGCTCGGAAACCGGGCTCGGCGAAGGGGCGGTATCGGTGAGCTACGCCGCCGTGTCGCTCGCGCGGAAGATTTTCGGCAGCTTGAAGGAGCTCACGGTTCTCGTCATCGGCGCGGGCGAGATGGGCGAGCTGACGGCCAAGCACCTGCAGGCGCAGCAGGTCCGGCGCATCTTCGTCGCCAGCCGCACGGCCGCGCACGCGGAGCTCCTCGCGAACCAGGTCGGCGGCATCGTCATTGCGTGGCAGGACTTCCCCAACGTTCTGCGCTCGTCCGACATCGTCATCACGGCGACGGGATCGCAGGATCCGATTCTGTCGCGCGCGCATGTCGAGGCGGCGGCCAGAGCGCGACGTCACCCGCTGTTCCTCATCGACATCGCGGTCCCGCGCGATGTGGAAGCCTCGGCAGGCGATCTCGAGCAGGTCTTCCTTTACAACGTCGACGATCTGCAGACGATCGTCAACGAGAACCTCGCGCGACGGGCGGCCGAAGTGTCGCGCGCCGAGGGAATCGTCGCCGACGAGGTCCGGCACTTCGTCGCCTGGTGGCGATCGCGCGAGGTCATTCCCACGATGGTGGCGCTGCGGAAGCGGTTCGAATCGATCCGGCGGTCCGAGCTGGAACGGCTCGAGCCGAAAATCGCGAACCTCACCCCGGACGCGCGGGCGCGCGTCGACGAGATCACGCGGCTCATCGTGGAAAAGCTGCTCCTCACGCCGACCGAGCAGCTCAAGTCGGTTGCTGATCAGGAGACCGCCGCCGCATATTCCGACGCGCTCAGCCGTCTGTTCAGCCTTGCTCCACCCGAGAGCGTGGACGAAGAACGGTCCCGCGTGGCGGTTCCTGCCGGCAAGCCGCCCAAGCGTCCGGTGGAACCGTGACCGCGCCGCGCATCGGGACGCGCGGGAGTCAGCTCGCGCTCTGGCAAGCCCGACGGGTCGAAGATCTGGTGCGGCGCCATACCGGCGTCACCTGCGAGCTCGTCATCATCAAGACCTCGGGCGATCGACTTGCCGAAGCCACGCTGTCGGAGTTCGGGGGCAAGCGTCTCTTCGTGAAGGAAATCGAGGATGCCCTGCTCGCCGGCAGCATCGACCTGGCGGTTCACAGCGCGAAAGACCTGCCCGCCTTGCTGCCCGATGGGCTCACCGTGGGGGCCGTTCTCGAACGCGAGGATCCGCGAGACGCCGTTGTGCTGCCCGCCCGAGCCGGCGCGAGTATTCGCGCCCTCGGCGACATCCCTGCCATTTTCGGCGCCGACGTGTGCATCGGGACCAGTAGCGTTCGGCGTGTCGCGCAGCTGAGACGGCTGCTGACCGGCGCGCGGTTCCTTCCCATCCGAGGCAATCTCGATACGCGGCTTCGCAAGGTCGACTCCGGCGAGTACGATCTGCTGATCCTCGCCGCGGCAGGGCTGCGGCGCCTCGGATTCGCCGATCGGATTACACTGACGATTCCTCCTGAGGCGTGCGTCCCGGCGCCGGGGCAGGGCATCATCGCGGTCGAGATGCGGTCCGGCGACGACCGCGTCGGACGGATCATCGAAGCGGTGAACGACCGATCGGCGGGCGCCGCGCTGGACGCGGAGCGGACGCTCGTCGCCGTCCTGGGTGGCGGATGTCAGGTGCCGATTGGGGCGCTCGCGACGTACGTCGATGGCGAATTGGAGCTGCAGGCGGTCGTGACGTCGCTCGATGGGAGCATCGTGATGCGTTCGAGCGCGCGTGGGCCACTGTCCGATCCGCAGGCCCTCGGGCGGGGCGTAGCGCAGGAGCTTCAGGGCCAGGGCGCGGCGGCGCTGCTGGAGGAGATCCGGCGGGTCAAGACGCCCGTGGAGGGCCTGCAGCCGTAGAATCTGAGTCTGACATGAGACGGCCCATCGTCTACCTCGTCGGCGCAGGCCCGGGCGATCCTTCGCTCATCAGCGTCCGCGGCCAGCGCTACCTGTCGGCCGCAGACGTCGTCGTCTACGACCATCTCGTTCATGCGCGCCTGCTCCGATCCGCGCGGCCTGACGCCGAACGGATCGAGGTCGGCGCCGCGGCGCCGGAGCCGCTCGAGCAAGAAGCCATTTCAATCCTGCTCGCGGAAAAAGCGCGCGAGGGCAAGATCGTCGTGCGGCTGAAGTGGGGCGATCCGTTCGTGTTCGACGACGGCGGCAAGGAAGCGCTGTTCCTGCACGAGCAGGGCGTGCCCTTCGAAGTCGTGCCGGGCATTCCGGCGGGGGTCGGCGCGCCCTGCTACGCGGGCGTCCCGGTCACCTATCCAGCCGGCGGCGACACGCTGACGTTCGTCCGGGGGCACGAGGACGAGGGCGACGCGATGCCTGACGTGGATTGGGCCAGGCTGGCCGCGCTCGATGGCACTATCGTCTGCTACGCCGGGGCGCGCCAGCTGCCCGGGATCATCGCCGCGCTCCTCTCGCACGGCCGCCCCCACGATGAGCCCGCGGTGCTCATCTACAACGGCACGCTCGCCGATCAGCAGACGCTGCAAGGCACGCTCGGCGAGATCGCCGTTACGACCAAGCGGCCGCAGCATCGGATTCCGGCGATTCTCGTCGTCGGACGAGTGGCGGCCTTTCGCGAGCATCTTCGCTGGTTCGACTCGCGTCCCCTTTTCGGCAGGCGAATCGTGGTGACGCGGTCCCGCGAGCAGGCCGAAGAGCTCATCGAGATGCTCGAAGAGCTCGGAGCCCAGGCCATCGAGACGCCGGCGATTCGGATTCTGCCGCCCGAAAATCTCGAGGCAGTCGACCGAGCGATCGCGGAGGCGGACACCTTCGACTGGATCATCTTCACGAGCGCGAACGGCGTCGATTTCTTCATGCGCCGCCTGCTCGATCGCGGCGGCGACGTCCGGGACCTGAGGGGCGTCAAGCTGTGCACGATCGGCCCCTCGACCGCCGAGCGCCTGCTCGAGCACGGCATCAGGGTAGACGTGATGCCATCCGAATATCGCGCGGAGGCCGTCGTCGACGTGCTGCGCGAGCGCGAGGATCTGCAGGGCAAACGCATCCTGCTGCCTCGCGCCGACATCGCACGGGAGGTGCTGGCCGAGCAGCTTCGCGCAGCGGGTGCGGAGGTGGTCGAGGTTGCGGCGTACCGCACCGTGCCCGAGCGCGGCGACAGGCAGGCGGACGATGACATCTACCGGATGCTGCTGGAGCGGCAGATTGACGTCGTCACGTTCACGAGCGCCTCGACGGTCCGGAATTTCGTGAAGATGTTGGGCGAAGACCCGGCGGCGGATCTCCTGGCGACGACGACCATCGCATCGATCGGCCCCGTGACCGCCGAAGCGGCACAGCAACTCGGGATCCACACGACCATCATGCCGGCGCAGTACACCGTCGCAGCGCTGGTGCAGGCCATCGTGGATCACTTCACACCGTCACAGGAACCTTGATATGGCCACCAAGATATCGCAGCCCTCAGGCGTGACCTCTTCGACGCCCGCCGCCGAGGGAGGGCTCCCTCTGCCGCGCCGCCTGCGGCGCCTGCGACGATCCGCCACAGTTCGATCGCTCGCGCGGGAGACGCGCCTGTCGCCGGACATGTTCATCTATCCGTTGTTCGTGTGTGAGGGCGACGGCGTGAGGCGTGAAGTCAGTTCCATGCCGGGCGTCTTTCAGCTGTCGGTGGATGAGGCGGTCGGGGAGGCGGCGGCCGCGCGCGCCGACGGCGTTCCGGGGGTGTTACTGTTCGGATTGCCCGGTCAGAAGGATTCCATCGGATCGTCGGCCTACGATCCGGAGGCGCCCGTGCAGCGGGCGGTCCGGGCGATCAAGCAGGCCATCCCCGAATGCCTCGTCATCACGGACGTGTGCCTGTGCGAGTACACCTCACACGGGCATTGCGGAATTCTGCGGGGAGAAGAAATCGTGAACGACGCCACGGTCGAGCAGCTCGTGCGCACGGCGCTCTCGCATGCCTCTGCCGGAGCGGACATCGTGGCGCCGTCGGACATGATGGACGGGCGCGTCGGCGCCATCCGGACGGCCCTCGACACGCGCGGCTATGAGCAGGTGGCCATCATGTCGTACGCGGCGAAGTATTGCTCGGCATTCTACGGGCCGTTTCGTGAGGCCGCGGAATCGGCGCCGGCCTTCGGCGACCGCCGGACGCATCAGATGGATCCCGCGAACAGCGAGGAGGCCCTTCGCGAAGTGGAGCTCGACATCGAGGAAGGAGCCGATATCGTGATGGTGAAGCCGGCGCTCACCTATCTGGACGTGATCTGGCGCGTGAAGACCGAGTTCGGTTATCCGACGGCCGCCTATCACGTCAGCGGTGAGTACGCGATGCTCAAAGCGGCCGCCCGCAATGGATGGATTGACGAGCCGCGGGCGATGATGGAAACCTTGACCGCGATCCGCCGCGCGGGCGCCGATATCGTCATCACCTATTACGCCCGGGAAGCCGCCCGCGCGCTCGCCTGACGCTCAACCTTCGACCGAGTTGACCTGGGATGCAGCCGTCAGAGAAACGCCGACACTAGTAACGAAGCTTCGTCGCTCCGCCTCCGGCGCCTTCACTCGGCGGTTTAAGGCGAAGCTTCGTTACCCACCCAGAGAGCGGGGGACCTTCGACAATGTTTCGCCGGCGTACTACGAAATCCGCGCGTCTCTTCGCGCGGGCTCAACAGATCCTGCCCGGCGGCGTCGACAGCCCGGTCCGGGCGTTCAAGGGCGTCGGTGGGACGCCGCTGTTCATCAAGTCTGCCCGCGGGTCGCACATCACAGACGTCGACGGGCGCACGTACATCGACTACGTGATGTCGTGGGGTCCGCTCATCCACGGCCACGCGCCGCGTGGACTGCGCCGCGCGCTCGCGTCCGTCGCGGCGGCCGGCACGAGCTTCGGCGCACCAACCGAGCTCGAGCTGCAGCTCGGCGAGCTCGTCCGGCGCTTGATGCCCAGCGTCGAGCGGGTGCGGTTCGTCAATTCCGGAACCGAAGCGACGATGAGCGCCATCCGGGTCGCGCGCGCAGCCACGGGACGCGAACGGATCGTGAAGTTCCAGGGCTGTTATCACGGACACGCTGATTCGTTTCTCGTCCAGGCCGGTTCGGGGGCTTTGACGCTGGGGGTGCCGGACAGTCCGGGCGTCGCCGCGGCGGTCGCGGCCGACACGTTGATGGCGACCTTCAACGACGTGGAGTCGGTCGATCGGCTCTGCCACACGAACTCCGGGCGGATCGCCGCGATCATCGTCGAGCCCGTTGCGGGCAACATCGGCGTGGTGCCACCGGCCGCGGGATTCCTCAAAGGTCTGCGCGACATCGCGGATCGCGAGGGCATCGTCCTCATCTTCGACGAAGTGATCTCGGGATTCCGTGTGGCGCCGGGCGGCATGCAGGAAATCTCCGGCCTGCGCGCCGATTTGACCTGCCTCGGCAAGATCATCGGCGGTGGCCTTCCGGTGGGCGCCTACGGTGGACGTGCGGACCTGATGGCGCTCGTCGCGCCGGCGGGGCCGGTGTATCAGGCGGGAACGCTGTCCGGGAATCCGCTTGCGATGTCGGCGGGGATCTGGTCGCTGCACGGGCTGTCGGGCAAACTGTACCGGCATCTCGAGCGCCTGGGCGCGCGTCTGGCCGCCGGGCTCGCGGATGCGGCGCGCGACGCCGGCGTGCCGCTGCAGGTCAACGTCTTCGGATCAATCCTCACGCCCTTCTTCTCGTCGCAACCCGTCCACAGCTATGACTCGGCAATCTTGGCCGACACTCGCGCGTACGCGCGGTTCTTCCACGCGATGCTCGCGCGAGGCGTGTATCCGCCACCGTCCCAGTTCGAGGCCTGGTTCCTGTCCACCGCCCACCGCGACGAGGATGTCGACGCCACCATCAAAGCGGCGCGCGCGGCTATGAAAGAAGCTGCCGGGCCGGTGGATGGCTCCGACGTTAAGACCTGATCGTCAGCGGTTGATCGAGCCGGACGCGCAGGATCGTGCCCGGGGCGAGGTTGACGTCGGTCCCCTCCGTCGCGGCAATCGTCCCACCCGCACCGACGAGGATTCCGATCAGCGCGCCCTTGACACCGCCGATGATCCCGCCGATGACGGCTCCCACGCCGGCGCCGGTACCGATTCTCCCGGCCTCTGACCTGATCCCTTCGCTCTCAATCGCATTCACCACCGTCGCGCGCAGCGGATACGTTCGCCCGCGAACGGTGGCTTGGTCGAACGCGACCGTCAGGGTGCCCTTTCGATCGATACGATCCGCCTTGTTGACCGACGTGACAACGCCTCGCAGCACCGAGCCTGCAGGCACCAGAAGGCGATCGCCGCGATACAGATCCACCACGGTCGTCGCTTCGAAACGATCCTCCACTTGCGCGGTCGCCGACGAGAGTTGCGTCTGCAGCCGCAC
>JACPPN010000019.1 GCA_016190995.1 Acidobacteriota bacterium | reverse complement strand
GTGCTGGCAGTGCCACTATCCGCACGATCCGGAGGTCCTTTGTTGGACGTTTCAGGGATCAGGGGTCAGGGATCGGAGATCGGGGATCGGCGCTCAGAGATCGGGGATCCAGGGGCTGGGGTCCGGGATCCGGGGTCCGGGGCCGGGGAGTCCGGGGTCGGGAATTCGGTTCGGGACTCGGCTCGGGTTGCGGCACGAGATTCGGCGGAGGGTTTGGAACGCGGAACCGGTGGACGCGGCCATGAGACCACACTCGATCGTCGCGACTTCCTGCGGACGTGTCTTGCTGCCGGGCCGATCGTTCTCGCGGTCATCCGTGTGTCGGCATCTGAAGACGAGAGGAAGCCGGCCTATCGCGCCGCCGATCACCATTACGGCATGGCCGTTGACGTCGCGAAGTGCATCGGGTGCGGGCGCTGCGTCGAGGCCTGCAAGATCGAGAACGATGTCCCGCCAACCTACTTCCGCACGTGGGTCGAGCGATACGTCGTACAGGACGATGGCCCGACCCTCGTCGAGAGCCCCAACGGCGGCCTCGACGGCTTCCCGGCGACGGTCAGTGAAAAAGGGATTCTCCGGACGTTCTTCGTCCCGAAGCTGTGCAATCACTGCGCGAATCCGCCGTGCGTGCAGGTCTGCCCGGTCGGTGCGACCTTCCTCACGCAGGATGGTGCCGTGCTCGTGGATCGCGACTACTGCATCGGCTGTCGCTATTGCATTCAAGCGTGCCCCTACGGCGCGCGCTTCCTGCATCCGGCGACGCACACGGCCGAGAAGTGCACGTTCTGCTACCACCGCGTCGTTCGAGGTCTTGCGCCCGCGTGCGTTGAAGTGTGTCCGACCGGCGCCCGCATCTTCGGCGAGCTGAAGCACCGCAACAGCCCGCTCGCCCGATTCATGCACTTCAGCCGGCTGCAGGTGCTCAAGGACCACCTGAACACGGAGCCGAAGGTCTACTACGCGAACCTGGATGGAGAGGTGAGGTAGCCGTGAGCGGTTACATCTATCCGAACGAAGTCGAGCTGCAGTGGGGCCTGCTCATCGTCGTCTACCCGTACGTGACCGGCCTGGTCGCCGGCGCGTTCATTCTCGCCTCGCTCGAGCGGGTCTTCCGCGTCAAAGCCGTCGAGCCCACGTATCGCCTCGCGCTCCTGACGGCGCTCGCCTTCCTCATCGTCGCGCCGCTGCCGCTCTTGAGCCACCTCGGACATCCAGAGCGCTCGTTCGAGATCTTCCTCACACCCAACGTGCGTTCGGCGATGGCCATGTTCGGGTTCGTGTACGCCTGGTACCTGATGGTCGTCCTGCTGCTCGAAATCTGGTTCGACTATCGGAGGGACCTGGTGCTGTGGGCGCGCAGCGAGCGCGGTCCCCGCCGGTGGCTGCACTACCTGATGACGCTCGGGGCCACCGATCTCTCGGCGAAATCCTTGCAGTTCGACTACAACGCCGGAAAGTTCATCACGCTCATCGGGATTCCGTCGGCCTTCCTGCTGCACGGCTACGTCGGGTTCATCTTCGGATCCGTGAAGGCGAACCCGTGGTGGAGCAGCGTGCTCATCCCGATCGTGTTCCTTTTTTCGGCCATCGTGTCGGGCATCGCGCTCGTGCTGGTCCTCTACGTCTTCACGTCGCTCGTGCGCTCGAAGCCGATCGACATGGTCTGCCTGGACAAGCTGGCGTCGTTTCTGCTCTACGCGCTGATTGTCGACTTCTCGCTGGAGATGCTCGATTTCATCCACCGGCTGTACGAGGCGGAGGAGTCAATCAGCATCCTGTCCGAGCTCGTCTCGAGCCGTCTGTTTCTCAGCCTGGTCGTGCTCCAGGTGCTCATCGGCACCATGATGCCGATGCTGTTTCTGGTCCTCGTCAGCCCGGCGTTTGCGAGGAAGGGTCTCGTGCCGGCCTCCGAGGAGCTTCGCCGGATGGTGTACTTCGGGTCCGCGATTCTGATTCAAATCGGCATCTTCAGCACACGCTGGAACGTCGTCATCGGGGGCCAGCTCTTCTCGAAGAGCCTGCGCGGCCTCACGGTTTACAAGATGCAGATGCTCGGCCCGGAAGGATTCTTCATGGCCGCCGGCCTGCTGCTCTTGCCGCTGGTCATTCTCTACGTCCTGATTCGCATCCTGCCACCCTGGCCGGAAGCGGCGGCGCCGCCGAGGGAGGCCTCATCATGAGGAAACGGATCATCTGTGTCGTGGTGGCCTTGCTTGCGGGGGCCGGCGTCGTGACACCCAGCCGCGCGACCGACGCCACCCTCTCGTACGTTCCGGGAGAAATGATGTCCGCGGATGAGTGCGGGCGCTGCCACCGCGACATTCATCGGTACTGGAAAGCATCGGTGCACGCCACGTCTGCGGACAACTGGCGCTTTCAAGATGCGTTTCAACGTGCGCGTGACGAACGTGGTGGCGGCGTCGATGCGACGTGCCTTCCCTGCCACGCGCCCGCGGCCGTCTACATGCGCGACGTCGAGTGGAAGAAGAAAGCCAGTTGGGAAGGGGTGACCTGCGACTTCTGTCATTCAGTTCGGAGCGTCCGGACCGATCCGGAGCGGCCGTTCGTGCTCGAGCCCGGCCTCGTCAAGACGGGACCCCTGAAGGACGCGCAGCCGATGGGGCACGACGCCCGGTTTTCCCCGGTCCATACGTCGGCCGACATCTGCGCTCCCTGTCACCAGTTCGTCAACAAGCATCGCTTCACCGTCCTGTCGACTCACTCGGAATGGAAGGCGAGCGACTACGCGCGGCGCAACGTGACCTGCCAGAGCTGCCACATGCGGGCGACAACCGGAGACGTCGTGGATCCGAAACTGGCGCGCGTGCCCCACTCGACGGTGAACCTGCACGAGATGCCGGGCGGTCATTCGATCGTGGAGCTCAATCGGGCGCTGCACGCGCTCCTGTCGCTCGCGCGCCGTGGCGACGAGGTCGACGTCACGGTACAGGTGGTCAACAGAGGCGCGGGCCACCATGTCCCGACAGGATCGCCGCTCCGGCGGATCGAAATGCTCGTGGAGGTGGATGGCGGGATCGGCCGGCGCCTGACCGCCAACCGCACGTACGAGCGCGCTGTCGTCGACGAGAGCGGACGAGAGCTCGTGGACGAGGCAGCCGTATGGCTGGACGGCGCGCGCGTCGCGCGCGACAACCGGCTCGTGCCGCAGGAGCCGCGCGTCGAGCGATTCTCATTCAAGATGCCGCGCCAGACGCCGGTGCGCGCCGTTGCGAAGTTTTTCTACCGCTATGCGGGGGAGCCGGTCACGCGGACGGGCCCTCTGCCATTCCTTTCCGTGAACGCGTGGCTCGACGCCGAGCCGCGGTGAATGTGTTCCTGCTGATAACCGGGCGCGGGACGCCGTTTGTGTGTCGAGCGTGTCATCGCCT
This sequence comes from Acidobacteriota bacterium, assembly GCA_016190995.1. Taxonomy (GTDB): domain Bacteria; phylum Acidobacteriota; class Vicinamibacteria; order Vicinamibacterales; family JACPPN01; genus JACPPN01. Next base: position 361 of record JACPPN010000019.1, on the reverse strand, counting down.
GCCGACGCCGGCTTGTACGCCGATGCCCAACGCGCTTCGGGCAAACTGGCCGGCGGATCGATAGCTCCACGTCCTGCCGCACTCAAGCGCAACCTCGACGGCCAGACGCCCGATTTCGTGGATGAGCGCCAGCCGGGGCGACACCGACAGCACGTTCGCGATGAACACGATGTCGCGATCGGGATACTTGTCGGGCAGCTTTGTCGCCAGACGGGCGAGCGTGGTTGGCGCCGCCGTTACGGAGAGATCGGCGCGCCAGCCCCGGCCAGCGTCGACCGATCGTTCGGCAGCGACGAATACCTCATGGACTTCCGAGATGGTCGTTTCGCGGGTATAGACGATGCTGGCCTCGATTGATGGC
>JACPPN010000012.1 GCA_016190995.1 Acidobacteriota bacterium | reverse complement strand
CTGCTGCAGGACACCATCGTCCTGATGAATGAAATGAGAAAGGGAGATCAAGCCGGCGCGGCCCGTATCGTGGAAGGACTGAACAAGTCTTAGTGCTGCCTTTCATAAATACGGTGACGCACCGAGGCCGCCGAGGCGCCCGCCTCGCAAGGCGCGAGGAGGAAGAATACCGGGAGTATTTGACCGACGAGCAACGCTGCGAGGCTGGATGCATCGGCGGCCGAATGCCACCGTATTTATGAAAGTCAGCACTTAGCCCGCGAGTTCCAATCATGACCAGCCGAACCCGAGTCTTCGCTTTCGCCGCAACCTTTGCGCTGTCCGTCACGCCGGCACTCGCCGAGACGCCGCGGGTTGGGGTCTCGCGGATCAAGGTTGTCGAGCGAGACCGCGTGAGACTGACCTGGGTCCAGCGGCATGAGCAGGGCCCTGAGCAGACCGAGCGAATCTCGCGCACGCTCGCTCTGGGTACGTCGGGCGAGATCGAGATCTCGAACATCTCCGGCGACATCACCGTCACCGGCGGGCCCGGTGAGGAGGTGAAGATCGACGCCACGAAGCGCGCGCGCGGCCGGTCCGAGGCGGACGCGAAACGTCAGCTCGCGCTCGTGCAGGTGCAGATCAACGAATACAACCGCCGGGGCGAGGTGCGGACGGTCTATCCAGGCGGCGAGCAGTCCATTCGGGTGTCGGTCGACTACGACATCCGGGTTCCCACCGGGACGCGGGTCACCATCAAGTCCATTTCCGGCGACGTGCGGACGGCGAATATCAACGGCGAGCTCCACGCGACGACCGTGAGCGGAAGGGTTGCCGTCACGAATGCGCAGCGGCTGCTCAGCGCCAAGTCGGTATCCGGCGACGTGCAGATCACGTCATCGGGCGCCGAGGCGGTCATCGAGGCCGCTACCGTGAGTGGCAATCTCACGATCAAGGCCCTGAAGGCGCGCAGCTTCGACTTCACCAGCGTGAGCGGCAACGTCATCATCACCGACGCGACGTGCGACCGCCTGAACGTCAAGGCGATCAGCGGCAACGTCGAGTTCAGCGGACCGCTCGCCCGCGGGGGACGCTACGAGCTTCAGTCGCATTCCGGCGATGTGCGGCTGGTGCTGGCGGGCGATGTCGGCTTCCAGCTCGAGGCGAGCTCCTTCAGCGGCAGCGTTCGATCCGATATTCCCGTCGTCCTCCAAGGTGATGCGGTAAGGGAGGACCGGCGACGACGCTTTGGCATGAACCAGACGATCAAAGGCGTCTACCGCGACGGCAGCGCGATACTCGAGATCACAACCTTCAGCGGCAACATCGCGATCGGACGGCGGTAATCCCTCCGTGCCTCTAGGCTCGGTTCTCGCTCGTCGGTCCGGGCCGAAGCTTCGTTACCTGCCTGAATTCTAAACAGGCTTCGATTCTTCGACACCACGCCGCGACGATCGCGGCTCTGCCGCACCGGTCACGCCCGTAAGCTGCTGATTCCCAACGAAAAGCTCTATCCGCCCGGCGCCGAACGATGGCTGCTTCCGTGGCACCCGCTTTGCTACCTTCGCGATCGGCAAGTAGGGGTGTGATCCAGGCCTGCCGCCTCCTACGGCTGCGCTTCGGGACCTGGCGCGCCGTGGGTCGGAGGGTAAAAGCGTGAAGGGACTGCAAACGCTCGCGTGTGCCGCGGTCCTCGTCGGCATCGGCTTCGTCAGCGACGCCCAGGCGCAGCGCACACCAGCAGCCGGCATGGCCGCGATAGGCGGCGATGTCGGTGTCTTCATCCCGGACGACGAGTTCGACACGGCGCCGACCTTATCGGGGTTCTTCGAGTACTATGTGACGCCGCGCGTCAGTCTGCGGCCGACGTTCGGGTGGGCGGATCCGTCGTTTGAACGCGAAGAGGTCGATTCGCTTCGACAGATGAGGCTGACGTTCAACGTTCAGTATAATTGGGAGCGCGGAGGGTGGCACCCCTTCGTCGGCGCCGGCATCGGGGCGTACTTTCTTCAGGAAAAAGACAACGAACGCGAATTCGGCCCGTCTCATACCAAGGCGGGGGTCAATTTCGGGGGAGGTCTCGAGTACTTCACCAGTCGCACGCTGGCAGTCAAAGGTGAAGGGCTCTTCCACGTCGTGTCCGACGATAACATCCCATGGGATCCGTCAGGGTTCAGCCTGACCATCGGACTGAAGAAGTATTTCTAGGAGGCGATGATGAAGAAGTGGGTTCTCGTTGGAATCCTGGTGGGTGCCGTCGGGAGCGGCGCGGCGTTCGCCCAGGTGAAGGCCGGCATGGGAGCACCGGGCAAGAAGATGCCACAGTCGGGACAGGGCCTCGTGTCGCCAGCGCCGGATGTCCCGACGGTCGAGACGGTGCTAGGCACCGTGCGAATTCCGCGGGGTGTCATGGCCGACGGCAAAGCGCTCGCGGCCGGCACCTATCAGGTCCGGCTCACAGCGCAGGAAGCGAAGCCGGATGTCGTCGGTCAGACGCCGAAGTACGAGCGGTGGGTCGAGTTCGTGCGCGGCGGCCAGGCACGGGCCCGCGAGGTCGTGAGCATCGTTCCGCCCAGTGAGATCGACAAGGTGGCGGAGGACGTTCCCCCAGGGCCCGGCGGCTCGAAGGTCCAGATGCTGGCCGGCAACGACTACGTCCGCGTGTGGTTCAACCGCAACGGAACGCATTATCTGATTCATCTGCCCGTCGGCGGCGGGGCGAGGTAGCGGGAAGAACTGCCGATTGCCGATCGCCGATTGAAAAAGCGGTTGCGGATTGGAGCTTGCGTGTCCGTCCCGCACGCTCCAATCTGCCCGCTCGCCGTGAGGGCGCGCCCTTCGCCCCGTTCTCGTCGGTGTGAGGCGCAGCTTCGCGGCCCTTCAGTTTGGGATTTGCAGTCCGAAATCTGCAATCAGATCGCCATGACATCGAACTGCTCGTGGTGCAGGTGGGCATCCGGCTTGATCGTGACGGTCTTGCCGAGTGCCTCCTCCAGCTCGCGCAGCACCGCCTGCTCTTCTTCCTTCAGGGCCCGCGCGATGTCCGGGTTGACCCGCAGCACGACGCCCTGTCCGTTCAGGTCCGCCTTCACCTTGCGCATCTCGGCCAGAATCTCGTAACAGATTGTCGAGCTCGACTTGATGACCGCGCTGCCGGAGCAATAGGGACAGGGCTCGGTCAGCTGGCGCTCCAGGCTCTGTTTCACCCGTTTGCGCGTGATGATGATGAGGCCGAAGTCGGAGACGAGCAGCGCCTTTGAGGGCGACCGATCCTTGCCGAGCTCCTGCTCGACGGCCTGGAACACTTTCTGGCGGTTCTTCCGCTCTTCCATGTCGATGAAGTCGAGCACGATGATCCCACCGAGATCGCGAAGGCGCACCTGCCGGACGATCTCCTTCACCGCCTCGAGGTTCGTCTTGACGATCGTGTCCTCGAGCCGGCCGGTCTTCTTGCCGACGTACCGGCCGGTGTTCACGTCGATCGCGACGAGCGCCTCCGTCTGGTTGATGACGATGTAGCCGCCGGACTTCAGCCAGACCTTGCTGCGGAGCGCCTTGTCAATCTCCTCCTGCACGCCGTACTCCTCGAAGATCGGAAAATCCTTCGCGTAGAGCTTCACGCGCGGGGAAAGCTGCGGCATGAAGCGATCGACGACCTCGAGCACGCGCCGGTACTCGGGCTCGTCGTCGACGCGGATGGCGGAGTACTCATCGGTGAGAAGATCGCGCAACAGCTTGGCCACGAGACTGGGCTCGCGGTAGACGACCGCAGGCGGCCGCACCCTGTCGGTCTTCCCGCGGATCTCCGTCCAGAGACGATGGAAGTAGCTCAGATCGTTGACGATGTCTTCCTCCGGGCGGCCGCTTGCCGCCGTCCGGATGATCACGCCGCCGGTGAACCCGTGCTGTTCGCGGAATTCCCGCACGATCCCGCGAAGACGGCCGCGCTCTTCGCGCGAGTCGATCTTGCGGGACACCCCCACGTGATCGACGGTCGGCATGAAGACGAGAAAGCGGCCGGGAAGAGCGACGTGTGAGGTGATCCGCGCGCCTTTGGTGCCGAGCGGCTCCTTCACGACCTGGACCAGAACCTCCTGGCCCTCCTTCAGGAGATCTTCGATCTTCGGCTCGGCCGGGCGGTCACGCGTGGCCGGTTTGTCGCTCTGAGGTCTTCCGTCGCCCGGTCCCGGCGGTTCGGCCTCGTCTTCGTCCTGGCCCGCTTCGAGGCGCTCGAACTCTTCGATCGTGTCGACGACGTCCGAGACGTAGAGGAAGGCGTCGCGTTCGAGACCGACGTCAACGAACGCCGATTGCATTCCCGGGAGGACTTTCGACACGCGGCCCTTGTAGATGTTGCCAACGGCACCGCGCTGCCGTTCCCGCTCGATGAAGACTTCCGTGACGAGATCGTCCTCGAGGATGGCCACCATCGTCTCGTGGCCGGTCGAGGAGATGATCATCTCTTTCGTCATGCGCAAAACTCCTGATCGGCACCCGGTACGGAACGCCGGACGCGCGGCATGAGCCGTCGCGCCTACTAGAAGCTGTCTTAGTGCGGCCGCGGAGGGGCCGCCCCTAGTAACGAAGCTTCACCGTTCTCGGTCGGGGGCCCGTCACTTGGCGGCCCCGGGCGAAGCTCCGTGACCAGCGCCGTTGTCTCCAGCAGCAGCTCGATCGTGCCTGGCATTCCGTCCTGCCGTGGCCGGCGTCGGCCCCGCCGAAAGAGCGTGGCCGACCGGCGTTGAATTCGTCAATTCGTGAACCGTCGCATCCTGACGTTGAGGATGAGACCGAACCCTGCCAGCGTCGCGATCATCGATGAGCCTCCATAGCTCATGAGCGGCAGGGTCAGGCCTTTCACCGGCGCGAGGCCGGCCGACATCGTGATGTTGTAGATCACCTGAAACGTGAACCCTGAGATGACGCCCGCGACGAGGTACGCGCCCAGCCGATCTTTCGACAGGCGCGCCGCCTCGAGCGACCGAAGAATGACGAAGAGATAGAGGCCAAGCGTGACCAGCACGCCGATGAACCCCCGCTCTTCCGCAAGCACCGAGAAGATGAAGTCGTTGTGGGCTACGGGCAGGAACTTGTATTGCCCCTGCGTGCCCTGCAGGAAGCCTTTCCCGCGCAAGCCGCCCGACCCGACCGTGATGCGCGCCTGAATCTGCTGGTAGCCGGCGCCGCGCGGATCCTGTTCCGGATTGACGAAGGTCTGGAGGCGCGAGCGCTGATACTCCTTCAAGGCGTACGTCCACGCGAACGGTGCCGCGACGATCGCGAGGCCCAGGACGACGGCCAGCAGGCGCATCCGAAGGCCCGCCACATAGGCAATCCCGAGATAGATCGGCAGCAGCGTCAGGGCGGTGCCAAGGTCGGGCTCCCTGGCGATGAGGACGAAGGGGACGGCCACGAATGCGCCGCCGAGCAGCAGATCGCCCGTGCTGCGCGCGCCGCGGTGTCCTTCGCCGAAGAGCAGCGCGAGGACGAGCGCGACGGCGAGCTTGGCGAACTCCGACGGCTGCAGGTTGACGAGGCCGAGCGGGATCCATCGGCCCGCTCCGCCGCGTACGGCGCCCGAGACGAGCACGTAGATCAACAGGACAAGGGTGCCGGCATAGAAGATAAGCGAGCTGCTGGCCAGATGCCGATAGTCGAGCGCGAGGCAGAAGAGGAGAGCGCCCAGCCCGATGCCGATCGCATATAGCTGCGTGCGGAAGAGCGACGCCGCCGCGTGTTTCGTCGGATCGTATGTCGCGCTGTAGATCGTCAGGACCCCGATCCCGCAGAGCGTCAGGATGGCCACGAGCAACAGCCAGTCGAGATGGAAGTACAGTCGTCGTTCGAACATCCGGACCCTACTGCACCGCGCCGGCGGCCGCCACCACCTGCGCGGGTCGTGGCGGCGTCGGGAACTCGGGCAGCGGCTTCCCTTCTTTCTTCGCGAAGTACGTCATCATCACGTGCTTCGCAATCGGCGCGGCGAGATACCCGTGTTCCGCGTGCTCGGCGAAGACGACGCCGGCAATCTGCGGATTGTCGCGCGGCGCGAAGAAGACGAACCAGCCGTGATCGCGCAGGTCCTTGTCGGTCCGGCCCGCCGCCTCCTTGCCCCCCTGCAACGAAATGACCTGTGCCGTTCCGGTCTTCGCGCAGACGTCACGTCCTTCGATGCGTCCCCGTCCGCCGGTGCCGAAGCCGTTCACCACCAGCCAGAGACCGTCGCGAAGCGCTTCCAGCGCCCCGGCCTTGAACCGGAAGATGGACTGCGGGGGCGGCGCGGGCACCGGCTTCCATCCACCTCCATCGTCGTACGCCTTCAGGAGATGCGGCGTGAACCGCGTGCCGCCGTTAGCGACCGTGGCAATCGTCATGGCCAACTGAATCGGCGTCACCGACACCTGCCCCTGGCCGATGGAGACGGAGATCGTTTCGCCCGCGTACCACTTCTCCCCTTTCTTCGCCTTCTTCCACGCACTGGACGGCATGAGGCCTTCGACCTCGTTCGGCAGATCGATGCCGCTCTTCACGCCCAGGCCGAGCGCCGTCGCCCACCTGTGCAGCCGGTCGATGCCGACCATGTTGCCAACCGTGTAGAAGTACACGTTGCACGACTGCTCGATGGCGTGGCGCAGGTCGAGGGAGCCGTGCCCGCGTTTGAGGTGACACTGGAAGTACCGGCCGTAGAAGAACGCGCCGCCCGAGCAGTGCACCCTGAACGACGGCGTGATGACGCCTTCCTGCAGCGCGGCGGTGGCGACAACGACCTTGAACGTCGACCCGGGCGAATACCGGCCCTGGATCGCGCGGTTCTGCAGCGGCCGCAGCTTGTCGGTGTTCAACTGCCCCCAGGTCACCCGATCGATGCCACCCGTGAAGGCGTTGGGGTCGTAGGCCGGCAGGCTGAGGAACGTGAGCACCTCGCCGTTGCGCGGATCGAGAATCACCGCGGCACCCGCGAACCCGGTCGCCTTGAACCCCTCTTCGGCCGCGCGCTGCAGGTCGGAGTCGAGCGTCAGCTGAAGCCGATGCCCTTCTGTCGGCTGAATCTCGCCAATCGTCACGATCTCACGCCCCGTGCTGTTCACGACGACCTGGCGTGCCCCGTCGCGGCCCATGAGCCGCTTGTTGTAGACGTGCTCGATGCCCGATTGGCCCACGATGGTGCCGGGATGAATGCCGCGGTAATCCGCGCGGGCGAGCTGGGCGTCGGTGACTTCACCGACGTAGCCGAAGAGATGCGCCGCAAACGACTCGCTGGGATAGTGACGCGTCGGAACTTCTTCGATGTCGATCTCCGGGAGCTCCAGCTTGTGCGCCCGCACGGCCGCCACCTGCGCGAGCGTCGCATCTTCGATCAACACGATCGGGCGGTACGCCGGCTCGTCCCGGTGGCGGTCGACGATCTCCCGCAGCGTCTCCTCGTCGGCCCCGGAGATACCCGCGAGAAACTGCACCGTGCGGGGGATGTCCTTCGTCTGCTCGCGCACGAGCGAGATGTTGAACGCGTAGCGGTTCTCGACGAGGACCTTGCCGTACCGGTCGAAGAGCACGCCTCGGGGCGCCCGCAGCGCCAGGGTGCGCTGATGATTGTTCTCAGCCATCTCCTGGAATCTCGCGTGCTGCACGATCTGGAAGTACCAGAAGCTGATCGCGAGGCTCGAGAAGACCACCACCGTGATCGCCTGCATCAGCCAGAGACGCAGCGCGAGATCGCGGCGGTCCACGAGATTGGAAGTCACCGGCATAGAAGATGTTTCGTCACGCAGCTTCGAGGCCGCCGGCACCGATCTCACTCGTCGGCTCGAGGCGAAGCTTCGTTACTGTCCAGTGTCGGGCTTCAGCGACACCGCTGGCAAGCTCAGCGTGCGAGCCGGCTGATACGCCCCGTCCGACCCGACGGTTTGGCCGAGCTTCGTTACTCATGAACGCGCGGCCTGATCCCGCCGCGGCCGAGCCTGCGTCGTTGCACCGCTCCCGGCAACAGCTCGACCACCTGGAAGGCCACGATTCCCACCAGCCCGTTGGCGATGCCTTGCCCCAGCACCGGCGCCCATTGAAAGATGAATCCCCCGGGGGCGAGCAGCGCATACAGACCGCGGGTGCAGAATTCGTGCGCCATGGTCGCCAGCATGAACACCGTGAATCGCGGAAGCGGCTGCGTGACGATGAACTGCGAACCAATCACGCCGCTGAAGAACCCGACCAGCGATTTCGCAAGCCCGGTGACCCCAATGATGCGGCCGGCGAGAGCGTCCTGCGCGAGGCCACCGACGGTCCCGGCGAACAGCGCTGCGCCTGGCCCGTAGGCGAGGCCGGTAAAGACGACCACGACCAGAACGAGATCGAGGGCCGTCCGGCTGCCGAACGTCAGGCCAGCCAGCGTCGTCTGCATCGCCAAGGCCACGGCGATCGCCAGCATCACCCTGGCGGCTTTCACTCCTTGCCCTCGATAGAGGCGCCGCCGGGCGGTCCGACGACGACGAGGACTTCCTCCAGCCGTCCGTAGTCGACGGCCGGTCGGACTTTGATCGACTTGTAAAGGCCCGCGCCGCGTTCCGCCGCCTCCACGCGACCAACCACCACGCCCTTGGGATAAATGCGATCGTTGCCGGAGGTGACGACCACGTCACCGGTCCTCACGTCGGCCAGGTTCGTCACGTAGTCGAGGCGCAAAGGGGGATCGCCTTCGACCCCGACGACGACGCCGCCCGCGCGCGATCGCGCGATCAAGGCGCCGGCCCCCGCGTCCCGATCGATCAGCAGTTGCACCATCGCAGCGCGCACGCCGGCCCGGATGACGCGTCCGACGATGCCGTCGGGCGAGATGACGGCCATGTCCACGCGCAAGCCGTCTGCCGTGCCTTTGTCGATCGTCACCGTGCGAAAGCCCGACGTCGCATCGCCTGCGATCACCCGCGCCGCCGTGGTGGCAATCGGCAGGCGCTCGCGCATCGCGAGCAGGCGCTGCAGCCGCAAGGACTGCTCCGCGACGGCCTTCTCCTCCTGCAGCCGGATGCGGAGCCCCGCGACCTCCCGCCTGAGCACCTCGTTCTCCGCCTGGACGCCGCGCAGCGCGATGTAGCCTTCCCACGCGTCCCGCACGCCGCCGAAGCCATTAGCTGCCGCCCGCTGGATTTCGGAGAAGATGCCGAACGTCACCGCCTCGAGCACCGACTTGCCCGCGCTTCCCGGCGTGGTGACCTGCGCGGAGATGAGGACGAGGTGCCCGAGGATCACCGCAAGCAGCATGTAGCCGGTGCGCTGCCGGATCTCCAGGAGTGCCATCGCGTCGGGGGAACGAAGCGTCGCCTCAAGCCGCCGGGTCCCTGGCCCGGGAGTCAGAACGGCGACGCTTCAATACCAGGCGGCCGCTCCGCGGCCGCAGCTACGTTTGCGCCCTTCGATGAACGCAGGGCGGCCTGAGCCGGTCGACCTTGAGCCTGCCGAAAGGGTCGAAGGCCACGGCCGAAGACAGCTCCTAAGGCTCACGACAGAAAACATGCTTCATCCGTCACCATTCCGGCCTTAGGAGATGTCTAGTCGATCGAAATCTTGCGGAGCAGATTGAAGTCGGACAGCATCTTGCCGGCACCGAGCACGACCGACGACAGCGGGTCTTCGGCCATGGCGAGCGGCAGCCCCGTCTCCTCGCGCAGGCGTTTGTCGAGGTTCTTGAGCAGCGATCCGCCGCCCGTCAGGACGATGCCGCGATCGACGATGTCCGCCGACAGCTCGGGCGGCGTGCGTTCGAGCGCCACGCGGACCGCGTCGACGATCACGTTGACGGTCTCGGCCAGCGCTTCACGGATCTCCTCGTCCGTGATGGTGATCGTCTTGGGCACGCCCTCGATGAGATGCCGCCCCTTGATCTCCATCGTCATGCGCTCTTCGAGCGGATAGGCCGACCCGATTTCAATCTTGATCTGCTCGGCGGTGCGCTCGCCGATGAGCAGGTTGTACGTCTTCTTGATGTACTGGATGATGGCCTCGTCCATTTCGTTGCCGGCCACGCGGACGGCCTTGCTGTAGACGATGCCGGCGAGCGAGATGACGGCGATGTCGGTCGTGCCGCCGCCGATGTCGACAATCATGTTGCCGGAAGGCTCGGTGATGGGCATGCCGGCACCGATGGCCGCCGCCATGGCCTCCTCCACGAGG
>JACPPN010000176.1 GCA_016190995.1 Acidobacteriota bacterium | reverse complement strand
CTCGCACTACGACGAGGTGCCGACGCACCTGCAAGCGAAGATCATCGCGGCCGCGAAGGCCGAACGGGGTGAAGAGGCGGCCCAGGAAACCTAGGAAGAATTGCAGATTGAAGAGCAGGACCGCACGGCTGACGCGTGCCGAAACCGGATCCCCACGGTGCAGTGTAAAGTCTGCCGCGCCCGGCGGGTGCATTGATTGGGATCAGGTCGGTGTCGTGTTACATGTCCTCCGGGCCGATCACATTTTGTCCCTCCCTCTAAGTGTGTGATGGCACGCCTCACTGCGCTGTTGAGCGGAATGTCACCTTGAAGTGCTGTTCGCGCACGCCGACGGGACGGGTTGAAGCCGGCGCGTCCTCAAGCATCATGAAGTAGCCGAGCCACGGACGGGGCGAGAACTTGAAGGCGCCTTCGCGATAGGCGGTCCACAAATCCGTCGCGTTGCCTATGGCTTCTTCGGTGCGATTGTTGAAGTTGTTTCCGAACGAGCCGACCTGTGACTTCAGCCCGACGACGGCCAGCAGAGTGCCGTCCACTACGGCTAGCAAATCCCAATCCTTAGTCGCTCTGAAGTACCCCGGAAGGTCGGTGGTGCGCCGAGCGGTGAACACACGCGCATCAGGTATTCCGCCGCCGACTATCAGATTCCGAACGAGTCGAACGAACTCGCCGCAGTGGCCGCCACCGGTCACGGCAGCACGGCCGCCCCGGTCTCGATCCGCAGTGTCCTCTCCTTGGCGTTCACCTAGCTGCGCGGCCGCTACGGCGGCCGCGCCTAAGACAGCTCCTAAGGCTCATGACAGAAACTTGCTTCATCTGTCACCGTTCCGGCCTTAGGAGATGTCTAGGACAGGGCCGTGCGCGCGTTTTTTATCGGCCCGTCGATGGCGGCGGGTGAGCGATGAAATCCGCTTTGGAGAAGAAATCGCTCGCGGACTCCGCCAGTCGACGTTGGAGTAGCTTGAAGTACTCGGGATCGATTTCAATGCTGACGCTGTGACGTCCAACACGCGACGCGGCGAGTGTCGTTGTGCCCGTGCCGCCGAACGGATCGAGCACTGTATCGCCGACGAAACTGAACATCCGCACTAGGCGTTCGGCCAGTTCCAGAGGGTAGGGTGCCGGGTGGTGCTTCGTGGACGCACCCGTGAGGCCGGTCCAGATCTGCTGAAACCACGCGCGGTGATTCTCAGCCGAAATGACACTCAGGACGCGGGTCGCGACCGACGGACTTCGGTAACCGCTCGGATGAGAGCAGAAAGCTCGAAGCTATTGAATCGGAGCGCTTCACGCTTCTCCCCGAGGCCGATGCCGATGATCCGGTCCTGCAGTGAACCAAGTTCTCCGCAGGTACCGCCTGTGGTCGATCGAGACACTGAAAGCCGCCTGCGGAATAACTGGCTGGGGGATCTTGGTGGGCATCGTGAGGGAATAGCGTCGGCCGGTCGGCGGACGCCCGCGGCCGTCTATCGCCGCGCTTTCGCGGCTCCGCCGCGTCCCGCGTCCCTGATTCCCGGCCCCGATCCGCGCGCCCGGCGTAGTTAATTAGCTTCCGCCCTTCTTGCCGGGTGCCCGCTTCGCCGCGTCGGCGCCCTTGCGACCGCCCGCCCGGGTCTTGCGCTCCCGGGATTCAGCTTCCTCCGGCGCGGGCGCTGGCTTGCTGCGCAGACGTTCGGCCGCCGCGCGCAGCCGGCCGCCGACACTCTTGGGCCTCGCGGCGGCCCCTTTCGGCTTCTCGCCGGCCTTCTTCGCTTCGGCGTTCGGATCGTATTCGCTTCCGACCAGCTCCACCTGCGCGACCTCGGCGCTGTCCCCGCGTCTGAAACCGATGCGCAGCAGCCGCGTGTACCCCCCGGGACGCGACGCGAATCGCGGCGCGATGGTGTCGAACAACTTGCTGACGACGTCTCTGTCGGGAATGTTGCGCAGGACGAGACGGCGCGCCTGCAGGGTGCGCCCGTTGGCGCCGCCGGCGATCCCGCGCTTGGCGATCGTGATGATCCGCTCGACGAAGGGGCGCAGCTCCTTCGCCTTCGGTACCGTGGTCTCGATGCGCTCGTGTCGAAGCAGCGCCTCCGCCTGACGGCGCAGCATCGCGATGCGATGTTCGGTCAGGCGTCCCAGCTTGCGATGCGCGACTCTGTGTCTCATGGTGCCTTCGCTGTCAGTCCAACGTCCAAGGTCCAGGGTCCAAGGTCCAAAGTCCAAAGTCGTCCGAAAGTCTGAAAGTCTCTCGACTCGGGCGACTTTGACGACTTGGGACTTCGACGACTTGGGACTTATTCCGATTGCGTCTGTGTTGCAGGCTGGTCCAGCCGCATCCCGAGACTCAGGCCCATGCTCGCGAGAATCTCCTTGATCTCGTTCAGCGACTTGCGGCCGAAGTTCTTGGTCTTGAGCATCTCCGCCTCGGTCTTCTGGACGAGCTCGCGGATGGTCCGGATGTTCGCGTTCTTCAGGCAGTTGTAGGAGCGCACCGACAGCTCCAGCTCTTCGACGCTCTTGTCGAGGTTCTCGTTCAGGACGGCGCGCGGCTGCTCCGACGCCGCTTCGGCGCCCGGTTCGGTGCTCTCTTCGAGGCTGACGAAGATGTTCAGGTGATCCCGGATAAGCTTCGCTCCAAGCGAGACGGCGTCACGCGGGGTGATTGATCCGTTGGTCCAGACGTCGACCGTGAGCTTGTCGTAGTCGGTCGTCTGACCCAGACGCGCCGCCTCGACGAGGTAGTTCACCTTCTTGATCGGCGAATGAACCGAATCGACCGGAATCCAGCCGATGCCGAGATCCTCGTCGAAGTTCTTGTCGGCCGACACGTATCCCCGCCCGCGCTTGATGCGCATCTCCATCTGCAGCCGGCCGTTCTCCGCGACGGTCGCGATGTGGGCGTCGGGCTCGAGAATCTCGATGTCGGCGTCCCCCTCGATGTCGCGGGCCTTCACTTCGCCCGGCCGGTCGATCTTCAGATAAAGGGTCTTGGTCTGATCGACGTGAAGCTTCAGCGGAATCTGCTTCAGGTTCAGGATGATGTCGGTGGCGTCCTCCACGACGCCGGGAATTGGCGAGAACTCGTGAAGCACGCCCTCGATCTTCACTGCCGTCACTGCGGCGCCCTCAATCGATGAGAGCAGCACCCGCCGCAGCGCGTTGCCGATTGTCGTCCCGAACCCACGCTCGAAGGGTTGGGCGTAGAACCGTCCGAAGCGATCCGTGAGCGTCTCGCGCTCGAGCTCCAGCCGCTTGGGCCGCTGAAAACCTTTCCACAGCATCGAATTGATCCTTTCTCTCCGCCGCTCTCAGGCCTCGGCGTCAGGCCATTCATGGTCCCGAGTCCCCGGTCCTTCGCAGGATGCCCAAAACCCCTGATTCACCACAGAGGACGCAGAGAGCACAGAGAAAACTCCAGTACTATCTGGACTCCCTGTGTTCGGGGCGCTCTGTGGTGTGCCTTTTTCACCACCCTGTGAGTCCCGGGGCCCGAGCCGCCTCGGACGCTCGACTCGGGGCCCCGGGCTCGGGGCCAGGGACTCTACTTCGAATAGAGCTCGACGATGAGCTGTTCCTGCACGGGCAGGTTGATTTGCGCGCGCGTCGGCAGCGACATGACGCGGCCTGCCGTCTGGGTCATGTCGAACGACAGCCACTCCGGAACGCCGCGACCCTTGACCTCCTCGAGCGCGTGCTGAATCGCCGTGGTTTTCAGGCTCGACGGCCGCACGCTGATCACATCCCCCGCCTTCACCGAGTACGACGGGATATTCACCTTGCGCCCGTTGACCAGGAAGTGCTCGTGGCGCACGAGCTGGCGCGCTTGCGGTCGCGACGTGGCGAATCCGAGTCGGTAGGCCACGTTATCGAGCCGCCGTTCGAGCAGTTGCAGCAGCGTCTCGCCCGTGATCCCGCGCTGGCGCTCGGCGGCCTCGAAATACCGGCGGAACTGATTCTCCAGCACGCCGTACATCCGCTTCACCTTCTGCTTCTCGCGAAGCTGCAGCCCGTAGCCCGCCAGCTTGGCCCGGCGGGTCTTTCCATGTTGTCCCGGAGGGACGTTGCGCTTCTCGATCGCGCACTTCTCGGTATAGCAGCGCTCCCCCTTCAGAAAGAGCTTCATGCCCTCGCGTCGGCAGAGCCGGCATACCGGCCCAACGTATCTAGCCATTCTGTATGTTCCTCATCGAATCATTGACCCTGGAATCCGGCGTCAAAAGCTCCCACCGCAGAGAAGGCGGAGGAGGCGGAGACTCCGAAAAGCCAAGTCACCCCTCCGGGCTCCCGGCGGCCTCCGCGGTTGAGGCTTTCGAACGATGATGAGTGTAGTCAATGCCTCAAGCACGTTGATGGATCGATGCGCCACATGAGCCAATGCCACCCCTACACTCTCCGGCGCTTCGCCGGCCGGCAGCCGTTGTGCGGAATCGGCGTCACATCGCGGATCGATCGAATGTCCAGGCCGATGGTCTGGAGCGCCCGGATGGCGGATTCGCGTCCGGCACCGGGACCCTTCACCCGCACCTCGAGCGATCGCATGCCGACCGCCTTCGCGGCGTTGCCGGCGGCGATGGCCGCCTGCGTCGCGGCAAACGGCGTTCCCTTGCGCGACCCTTTGAACCCGATCGTGCCGGCGCTGGACCATGACACGACGCTCCCCTCGGGATCGGTGATCGTCACGATCGTGTTGTTGAACGACGCCTGGATGTTCGCGTAGCCGTGATGGACCACGCGCTTCTCGCCGCGCTTCTTGAACGTCTTCTTGCGCGCCGGTTTCTTTCCAGACTCTGGAGCTGTTCCCTCGACCGGTTCTGTCTTCGCCATACTCTTCGTATCCTTGCTGTCGTTGGTACGGCCCTCAGAGGCCGCCGTTCATCGGCTGCTCGCTGAACAGCCCGTGGTGAAGGGCTGCATCGTGCCGCTCCTCTCAGACCGTCCGTTTCTTCGTCATCACGCCCTTGCGCGGCCCCTTGCGCGTGCGGGCATTGGTGCGGGTGCGCTGCCCGCGCACGGGCAGGCCACGGCGGTGCCGCATCCCGCGATAGCAGCCGATTTCCATCAGCCGCTTGATGTTCATCGAGACTTCCTTGCGCAGGTCGCCTTCCACACGGCCCTGCTCCTCGATGACGCGGCTGATCTTGCGCACGTCGTCTTCCGAGAGATCCTTCACGCGGGTGTCCGGACCCACGCCGGCGATCGCGAGGATGTCGTTCGAGCGCTTCCGGCCGACGCCGTAGATGTAGGTCAGGCCGATTTCGACCCGCTTGGTTCGTGGCAGGTCAACGCCAGCGATACGTGCCATTCTGTGTCTCCTCCAGCAGTCGACAGTCGACTGTGAGCTGTTGACTGTCGATTATCCCTGTCTCTGCTTGTGCTTCTGGTTCGTGCAGATCACCCGCACGACGCCTCGGCGGCGGACGATCTTGCACTTGTCACAAATCCGTTTGACCGATGCGCGAACCTTCATGCCGGATCCTTCGGTCGACCCTTGACAGTCAAGCGCCGACGGTGAATCGAGTTAATCAGCACGCTCCGGCCCCAAGTCATCCGGATCCCTGTCGACCGTCGACTGTCGACCGTCGAGCCACGAAGCTTCGCCTCAAGCCGACGAGTAGGAACGACGCCTCGGTAGAGTCGAAGCTTCGTGAGTAACGAAGCTCCGCCTCAAAAACCGTCGAGTAAGAACGTGAGCATGAGGGGTCGGCTCCGCTTCGTTACTAGTTTGCGTGGCCGCTGGGCGGCCGCGCCTAAGCCGGGCTTGCACGGAAATGTGACACATTCGTACACATTTCAGCCGTGCAAGCACGGCTAGTACCGATGCGTGATCCGTCCTCTCGTGACATCGTTCGGCGCGAGCGCGACGCGCACGCGGTCGCCGACGAGCACGCGGATGAAATTCCGCCGCCTATCGCCGGTAAGATGCGCCAGCACGTGCCGCTGGCCGTCGAGCTCCACCCGATACAAAGCCTTCGGCAGCGCCTCGATGACGCGGCCATCCACTTCGCGTGCACGCCCGGGCATCGCATCACCGTGACGGCGTCCCCGCCCGCCCCTGCTCGTAGCGGGCCGCGTCGGCCATCGGACGAGCGGGATCCTGCGGCAACGCGGTCAGCACCATCGGTCCCGACGAGGTGACCGCGACGGTGTGCTCGAAGTGCGCCGACAGGCTGCCGTCGCGCGTCACCGCGGTCCAGCCATCGTCGAGCACACGCACGTCGGGCCTGCCGGTCGTCACCATCGGCTCGATCGCGAGCACCATGCCTTCCAGCAGCCGCGGCCCACGGCCGGCCGGCCCGTAGTTCGGTATCTGCGGCTCCTCGTGGAGCTGGATGCCGATGCCATGCCCGACGAATTCACGAACGACCGACAGGCCGTGCGGTTCCACGTAACTCTGCACCGCGTGCCCGATGTCCGACACGCGCCCACCGATCCGGACCTGCGCGATCGCACAATACAGGCTTTCCTCCGTGACCCTCAGGAGCGTGGCCGCCGTCGGCGCGATCCGTCCCACCGCGACCGTGATGGCCGAATCGCCGTAGAAGCCGTTCAGCACGACACCCATGTCCAGCGACACGATGTCTCCGTCGCGCAGGGCGCGCTTGGATGACGGGATGCCGTGGACGACTTCGTCGTTGATCGAGGCGCAGAGCGTCGCGGGATAACCGCGATAGCCCTTGAACGCCGGCACCGCGCCACCCTCGCGCACCATCCGTTCGGCCGCCGCATCGAGCGCCGCCGTCGTCACACCAGGTTCGACGAGCGCGCCCAGGTCTCGCAGCACGCGAGCGACCAGCTGGTTGGCCGCGCGCATGCGCTCCAGCTCGGCCGGCGACTTGCAGACGATCACGGCCGCGACTCCGCGCGCATGCCGCGGCAGGTCTCATCGAGCTGGCCGCCAAGGACCGAGTCGATGGCGGCGCGCAGATCGGCGTGCACCTTCTCGGGTGCCCGGTTGCCGTCAATCGCCCGGAACGAGGCGCGTTCGCGGTAGTAGGCGACGAGCGGCCTGGTGTCCTGCTCGTAGACGCGCAGCCGCGCCCTCAGGACCTCGACGCTGTCGTCGCTCCGCGGCACGAGCGCCCCGCCGCAGCGGCGGCAGGTGACGTTCGAGCTGAGATCGATCGCTTCGGCGTTCTGGCCACAGGCCCCGCAGATGCGGCGCCTCTGCAGCCTTCGCACGAGCTCGTCCTCCGGCACCTCGATGACGAGCACAACCAGCGGATCCTGGTCGCCGAGCAGGCCGTCGAGCGCTCGCGCCTGCCGAAGCGTGCGCGGGAATCCGTCGAGCACGAATCCGCGGCGCGCATTCTCGCGGGCCAGCCGCTCGCGGACGATGCCGATCATGATGTCGTCGCCGACGAGCCTGCCCGCCTCCAGCGTGGCCTTCGCGGCGCGACCGAGCTCGCTCCCCACCTGGACCGCCTCCCGGATGATCTCGCCCGTCGAGATCTTCGGGATACCGCACTCGCGCGCCAGCCGCTCGGCCTGCGTTCCCTTGCCGGCACCGGGCGGGCCGAGGACGATGACCTTGAGTGCCATGACGTTGATCTCGAGCATGTCGAATCCGTGCGGCTACCCGCGCCGGCCTCTGATGCGCGTCTTCTTCATGAAGCCGTCGTAGTGCCGCATGATGAGCTGCGACTCCACCTGCTGGATCGTGTCCATCGCGACGCCGACGACAATCAGCAGCGAGGTGCCGCCGAAGTAGAACGTGACGTTCAAGCCTTCGGTGACGAACTGCGGCAGCGCGGCCTGCAGGTACTCGCCGATGAACGGAATCGGCTCGACCTTGAACCCGGTGATCAGGAACTCCGGCAGAATCGCCACGAGCGCGAGGTAGATGGCGCCCACCAGTGTGATCCTCGTGAGGATCGTGTCGATGTGCTCGGCCGTGCGCTTGCCGGGCCGGATGCCCGGCACGAAGCCGCCGTACTTGCGCATGTTCTCGGCCACGTCATCGGGATTGAAGATAATCGCGGTGTAGAAATACGCGAAGAAGATGATGCCCACGATGTAGAGCAGGTTGTACAGCGGCATCCCGTACCGCAGTTGATCGACCACCGCGTCCGCCCATCCGCCGCCCTGCAACATGCCCTGGATCGTCGCGGGAAACGCGAGGATCGAGGACGCGAAGATGACGGGAATGACGCCGCCCGTGTTCACCTTGAGCGGAATGTGCGTGCTCGATCCGCCGTACATCCGGCGCCCGACGACACGTTTGGCGTACTGCACGACTACGCGCCGGTGACCGCGTTCCACGAATACGATCGCCGCGACCACCGCGACCATCAGGACGAGCAGGATGATGACGCGGATCAGGCCGATCTGGTTCGTCTTCAGCTGATCGACCGTCGTCAGGACCGCGCCCGGCAGACCGACCACGATGCCGGAGAAGATGATGAGCGACATGCCGTTGCCGATGCCGCGCTCCGTGATCTGCTCACCGAGCCACATGATGAAGCTCGTCCCGGTGGTGAGGGTGAGGACGGTCATGAGGCGGAACGCCCAGCCGCTCTGGTACACGAGCGGGAGCCCGCCGGCGATGTTCGTCTGACGCTCGAGGAAGATCGCGATGCCGAGCGACTGCACGACGCTCAGGAAGATGGTTCCGTAGCGCGTGTACTGTGTGATCTTCCGGCGCCCGAGCTCGCCTTCCTTCGACAGCCGCTCGAGGTACGGCCACACCACGGTGAGGAGCTGCAGGATGATCGACGCGCTGATGTAGGGCATGATGCCCAGGGCGAAGATCGTCACGCGCGACAGGTTCCCGCCCGAGAACATGTCGTACAGGCCGAACATCGTGTTCTTCGCCTGTTCGGCGAGAATCGCCAGCGCTTCGGTGTTCACGCCCGGCGTCGGAATGTGATGGCCGATGCGGTACACGCCAAGCAGTCCAAGCGTGAAGAGGATCCGCTTGCGGAGGTCGGGAACGGCGAAAATGTTCTTGAAGCTTTCGGCAACCATAAGTCCGCAGCCAACAGAAACGCACTCGTGGTGTCCGGCTTCAGCCGGACGACTCAGTCGTAGTGTCCGGCTTCCGCCTTCGCTCGAAGCTTCGGCGGACCGCCGGAGCCTGGCGGAGGCGGTCAGCCGGACGCGGCGCCCTCACCGCGCCAACGTCTCGACACGCCCACCCGCCGCAGCAATCTTCTCCGCGGCCTTGCCACTGAACTTGTGCGCCTGCACCGTGAGCGCGATGCCGACATCGCCGCGTCCCAGCACCTTGACGGGCGCGCCGCCACGGACGAGCCCCGCGTCGCGCAGCACGTCCGGCGTCACGATCGTGCCCGCGGTGAACGTGCCCGCGAGCGTATCGAGGTTCACGACCGCGTACTCGATCCGGAACGGATTGTGGAAGCCCCGCTTGGGCACGCGCCGATGAAGCGGCATCTGTCCGCCCTCGAATCCGCGCTTGCGCTTGAACCCCGACCGCGACTTCGCGCCCTTGTGTCCGCGGCCCGCCGTCTTGCCCTGGCCGGATCCCTGACCGCGACCCACGCGCTTCTTCGAATGCTTCGCGCCTTTGGGCGGCTGCAGACTGCTCAAGTTCATCATCGTTGAACCATCCATTGATTCACTGATGCCCATACGTCTCATCGATCTCAAGCCTTGACCGCGGAGGGCCTGAGCGCGCGGAGGAATGACTCAGCGTTTCGGAGTCTCCGACGTGCTCCGCGTTCTCTGCGGTGACCGCTTCTGACGCCGGATTCAGGTCGATCCCTTGATTCATCCCTCGCCCGGTCGATCGCCTCACCTCTTGCCCCACGTTCAGGAGGTGGCGCACCTTGTGAATCATCCCGCGCGTCGCCGGCGTGTCCGGCAACTCCACGGTGTGGCCGAGGCGGCGCAAACCCAGGCCCTTCACGACCTCCGCCTGCTTCCGGTTGAAGCCGATCGTGCTCTTGACGAGCGTCACCCTCACCGTTGGTCGCTGCTTCGTGTCGTGTGCCATCGTGTCTTGCCACAGGTCGCGGGCCTCAGGGGCCTTGCGACTCTCCTACGGGGTCGCCAGCTCTTCGAGGCTCTTGCCTCGCAGGCGAGCCACGGTTACGGGATCCTTGAGCCCCATGAGCGCTTCGAACGTCGCGTGGACCACGTTGTGTGGATTGTCCGACCCGAGCGACTTCGTCAGCACGTTCTGAATCCCGGCCGCCTCCACCACGGCGCGCACGGCGCCGCCCGCGATGATGCCGGTGCCTTCCGGCGCCGGTTTCAGCAGGACGCTCCCCGCGCCGAATCGTCCAACGATCTGGTGCGGTACCGTCGTGCCCTGGAGCGGCACGCGGACGAGCGACTTCTTCGCGGCCTCGATGCCCTTCTTGATCGCCGACGGCACCTCCTTCGCCTTGCCGATGCCGAAGCCGACGACGCCATGCGAATCGCCGACCACCACGAGGGCGCTGAAGCTCAGGTTCTTGCCGCCTTTGACGACCTTTGTGACGCGGCTGATGGAGACCACCGTGTCCTTGAGATCGAGCTGCGACGGATCGATTTTCTCCCGCGAGTGCGTCATCGCCTAAAACTCCAGTCCCGCTTCGCGCGCAGCTTCCGCGACGGCGCGAATCCGGCCGTGATACAGGAATCCGTTTCGATCGAACACGACACGACTGAGACCTTTCGCGAGCAGCCGTTCGGCAATCGCCTTCCCCACCGTGCGTGCGCCCGCGACGTTGCCGCTGGTCGCCTTGCCGGTGAGCTGCGCCTTGAGGCTCGGCTCGGTCGACGAGGCGGACGCGACCGTGCGGCCCGAGAGATCGTCGATGACCTGCGCGTAGATGTGCGAGACGCTTCGGAATACCGAGAGGCGCGGCCGCCCGGCCGTTCCCGCGATGCGCTTGCGCAGCCGCAGCGCAATTCGGTGGCGTCGGTCTTTCTTGGTCTTGAACTTCATAAGGAACCCATGAGGCCTACGCCCCGGTCTTTCCGACTTTCTTCTTCAGAACCTCGCCGGTGTACCGGATGCCCTTCTGCTTGTACGGATCCGGCCTTCGCATGGCCCGGATGTTCGCTGCCACCTGGCCGACCAGCTGCCGGTCGGTTCCGGTCACGGTGATGTGCGTGGCCTTGTCGACCGTGATCTCGATGCCCTGCGGAATGTCGAACACGATCGGGTGCGAATAGCCGAGAGCGAACGTCACCTGCCGTCCCTTCACCTCCGCACGGTATCCGATGCCGACGATGTCGAGCTCCTTCTTGAAGCCCTGGGTCACCCCACGCACGGCGTTGGCGACCAGGCTGCGCGCAAGACCGTGGAACTTGCCGAGCTCCGGATCTTCGCGCATCGTCTTCGCGACGAGCTCTCCGTTGTGCTGCTCGAAGGAGATGCCCGGCGGCACCATCTGGCGCAGCTTGCCCTTCGGGCCGTGCACCTCGACGGCACCGGGCTCGATCGCGACCTTCACGCCGCTCGGCAGCGAGATCGGTTTTTTCCCTATTCTGGACATGATTCCCGCCTCACCAGACGTTGCAGAGCACCTCGCCGCCCACGCCCGCCTTCACCGCCTCGCGGCCGGTCATGACGCCCCGCGACGTCGTCAGGATGCTGGTCCCCAGGCCGGCGAGCACGCTGGGAACGTTGTCGCGTCCGAAGTACACGCGCCGGCCGGGACGGCTCACACGCTGCAGCCCGGAAATGACGCGCTCCCCGCGCGGGCCATACTTCAGGAGAATCCGCAGGTACTTCTGCGGCTTCTGCCCTTTGGCGGGCGGCTCTTCGACGACCTTGAAGCCCGTGATGTAGCCTTCGCTCTCGAGAATGCGTGCAATCTCCACCTTCAGCCGTGAGGCCGGCACGTCGACGCGGGTGTGACGCGCCGTCGTGGCGTTCTTGACGCGCGCCAGCATGTCAGCAATCGGATCGGTCATATCAAATCCCTGTCAATCTCATCAGTCCCTAGTCCCGGGTCGGTCCCGAGTCCCAGTCCCTTACCAGCTGCTCTTGATGACGCCGGTGACTTCTCCATCGAGCGCGAGCTTGCGGAAGCAGAGACGGCAGAGCGCGAATTTTCGCAGGTACGCGCGGGGGCGGCCGCAGAGGCGGCATCGATTCCGGTGCCGGATCTTGAACTTCAGCGGCTTGGCCTCTTTCGCGATTTTTCCGGTCGTGGCCATATGTGTCGGTCCTATTCCTAGCTCGCCCTCAAGGGCATGCCCATCAACTGCAGGAGCCGCCTGGCTTCTTCGTCGGTCTTCGCCGTCGTCGTGACGGTGATGTTCATCCCGCGCGCCTTGTCCACCTTCATGTAGTCGATCTCGAGGAAGATCAGCTGGTCGCGCAGCCCGAGCGTGTAGTTGCCGCGGCCGTCGAAGCCGCGCGGCGACACGCCCTTGAAGTCGCGCACGCGCGGGAGCGCAATGGAGATCAGGCGATCGAGAAACTCGTACATCCGCTCGCCACGCAGCGTCACCATCGCCCCGACGGGCATGCCCTTGCGCACCTTGAACGCCGCAATCGATTTCTTGGCGCGCGTGGTGACGGGACGCTGGCCCGTGATGCGGGAGAGCTCGTCGGCGCCCGCGTCGATGATCTTGACGTTGCCCGTCGCCTCGCCGAGCCCCATGTTCACGACGACCTTCTCGATTTTCGGGACGGCCATCACGTTCTTGTACCCGAACTCCTTCCGGAGCGCGGGGATGACATCCCGTTGGTACCGCTCGCGAAGCCGGCTCATTTGTCGACCACTCCCTCACATTTCGCGCACGTCCGAACCTTGCGTCCGTCGCCGAGGATCCGGTGACCGAGCCGCGTCGGCGCGCCGCATTCCGGGCAAATCACCTGCACGTTGGACGCGTGCAACGAGGCCTCGCGCTCGACGATGCCGCCCTTGATCTGACGCCCGGGATTCGGCTTCGTGTGCCGCTTGATGAAGTTCACGCCCTCGATCACCACCCGGTTCTTCTCGGGCAGGACCTTCAGGACGCGACCGCGCTTGCCGCGGTCCTTGCCGGCGGTGACGACCACCGTGTCGTTCCGGCGCACAGGTGTTTGTAGGCGTGCCATGACGTTGGTTCCCAATCTCGTTGTCGGGGCCGACCCACGGGTCGGCCCGGGCGTCGACCGGCCTGACGGCCGGCCGCTACTACAGGACCTCCGGCGCGAGCGAGATGATCTTCATGAACCGCCGCTCACGCAGCTCGCGCGCCACGGGGCCGAACACGCGCGTGCCGATCGGCTCTCCCTGATCGTTGACGAGCACCGCGGCGTTGCGATCGAAGCGGATGTAGCTGCCGTCCTTGCGGCGCTGCTCCTTTCGCGTGCGGACGATCACGGCCTTGACGACCTGACCCTTCTTCACGTTCGAATCGGGCGTCGCTTCCTTCACCGACGCGGTGATGATGTCGCCCAGACGCGCGTACCGGCCCGTCGACCCACCGATCGGGTTGATGACGGCGATCTTCCGCGCGCCGGAGTTGTCGGCCACGTCCAGGATCGATCGCATCTGAATCATGGTGAGTCTCCCAAGGTTCCCCCAGTCCCCGGGTGCCAGGTTCCCAGGGTCAGGTTTCAGATTTCCGAGCGCATCGCTCCCATGCCCGGTTGCGGCGCAGCACCTGGAACGCGAACCTCGCACCCGGGCACTCGGGAACCTGGAACGTAGCTGCGCGGCCGCCACGGCGGCCGCGCCTAAGACAGCTCCTAAGGCTCATGACAGAAAACCTGCTTCATCCGTCACCATTCCGGCCTTAGGAGATGTCTAGAGTCTTTTCGCCCGCTCGATGACGCGCACCACCGCCCAGCGCTTGCGGCGGCTGAGTGGCCGGCTCTCGACGAGCGCGACGCGATCGCCCACCTTCGCTGTGTTGTCCTCGTCGTGCGCCATGAACTTCGACGTCCGGCGCTGCGCCTTGCCGTACACGCCGTGCCGCACCTGCCGTTCAACCGCGACCACGACCGTCTTGACCGCCCTGTCGCTGACGACGACGCCGTGAACTTCCGCTTTTGCCATCGTGAGCCGCCTACGCCTGTCTCTGCTTCTCGGCGAGGATCGTCTTCACGCGCGCCAGATCGTGGCGCACGTCACGGACCCTGCCGGGGTTGTCGAGCTGACCCATGGCCTTCTGCATCCGGAGCCGGAACAGCTGATCGTCGAGCTCGCGCGCGCGCTGTTCCAATTGATCGACCGCCAGGTCGCGGAGCTCCGCCACGTTCGTCATGACGCCTTCTCCTCCGCAAAGCGGGTCGCGAATCTCGTGCGGATCGGCAGCTTTGCGGCCGCCAGCCGCATCGCGGCGCGCGCGTCGGTCTCCGTCACGCCTTCCATCTCGAACAGCACGCGTCCGGGCCGCACGACGCACACCCACTGTTCGGGCGCGCCTTTGCCTTTCCCCATTCGCGTCTCCTGCGGCTTCTTCGTAATCGGCTTGTCCGGGAAGACGCGGATCCAGACCTTGCCGCCGCGTTTGATGAAGCGGGTCATCGCAACGCGGGCGGCTTCAATCTGCCGATCGGTCAGCCAGCAGGGCTCGAGCGCCTTCAAGCCATAGTCGCCGAACGACACGTCCGAGCCGCGCCACGCCTTGCCGGCCATCCGGCCGCGCTGCTGTTTCCGGTATTTGACTTTCTTCGGCATCAACATGGGTGACGTTCCCCGACACTTCAACCACAGAGGTCACAGCGCGGCTGCCCCGCAACCCAACCAGTGGGCATCCGCGCTAGCGGCGGGCCCGTCGGGCCCGCCGATCTAGTAGAACAAACGCTTTCTTGTCGGGAAAACACGTT
>JACPPN010000175.1 GCA_016190995.1 Acidobacteriota bacterium | reverse complement strand
TCAGCCCGACGCCGGCCGAGCCCGAGCTGCTGGCGCTGCCGCCCCCGTTCTATCCGCTCTACTACGTGCTGCGGCCGATAAGGCTGATCAGCCAGCACGGCGCCAGCCTCGTGCGCCGCGCGCGGCGCGCCCCATGACTCGCGCCTCCGCCGGCATCGTCGATGACTTCCGCCGCTACGCGTCCACGTTCGTCCGCGTGCTCGGCTGGAAGGTGGCGCTCGCGCTGGTGTTGATGACGGGCCTCGGGCTCACCGAAGGACTGGGGTTCTTGCTCCTGATTCCGCTGCTGAACCTCGTCGGTCTCGAAGTCGGGCAGGGCGGCGTGGGGCAGTTCTCGGTCCTCGTCTCGCGCGCGCTTGAATGGGTCGGCGCGCAGTCCAGCCTTCCGGCGGTCCTGGTGGTCTTCACGATCATCATGAGCACGCAGGCGCTCCTCTTCCGGTGGCAGACGATCATCAACCGCAAGCTCGAATACGACTTCGCGGTCCACCTGCGCCAGCGGCTCTACCGCGCTATTGTCGGGAGCGAATGGACGTTCTTCGTCAACCGGCGGTCTTCGGAGTTCGCGCACGTCCTGACCGCGGAAATCGATCGCGTCGGACTGGCGACGCAATATCTTCTCAGCCTGATCGCGACCACGATCGTCGTGCTCGTGTACCTGCTGCTAGCGCTGAGGCTCTCGGCGACCATGACCATGGTGGTGCTGGGATGTGCGGGCGTCCTGACGCTGGCGCTGAAGGATCGGATCAACGCGGCACGCAGCACGGGTGAAGGGCTGTCGCATGCGACGGGCGCGATGTACGCCGCGGTCGTCGAGCACCTGATCGCGATGAAGACGATCAAGGGCTACGGCACGGAGCAGCGGAACGTCTCAATCTTCTCGGACCTGACGCGGGACGTGGCGGATCGGTATCTGACGGCCGTCGGAAACTACGCGGGGGTCAAGGCGTGGTTCGACATCGGATCGGTCGTGATTCTCAGCGCGATTCTGTTTCTCTCCTTCCAGAAGCTCGCCATCTCGACCGCCGGCGTGCTGCTCCTGATCTTCGTCTTTGCGCGCGTGATGCCGCGGCTATCGAGCATTCAACAGAGCTACCACCATTTCATCAACGCGTTGCCGGCGTTTGGATCGGTGGTCGAGATGCAGGCGCTGGCGGATGCCGCGATCGAGCGGCCGCATTCGGCAGCCGTCCGGGCGTTGGAGAGGAGCGGCGCGCCGGCCATCCACTTCGACCGTGTCTCGTTCGCCTACCCTCGCCGGCCATCGAACGGGCCCGAGGGTCCCAAGACGGCCGATGCGGGCACGGTCGGCCGATCGACAGAGCACCCCGACCTGTCGGGAGTGCTGCGGGAGGTCAGCCTCACGATTGCGGCAGGTCGTACCTCGGCGCTCGTCGGACCGTCCGGCGCGGGCAAGAGCACCGTCGCCGATCTCGCGCTCGGCCTGCTGCGGCCGACAGCCGGCCGCATCCTGATCGACGACGCGCCGCTGTCGGAGGATCAGCACGGCGCCTGGCGCGCCCGGATCGGCTACGTCGCGCAGGACACGTTCCTGTTTCACGACACTATTCGGGCCAACCTCCTTTGGGCAAGGCCGGACGCGAAGGAGCAGGACATTCGCCGTGCGCTCGAGGCGGCGGCGGCGCAATTCATCGCGGATCTGCCGCACGGGCTCGAGACGGTCCTTGGCGACCGCGGCCTGCGGCTCTCGGGCGGCGAGCGCCAGCGACTCGCCTTCGCGCGCGCGCTGCTGCGGCAGCCGTCGTTCCTGATCCTCGACGAAGCGACGAGCAACGTCGATGCCGAGAACGAAGCACGAATTCTTCGGGCAATCGAGGCTCTCCATGGACGCATGACAATCCTGATGATTACCCACCGGCTTGCCACCGTGCGGGAGGCGGATCAGATCTACGTCATGGAGCAGGGGCGGATTGTCGAGTCCGGGTCGTGGCCGGGCTTGATGGAGCGCGAGCGGGGACGATTCAGGGCGTTGTGGGAAGCGCAGAGCGTGGTGGGACAAGCACGACTCTGAAACCGGCGTCTAGATGGCCCCCATGCGTCAAAACGACAGGCGTTGTCGTAATGTCCGGCTATGAAGCCTGACGCCACAGCATCAACGTGTGCGACCAGAGCGTTCGTTTTGACGCGTCAAGCACAGCTCAAGCTTCGAGTCGGCGAAGATCCTGGCAGACCGCGTCGCGCACGCGCGGCAGGTGCTCGAACCCTGACGGGTAGATCAGGCGCCGCACGGGGACGGCGCGGACGAAGTCTGAGAAGTATCGCAGCCGCGCCGGCGCCCAGCCGAGCGTGTGGATGATGCGCGCGGTGAAGGAATTCCGGATGAGCGCCATGACCGCTTCAGCCGGACCCGCCGAGGCGATCGTCACCTCGGAGGCCAGTCCCTCCGGCTGACGCTCCGGGATGTAAGCGCACGAAATCGGACGCGCGCAATCGTCAAACGCCCCGAACCCGTCCGGCCCCACTCCGACCACGCGTTTTTCCCCATCCGGCTCGACCCGCTCGAGGTCTTCATAGTGCCCGAGAACGTGCCGGGCCTGATCGGGCCACAAGCGCACCTGCGCGTATCCCGGACGGCCCATGTACCGATCGTCCCGCCTGTCGATCGCGAGGATGTCGTCGGTCAGGAGCGGGTCGCCCGCGCACATGAATGCCGACGCGAGCGCGCTCTTTCCGGCGCCGGTGTCCGAGAGAAACGCGACCGCGCGCCCCTCCAGCGACACCGCGGAGGCGTGCAGCGCCGGCACCCCGGAGCGTTCGAGGCAGAACGCGAGAACGGTGCCCAGCAGATAGATGTCGACGCGGTGGTCGTGACGCGGGTCGAGCGGCTCGCACGTGATGGTGGAGGGACCGACGGCAAAGTCGGCGACGTCGGTGAAGCGGAGGAGGTCGTCGGCGTCCCGCCGGTACAACCGAAGGATGGTGTCGCCCTCGGCGTTCCGGTATGGGCTGACGTAGGCGGGATCGGCCGTGTCAGGAGGAAGGGCGGTCGATCCCGCCCCGACCAAAAACAGCGTCAAGTCAGGGGAGCCGGTGCCTGGCCGCAGTCTGTCCAGTGACCGATCGCTCGCCAGATTGAGGCCGTAGACGCGATACAGATGCACCGCGAGTCCCGCCGAGCGATCGACGATCGCCCCGGCTCATCCCGACTTGCTGGATCCGTTCGGAAAGTCGGACGCCACCCCGCCGCCGCCGCGCGTCAGATCCTCGACGCTCCCGTACTCGGTGAGAACGGGTGCGGTGTACGGCTTGACTTCCTTCTGCCCGGTGTGCTTCTCCGCCATACTCTCGGCTCCTTTTCAGACTACTGACCGACAGCCTCAGGTCGTGGTGTTCGTCGCGATACTGCACCCGCCGCTTGTGCGCGGTGCCGCAGCCAGCTCTCCACGCACAACATCGCCACCAGCGCGCGACGATCGGCCGGCCGCCCATCCTGCCGACAGGCGTCCACAAGCCGCATCACCCGATCGGGAGGCGCAAACCCGAGGCGAACGACGTCCGGACAGTGCAAGAGCCGCTCAATTCTAGCACGCTCTTTCTCGCGCACTCCGCGGTCCGCCAGCTCGCTGAACAGCGCCACGCTGGTTCTCTGCCGGATTGTTTCCGGCAGGATTCCTGTCATCGACTCACGCAGTACGAATTTCGTCACGCCGGCCCTGAACGGCGTGCCGCGGGGCACGTGCAACATGAATTCCACCAGCCGCCGGTCGAGGAACGGAAACCGCCATTCGATTTCGCTCTGCTCGGCAATGGCGTCGTGCATGACCGCGCGCGCCGCGAACAAGCCGTCTGTGAGTTGCTGATGCACGATCGTGGCGCATTCCGTCCGGAAGCCCACCTGCGATGCCAGCGCATCAGGTTTCTCCACGATCGCCCGGCCTGAGAGCGCCCGCCGCACCGACTTCGGAACGATCGGGCGGAGCAAGCCGTAGGGGAGTCGCCACCAGCCGGCAG
>JACPPN010000174.1 GCA_016190995.1 Acidobacteriota bacterium | reverse complement strand
TGCGTGTTCGATCCGTCAGCGATCAAGGAACGCGCAACCTATACCGATCCCCATCATCTCGCCACCGGCATGGACTACGTGCTCGTGAACGGGGTGGTCGTCGTCGACAACGGGAAGTTCACCAGCGCGCTGCCGGGCAAGGTCCTGAAGCACACCTACCCGTAGGGGTCGGCGTCAGGGGCGAGCGGGAACGGTGTCGGTCCAGGTTCCCCGATTCCCGGTTCAGTCGTAGTCTCCGGCTTCAGCCGGGTCCAGTCGTGGTGTCCGGCTTCAGCCGGACCGTGGTAGTGTTCAGCTTCAACCACAAGTCAAAAGCTCTCACCGCAGAGAACGCTGAGGACGCCGAGATGACGATGGATTCGAGGTCAAGGAAACGGTGACTCAATCGAGCGTCACCTCCTGTTGAGCATCTGGTCGCGTTTTGCCTTGAATTCGGTGCCCGGCTTCCATTCCGGGTAGCGGTCTCCCTGTGCCACGCGATACCCGACGTCGAATAGCAGCTTCAGGTCGTCGACGGCGCCTGAAAGATCCCAGTCGGGTTTCACCTCGTCGCTCGGCTTGTGGTAGTCGCGTTCGGTGTATTCATCGCGCTTCTGCTTGCCGAAATCCGCCGATTTCCCTACGTACTCGGTGCCCGCATCGGGATCCAGGGCGGGGATGCCCTGCTTGGCGAACTCGAAGTGATCGGACCGATAGAAGAAGCCTTTTTCCGGTTCGGCGTCGGGCTTGACGGTCCGGCCCTGCGCTCGCGCGGCCGCGGTCAGGAGGTCGTCCAGGGTGGAATTGCCGTACCCGATGCTGATGATGTCCTTCGTGCGGCCCCACTGGTTGACGCCGTCGATGTTGATGTTGGCCAGCGTGCGTTCGAGCGGATACTGCGGATTGGTCGCGTAGTACTTGGCGCCGAGCAGTCCTTTCTCTTCGGCGGTGACCGCGAGAAACACGATCGAGCGCTTCGGCGGTGCCGGCAGCTTCTCGAAGGCCTCGGCAAGCTCCAGAATCGCGGCAGTGCCCGACGCGTTGTCGAGGGCGCCGTTGAAGATCTGATCGCCCTGCAGCTTCGGATCCCGTCCCAGGTGATCCCAGTGCGCGGAGTAGACGACGTACTCGGTCTTGAGGTTTGGATCGGATCCCTCGAGCGTTCCAATCACGTTCTGTGAATCGATTTCGCGCAGCGTGTTCTTGATGGTGAACGTGGCCGTCGCGCCGAGCGGCACCGGCGTGAAATTCCTGGCGACCGCCGCCTTCTTGAGCTCGTCGAAGTCGTGGCCCGACGTCCTGAAGATCTCCTTCGCCTTGTCCAGCGTGATCCAGGATTCCACGGCCACCTGCTTCATGTTCTTGTCGGGAGTCTGGATGTCGAAGTTCTCACGCCCCCAGCTTCCGCTGACGACCTCGTACGGGTACCCCGCCGGCCCCGTCTCGTGGACGATGATGGCGGCCGCGGCACCTTTCTCGGTCGCCACCTCGTACTTGTAGGTCCAGCGGCCGTAATACGTCATCGCGCGTCCCTTGAACATCGTGTCATCGAGCTTCGAGGCATCCGCCGCGTCGGGCACGGGCGGATCGTTGACGAGCATCACGATCGTCTTGCCCTTGACGTCCACGCCCTTGTAGTCGTCCCACCCGTATTCCGGCGCGACGACGCCGTAGCCGACGAACACGAGCTCGGAGTTGCTGACCTTGACGTCGGGGACGAAGCGGCGCGAGACCGCGACGTAGTCATTCGGGAACTTCAGCGTCACGGTCTTTCCGCCCGCTTTCACCGATGCTGCCGGCTGTGCGGTGAAGCCAACGAGCGGCACTTTCTGGACGTAGGTCCCGTCGGGATTCCCGGGCTTCAACCCGAACGATTTGAATTGGTCGGTCAGGTACTTCACCGTCAACTCCTCGCCCTTGGTCCCGGGCCCACGGCCTTCGTATTCATCGGAGGAGAGCACCTTGATGTGGCGCAGCAGATCCGCGGTGCTGAGCGTGTCGAGCGCCGGCGCCAGATCAACCCTGGCGGCGCCCGCGATCGGTTGTGAGGTGGATGCGGGCTCGGTTGGCTGCTGCGAGCACGCGGTCAGGAGGACGAGGCTTGCGGCCAGGAGCGATTGGTTGAGGCGCATAACGCCTCTATTATTTCAGAATTCACGTCAGCTTCTCTGCGACCTCGAGCAAGCGCTCGATCTCCCAGGCGCTGTTGAACACAGCAGGCGCCACCCGAATCTGGGCACCTTTCTCCTTGAAGCTCACGTGGATCTTCGCCTCGTCGAAGATGCTGCGGGCCGCCTCCGGGTTTCGGTCGACGAAGAAGGTGACGATGGAGGAACGATTTTCGGGTGGCGTGAACATGCGAAGGCCCCGCTCGGCGAGTCCCTCCCTGAGCTGCTGCGCCAGCCCCACGGTGTGGGTTTCGATCTTGTCGACACCGAGTCGCTCCAGGTAGGCAAGCGCCGCCCCCAGTTGGTACACGGCGCCCTCGGCCAGGACGGCGTATTCATACTTCTTCGCGCTGCGATAAAGCTGGTAGCGGTATCCGGCCAGCTCTTTCTCCACGTGAAAATGTCCCATCCGGTCTGGTCGGATGCGGTCGATCAGTTCCCGGCGCACGAAAAACGGGGCGACCCCGAATCCGGCCAGGAGCCACTTATAGGTCCCGGTCGTCAGGAAGTCGACGCCCGCCGCGCGCACGTCGATGGGAAACATCCCGACGGCCTGCATGGCGTCTGTGTAGAGGAAGGCACCGCGTGCGTGCGCCAAGTCGGCCAGCGGCCGCAGGTCATGTCGGAAGCCGTTCTGATGGGAGACCCACGCGACCGAGACCAATCGCGTCTTGCCGTCGACGAGCGGCTCAAAATCCTTGGGATGAACCCGCCCATCTCGATGCTTGGCGATTCGCAGCTCGATGCCTGCTGTCTGCTCCAGGTGCTTGTAGAGAACGAACGTCGTGAGGTAGTGCAGCTCATCGATCACCACGTTGTCGCCCGCCTTCAGATCGAGCGCGCGCGCCACGACGTTCTCTCCCTCGCTGGTGGCGAACAGAAACCCTATCTCATCGCTGGTTGCGCCGATCAGGCTGGCGAACTGCCGCCGTACCGTGTCGGTCTTCGCCTGCATGTCTTCAACGGAGAGAGGATGGCTCGACTTGGCTTCCAGGAAGGCGCGACCGGCCTCGACGACCGGAGCGGGGATGGGCGCGATGTACGCGGAGTTGAGGTAGATGCCCTCGCGGGTGACGGGAAAGTCGGCGCGAACGCCGAGGGGATCATCGCCGGTCCCGGCGACGGCAGCGGGTGGGGCGACACGGCTCAGGGTCAAGGCGCTGGAGGCCGCGCCCAGGAATTGCCGGCGGCTCAGGTCCATGGTCCGTCTCCAATCTCGAGGTCCGCGAGACGCGTCGAGCCCCCGCGGAGAGATTACCCTGGTGGGGGCTCAACGCGCGGCCCCGGATCCACGGGCCGCAGCTTGTTCTGCGTCAGGACCCGATTCAGCTTCGGCACGTCGCCCTCAATCAGGCCGTTCAACTCTCCGAGAAGCGCGAGGAGCTCCTTTGAAAACGCCTCCATGCGCGCCTGTTGCTCCGGTAGAGGGGCCCTCGTGTACGTGTTCAGCTCGCCATAGAGCCGATTGATTCGCGGATATATCGGGACCGGCCTCCCCGATGGCGGGGGTCCGGTATGCCCAAGCTGCCTCGTTATCCCGCCCGTGTGCGACAGTCTCTGCTCGAGAGCGTCCACCTTCGCGCTCACAGCTTGAAGCGCGGCACCAACCGCGCGGGACGCGCGTGGGTCGGCCCCAAGCGTCTCCCGGACCGTCGCGAGCTGGCTCTGGAGATTCGTGATAGCTCGTTCGCCACTCTCGGACTGCGCCAGCATTCGCCCCAGACGAACGACCGCCTGCAGGTTCGCCCGGCGGTCCGATTCCGAAACCTGCACGCGTGGATCCTCCACCACTTTTACCGTCTGGGTCGTCTGGAGACCTCCTGCCGAGATCTTCACCGTGTAGACTCCCGGCAACACCAGCGATCCCTCCGGAACCGAGTCTGGACGCCACTGCGGCGGCGCGATGAAGTAAGTGTCGGGCCCCATCCGCCGGAACGGTGGCGGGTACCGCAGGTCCCAGCTGGCCCGGTTAAGACCGGCCTCGCCGGGACCGCGGAGCTCTCGGATTGTGGCCCCGCCGGCGTCGGAGATCGTGATCCTGACCTCTTGTTCCGGCTTCGATTTCAGGTAGTAGTGAATGAGCGCGCCGTACGGGGGATTCGGAGCAATGAACGGCTTGTGCCCGGTGCTCGCCCGGTGACTGTGAATGCGGTAGGTCGTCGCCTGACGAATGCCAAACCCGTGAATCTCGGAGTCGAGGACTGCGTCACTGAACTCTTCGAGGGGCGTGAGGTCGTCGAGCACCCAGATGCTGCGCCCATGAGTGCCGAGAACCAGGTCGTTGTCGCGCGGATGGATGGCAAGGTCATCCACCGGGACATTCGGGAAGCGGCCCCCGAGTCGGTGCCACGTCCGGCCGCGAGCGAACGAAACGAAGGCCCCGCGCTCTGTTCCCACAAACAGCAGATCCTGCCGGCGGGGGTGCTCGCGGATGACCGAGACCGTGTGCCCGCCTGGAAGATCGGACGAGATCGATTGCCAGCGCTCGCCAAAATCCTCGCTCACGTACACGTAAGGACGGAAGTCGTCGCTACGGTGGCCATCGAAGACGGCGTACACCCGTCCTTCGGCAAAGCGAGAGGCGACCACCCCGCTCACATAGGTTCCTTTGGGCACCCCGGTAATTCTGTCCGTCACGTTCTTCCAGGTCCTGGAGCCGTCGCGTGAGACCTGGACGTTGCCGTCATCGGTTCCCACGTACAGCACACCTTCCGTGAGGGGCGACTCGCTCACCGTGACAATCTCACCAAACGTGGCGTCGCCGTCGTGGCCTGAGAGCGTGCGCTCGTCCACCACCACGTCCATGATCGGCATCCGGTCCCGATCCGGATCGCCCGTCAGATCGGGACTGCCCGTCCAGCTGTCGCCGCGATCGACGGACTTGAGCAGGCGATTGCCGCCGAAGTAGATCGTGTGGCGATTGTGGGGAGAGATCAGGATCGGGCTGAGCCAGTCAAAGCGGTTGGCGCTCTCGCCCTGCCTCGGTTGCGGCTGAATGCTCTTGGTCTCGAAGCTCTTGAGGTCGACACGGCGTATCTCGCCATATTGCGAGGTGAAGTAGACGGTGGATGGATCCTCCGGATCCGGCACGGCGAAGCTGCCATCGCCGCCGCCGAGCTCAAACCAGTCGTCGTTGGCGATTCCCTGGCGGTACAGGGTCCGCGCGGGCCCGCGCCAGATCCCGTTGTCCTGCAGGCCACCATAGACGTTGTACGGCTGCTCCATGTCCAAACTGATGGCGTAGAACTGGCCCAGGGGGACCGCATTCATGTAGTCCCACGTCCGTCCCCGGTCGTACGACAGGTGGATTCCCCCGTCGGAGCCCAGGATCAAGTGATCCGAATTGGCAGGATTGATCCACATCGCGTGGAAGTCGCCATGAATCCGGCTGACAAGATCCGTGTCGAAGCTCTTTCCTCCGTCCTCCGAGTAGTACATGTCCGGCCCCAGCATCCAGATGCGCTGGTCGTTCTTGGGATCGACGCGGAGCTTGCTGTAGTAATGGGGCCGTGGGTTGAGCGGGCTCATGCGGGTCCAGCTCGCGCCCTTGTCGGATGAGCGGAAGACGCCGCCGAGCGCATTCTCGACCACGGCGTACACCACATCCGGATTCCCGCGAGCCACATCGATGCCGATTCTCCCCGTGTGCCCCGGGGGAAGCCCCTGGCCGAGCCGCGTCCACGTCCCGCCGCCGTCGGTTGTCTTGTAGAGCCCGCTATGGGGCCCTCCGCCGTTGAACCCGAACGCCGTCCGCCGCCGCTGGTAGGCGGCGGCGTACAGGGTTTCAGGGTTCCTTGGATCAAGGGCCACGTCGATGAAACCGGTGTTCTCGTTGATGAACTGCGTGTTGGTCCAGGTCTTCCCGCCGTCGGTCGTCTTGTAGAGGCCGCGCTCCTTGTTGGGGCCCCACAGGTGGCCAGCCGCGGCCACGTACACGATCTGAGGGTTCTGCGGATGAATGACGATGCGGCCGATGTGATGGGTGTCGGCAAGTCCCATGTGCGTCCAGGTGTTGCCGCCATCGGTCGACTTGTACATGCCGTTGCCCCACGAAGAGCTCTGGCGGTTGTTGGCTTCACCAGTTCCCACCCACACAACTGATGGATCCGATGGCGCGACCGCCACGGCACCGATCGAGCTGAGCGGCTGGCCGTCGAAGATCGGCGTCCAGGTCACGCCGTTGTTCGTCGTCTTCCACAGTCCCCCGGAGGCCGCCGCCACATAGATGATGCGCGGATCGGATTCGACCGCGACGATGTCGTCGATGCGGCCACCCATGATGGCCGGTCCGATGTTCCGCCAGGCGAGCTTGTTCAGGAGGAGCTCGCCGACGCGTTGCGCGTCATCCGAGCGCGCTGAGACGAAAACACCAGAGCCAATCAGAAACCATGCCGCCGTCGAGGCGACGAACCCCAGCAAGCTGCGCTTCACTGCTCTCCTCCCTGTGCACCTCGACGCGTCATCGCTCGACGGCGTCCTTGGCACTTGTGACCGGGCCCGAGGGCTTGGTGTACTTGTCGAACCACTCCATCAGGTACAGCACTTTAGCCATGCGGTGCGTGATGTGGTTGCTGCTGCCTGCCCCGATGCCGTGGGGCTCGTCGGGCACGCGCACCAGCAGCGTGTCGACCTTTCTGAGCTTCAGCGCGCGGTAGAACTCTTCGCTCTGCGAGATCGGCGTACGCCAGTCGGCCTCGCCGGTGATGAGCAGGGTCGGCGTCCTCACGTTGCCCGCGTGACGGATCGGCGATCGCTTCAAGTACTCGTCGGGATCTTCCCACATCCATTTCTTGAACCGGCGCTTCAATCCCTGGTAGGCGCTGTCGCTCGTGAGAACCAGCGTGAACCAGTTGATCGAGGGGTACTGGGCGGCAGCCGCCGCAAACCGATCCGTCTGCGTCACCGTCCATGCGGTCATCAAGCCGCCGCCGCTTCCTCCCGTAATCACCATCCGCTTCGGGTCGACGTAGCCGCGCGCGACGACCGCGTCGACGCCTGCCATGAGGTCCTTGAGATTCTCGCCCGGATAGTCGTACTGGATGATATTACCGAACTCCTGGCCGTAGCCTGTGCTCCCGCGCGGGTTGGTATACAACAGGACGTAGTCCAGGGCCGCGTGAGTCTGGAACTCGTGGTCGAACTCCACGCCGTACATCATGTGGGGTCCACCATGGATGTAGAGGATGAGCGGGTACTTGCGTGACGGGTCGAACCCAGGCGGCTTGACGATCCAACCCTGAACATCACGGCCGTCGAACGACTTGTACCAGATCTCTTCCACGTCTCCGAGCCGCAGCGTCGCCAGGAGGCTATCGTTGACGCCGGTCAGTCTCGTCGTGCGGAGCGGCTGCTGCACGGTGAAGGTGACGATGTCGCCAGGCTCCTTCGGCGTGCTCCTCACGGCAACCACCCGCCCTCCCGGGCCCAGATCGACCCCGGTGAGCTGCTGGCGCTCTTCGGTTACGGGTCGTACGGCGCCGCCAAGCGAAACGAAGTGGAGATTCGTGCTCCCGCGGTCGCCGCTCGTGAAGTAGATACCGGTGCTGTCGGCGGCCCACCTCGGATTGGCCACGTCACGGTCCCACTCGCCCGCCAGCAGTTTCGGGTTCGAGCCGTCGATGGCCATGACGTACAGCCTCGTCACCGTGTAACCGAGGCCCTTATCGTCGAAGCCCGTGTACGCGATGAAACGGCCGTCGGGCGATACGGTTGGATTGTTGTCCGGCCCCTTCCGGCTCGTGAGCTGTCGGGAGGCGCCGTCCTCGACCGCGACTGCGAAGATGTCGTTCCCGTCGGTGTCGTACTCAGGATCGGGTCGGCGCAGCGCGCTGGTCAGGATCGCC
>JACPPN010000173.1 GCA_016190995.1 Acidobacteriota bacterium | reverse complement strand
GTCCGCTACCTGCACTCCGACATCGAGACGCTCGAGCGGGTCCAGATCCTGCGCGATCTCCGGCGCGGCGATTTCCACGTGTTGAGCGGAATTAACCTGCTGCGCGAGGGGCTGGACCTGCCGGAAGTCGCGCTCGTCGCCATTCTCGATGCGGACAAGGAAGGCTTCCTGCGATCGGGTGGATCGCTCATCCAGACCGCAGGCCGCGCGGCCCGCAACGTGAGCGGTCGCGTGATCATGTACGCCGATACCACAACCGAGTCGATGCGGACCGCGATCCACGAAACCGACCGACGACGGAAGATTCAGGAGGGGTACAACCGGGAGCACGGCATCACCCCCGCCTCCATCGTCAAGGGGATCGACGAGGCGCTGGCGAGCGTCTACGAGCGCGATTACGTCACGATTCCCGTCGAGCAGGAGGAGCGTGACACGTTCCGCTCACAGGCCGAGCTGGATGCATTGGTCGCCCGGTTGGAAGCCGAGATGCGACAGGCGGCCGTCAACCTGGATTTCGAAAAGGCCGCCACGCTTCGCGATCGAATCCGGCGGCTGCGGTCGCGCGAGCTGGGATTGGTGGGCAGCCGATCCTGACCGGGCTGTCGCCCCGCCCGCCGCGTTGCGCAGTCCGGTTGGTCGCCTGCCGGGACCGCCTCCGACCTGTGCCAGACCATGATCGAACAGTGGCTGAAGAACGCGTTTCTCGAGCTGCAGGAATACCTCCGGCTGTGTCTCGCCTTCGCGCGCGGCGTCGTCACGCGGCCGTTCTACCACCGTGACGTGATCGAGCAGTTCGACGCCATCGGTGTCGGATCGCTCACGGTCGTGCTGCTGACCGGGATGTTCACGGGCATGGTCCTGGCGCTCCAGTCGGGCGTGACGCTGGATCAGTTCGGGGCGCGCTCGATGGTGGGCCGGCTCGTCAGCGCCTCGATGGTCAAGGAGCTCGGACCGGTCCTGACCGCCCTGATGGTGGCGGGACGCGTGGCATCAGGGATCGCGGCCGAGCTCGGATCGATGGTGGTCACCGATCAGATCAACGCGCTGCGCGCCCTCGGGACCGACCCCGTCCGGAAGCTGGTCGTGCCGCGCATTCTGGCGGGAATCTTGATGGTCCCGGTCCTGACCGTCGTCGCCGATTCGATCGGGATGCTTGGCGGGGCGATCATCACCGTCTGGCAGCTCCGGGTCGCGCGCAGCGTCTACTGGAACTCGGTGGTCGAAGCGCTCTACATCGAGGACGTCTGGATGGGCATCATCAAACCGTTCTTCCTGGGGTTCGTCATCGTCAGCATCGGGTGCCATGTCGGACTGCGCACACGCGGCGGGACGCAGGGGGTCGGCCGCGCCACGACCAATGCGGTCGTCGCCGCATCGGTGGCGGTGCTCGCAGTGGATTTCTTTCTGACCAAGCTGATGTTCGTCATGTGGTACTGACGGGATGGAGCGCGCGCCACAGAGCCCGACGCCGTCAGCCGAGTACGACGCGCCGGTCACACTCGAAGACGCATTCGGTCCCGGCGCGCCCGTCGTCGTCTTCGATCGCGTGTCGCTGGCGTTCGACGACAAGGTGGTGCTGGAAGACATCAGCTTCACGCTGATTCTCGGGCACACGAAGATCTTTCTCGGGGCGAGCGGGGCGGGCAAGTCGACGATCCTCAAGCTGATTCTCGGACTGCTCAGACCTGATGCGGGCGTGATCTGGGTGAACGGCGAGCGCGTCGACCAGCTGCGCGAGGACGAGCTGATGAAAGTGCGCGCCGATCTCGGGATGGTCTTCCAGGAGGGGGCGTTGTTCGATTCCCTCACGGTCCGTGAGAACGTCGGCTACAAGCTGTTTGAAGAAACGGATCTGCCGCTTGCCCAGGTCAACCGGCGCGTCGAGGAGGTGCTGGGGTTCGTCGGCCTGGCGGAATACATCGACCGGATGCCGTCGGAGCTCTCGGGCGGGCAGCGGCGTCGCGTCGCCATCGCGCGCGCGATGGCCGCCAAGCCCCGCATCGTGCTGTACGACGAGCCCACGACCGGCCTCGATCCCATCACGTCGATTACGATCGACGAGGAGATCATCAAGCTGAGGGATCTGGAGAATGTCAGCTCGATTGTCGTGACGCATCAGCTGCGCGACGCGTTCTACATCGCCACCCACACAGCGGTGCGCGAGAACGGCCGGATCCGGGTCCTGCCCGCGGATCCGAAAAAGGAAAAGCAGGCCGAGTTCATCATGTTGAAGGAGGCTCGGGTGGTGTTCGAAGGCAACGCCGCGGAACTGTCCGCCTCGAGCGATACGTATCTGCGCACGTTCCTCGGATAACGCCCGTTCGCGATCCGTCGACGGAAGATTGGAAGAAGAGACATGCCCCGCACGCGTTCACTGGCCTGGTCGGAGCTGAAGATCGGCATGCTCGCCTTTTTCGCCGTCACCATGGCGGCGGTGTTGATCTTCATGGTTGGCGGCGAGGGCGGCTTTTTCTGGGAGCGGTACCACCTGAAAACGCGCTTCGGCGACGTCGGCGGCTTGAAGGACGGCGCGGTGGTGCGGGTGGCCGGGGTCGAGGTCGGCACGGTCGCGAGCGTCGAGTTCACCGGCGCCGCCGTCGAAGTCGTCATGGAGCTCAAAGAAGACATGCAGAGCCGTATCACGAGCGATTCGCGCGCAACGATTGGATCGCTCAGCCTGCTCGGCGAGCCCGTCATCGACATCGTGCCAATGACGACGGGCCGGCCGCTCGGAGACTGGGACTTCATCCGGTCCGGCCGGACGACGGGGGAGCTCCGTGACGTGGCGGCCTCCGCGACGGAGGGCCTGCAGGAGGCCACCCGGTTGCTGCAGGATGTCAGGCAAGGCAAGGGCACGGTCGGCAGGCTTTTCACCGACGAAGAGCTGTATCGTGACGTCGACGGCTTCGTCGAGGCTGCCCGGCAGGTGGCTGACAGCCTGGCGCGTGGCCGCGGCACCGCCGGCCGGTTGCTGAACGATCCAGACGCCTACCGGAATCTCGAGTCCTCGTTCGCGAGGTTCGACCTCATGTTGCAGCGGGTCAATGCGGGTGAGGGCAGTCTGGGCCGGCTGCTGCGCGACGAATCCATCGCCAAATCGATGGCGTCTGCAAGCAGCAATCTGGAGGCCCTGACCGGCAAGGCCAACCGCGGCGAGGGAACACTGGGCAGACTGGCGAACGACTCGGCGCTGTACAACCGGCTCAACTCGGTCAGCGATCAGCTCGATCGGGTTGTGGCCCGGCTGAATCAGGGCGAGGGGACCGCAGGTCAATTGCTGCGGGACAAGCAGTTGTATGAGAACATGAATGGAGCCGTCAAAGAGGTTCGGGCCCTCATCGGCGACATCCGCAAAGATCCGAGAAGATATCTGAGCGTCCGGGTGAGCATCTTCTGACGGGAACCGGCGCTCGTGCCTCGCATCGGTCGGTCGTAAAAGGAGCGCGTTATGTCTCGAGAAACCAACGGCGGCGGAGCCATCCTGATGGCGTTCATCCTGGGGGCAATCAGCGGCGCGGCCGTGGCCCTGCTCTGGGCCCCCGCGGCAGGCGAAGAGACGCGGCGGTACCTGTCCGAGCGCGCGCGGGAAGGGCGTGACCGCGCGTCCGAAGCGGCGAAGGAGGGACGTGAGTTCGTCGAGCGGCAGCGCGACACGGTCATGTCCGCAATCGACCGAGGCAGGGAAGCGTACCGGGAAGCCAAAGAGCCGAAGGAGAATGCGTGAAAGCGCCTGATCTTTTCCTCGCGATGATCGCGGTCGCCACCGCGCTCATGGCGCTGCTTCAGGTCGGGGCGCTCGTCTATGCGGGTCGGCTCGCGCGGCGCTGGCAAAAGATTGCCGACGACGTCGAGCGCGACGTGAAGCCGCTCATCGCGCGCGTGACCGCCATCAGCGCGGACGCGGCGCGCGTCGCCTCGCTCGCCTCCGCGCAGGCCGAGCGAATCGATCGCCTGGTCGCCGATTTGGCCTACAGGGCGGAGCAGACCGTCGCGGAGGTGCAGTCGGCGATCATCGCCCCCGCGCGCGAAGGGCGGGCGCTGGTGAGCGGTCTCCGGGCAGCGCTGGCCGCGTTGCGCGGGCTGCGTTCCGGCCACACCGGGGCGAGCGGCCGCGGGATTGATGACGAGGATGCACTGTTCATTGGCTAGTAGCGAAGGTTCGCCTGTCCCGGCAGTGTCTTGTCACTCGGCGGTTTGAGGCGAAGCTTCGGTACCGATCCGGTCCTGCATGGCGGCCACGTGCTGAGTCCCGCGTGCCGCGTGCTACGCGCTGAGTGCGCGTGCTGAGTGCCGCGTGTCGGGTGCTACATGTTGAAGACCGGCTGCGCGGGACGCCGGTTGACGGGGCCCCGCAGTGGTGGTAGAAACTGCCGATTGACAGCGAAGCTGTTGCCTCAACTGTCTGGAACAGGGCGAGGCGGCGCAGCTTCGCTGCCCGGCGGCCGAAAGCAGTTCTGAAAGCTTGGGGGACTCCATGTCACAAGGTCTTCGTCGGCCGATCGTGGTCGCAACGGGGTTGCTCCTCGCAGTCCTGTCCCT
The DNA here is from genome assembly GCA_016190995.1 of Acidobacteriota bacterium. Classification (GTDB taxonomy): domain Bacteria; phylum Acidobacteriota; class Vicinamibacteria; order Vicinamibacterales; family JACPPN01; genus JACPPN01. The sequence continues at coordinate 546 of JACPPN010000173.1, read as the reverse complement.
GACGGGAATCGCCGTCGCACAGGAGTCGAAATCGGAAGCGTTCGTGAAAGAGCTTGCGGCCCTCCTTGGCGAGGGCAAGCTTGACAGCATCGCGGCCAAGGATCCCTCGGGGCCGGATCAGTACGTTGCGGCGCTGTACTTCCCGGCTCAGCTCCTCCTCGTCATCTCGGCGAAGTACCAGCCATCCATTTACATCAACGAGAAGCTCGGGCAGAAGGACTACAAGGAGATCTATCAGGATCTCCAGAGCGCGTCGGTCGCTGGTACCAAGGTGTTCGTTCAGGATTTGAGCGCTGACGGTCTGAAGGCGCGCCGCGAGAGCGATCGACCGTTCGATACGTATCAGAACGGCAATACCGAGATCTCGTTTGACGGCGACTGGAAGAAACAGAAGCTGAGCGAGGAAGACTACATGAAGTCGTTCGCCGACGCCGACGAGAAGTATTCGGCGATGTTGTCGGCGCTGCTCAGCGAGGTGAAGAAGAAGCCCTCCTAGAGGGTCCGACCGGATCCCGAGCGGGTCTCGATCATTTCAGCGCGCGACCT
>JACPPN010000179.1 GCA_016190995.1 Acidobacteriota bacterium | reverse complement strand
GGGATCGCTCATGACGAGCGTCGCCCGCTTGTAGGTGGCGAAGCGGCGCGCGAAGCCGATCGTGAGGGCGTTCGGGTCGAGCACGTCGGTCGTGCCAACCCGCCGTCGCACGAACGCCAGGAGGCCGCGTCGATGCTCGGCGTGCGCTTCCCACAGCTCGCCATCGTCGACGCGCGCGATCGGCAGCCAGGTCTCGCGGTCGGTCTCGCGCGCCATCCAGTCGCTGGCGCAGTGGCGGTCGTAGATCCGCGCCATGCCCGGTGCGAGCCACGACCGCACGTGAACGCCGTTGGTGACGTGACCGATGGGTACGTCTTCTTCGAGGCGGGCCGGCCACACCGGGCGCCACATGCGCCTGGCGACGTGGCCATGGAGGCTCGAGACGCCGTTGCGCCGTCGCGAGCCCTTCATGGCGAGCACCGTCATGCAGAACTTCTCGTCGGTCTTCGAGCGATCCGTCCGGCCGAGCGCCAGAAAGGTCTCCGCGTCGATGCCAAGCTGCTGGCGCAGCCAGCCGAGATGCTGCTCCAGCAGGCTGGCGTCAAAGCGATCGTGACCCGCTTCGACCGGCGTGTGCGTGGTGAAGACCGTCTGGATGGCCGTTTCGCGCAGCGCCTCGTCGAAGGTGAGGCCGTCGTCCTGCATCCGCTCCCGCATGCGCTCGAGAATGACGAATGCGCTGTGCCCTTCATTGAGATGGAGCACGCGAGGCCGGACACCGATCGCGCCGAGCGCCCGAAGGCCGCCAATCCCGAGCAGGATCTCCTGACGAATGCGGGCAAGCTCGTCGCCGCCGTACAGCCGCGCCGTGAGATCGCGCAGCTCAGGCGCGTTAGGCATCACCTCGGAATCGAGCAGGAGCAGGCGCGTGCGCCCGACGTCGGCGAGCCAGACACCGGCATGGAGCGTGTGGTTGCCGCACGGCACCTTGATCAGGAGCGCCGAGCCGTCGGCCGCCGCCGCGCGCCGGAGCGGCAGCGTCGTGATGTCGGTCGTGCCGTATTCCTCGCGCTGCCAGCCGGTCTCGTCGATGCGCTGGCGAAAATAGCCGGTCGCGTAGAACAGCCCGACGCCAACGACCGGCAGCCCGAGATCGGAGGCACTCTTCAGATAGTCGCCGGCCAGCACGCCGAGGCCGCCCGAGTACAGCGGCAGCGACTCGTGCAGGCCGAACTCCGCGGAGAAATACGCGATGGGCGCAACCCGGATGGCGCCGGTCTGACCCGCGCACCAGGTGTCGTCCTGGTTCGCGAGGTACTCCTGGAGTCGTCGATAGTGGAAGTGGATGCGACTCTCGAGCGACAGCAGATCGATCCTCCGCTCGAGGTCCTGCTCGGACAACCGATCGAGGAGCGCGATGGGATTGTGGTTCGTTTCGCGCCACGCCGCCGGGTCGAGGTCGCGAAACAGCTCGACGACCTCGGTATGCCAGGTCCACCACAGGTTGAAGGCGAGCGAACGCAACTGGGTTGCGAGCGTCAGGACCTCGTTCATCGTCTTGCCACCTCAAGGAGATGGACGCGTTCCGCGTCACCGGAGTCCCCTGGACATCTCCTAAGGCCAGAACGGTGACAGATGAAGCAAGTTTTCTGTCATGAGCCTTGGGAGCTGTCTTAACCAGCTCAGCGCGGCGTATCCTGTCGACATCCTGTCGACTGTTGACTGTCGACTGTTGACCATGGATCGCACCGCCCTTACGGGAGTGCTGTATTGTCCAGAGCCGGCCGAGGCCTGTCCAGCAGAAACGAATCGGCTTGGATCGAGGCGCGAAAGCGCCGCTGGCGACGAAGCTTCGGAGCTCCGCGCCCGGGCCCTTCACTCGGCGGGTTGAGCCGAAGCTTCGTGACTGGTCAGGACCTTCGTGTGATCAGGCTCACGCCCGAGGCCCGACGGGACTGTTGCAACCGTCGCGGCCGTGCGCCTATTCTGGGTGATCAAGGGTTGACCATGGACCGCGCCGCCTTCATCGACTGGTATCGCCGGACAAGACGTCGGTCCCGCGCGCTCTTCGACATGCTGGCGCCGGATGTCTACTACTCCAGACCGATCCCGCTGCGACATCCGATCGTCTTCTACGAAGGGCACCTGCCGGCGTTCAGCGTCAACACGCTGCTCAAGAAGGGCCTGGGGCACGAGGGAATCGACGCGGAGCTCGAGCGGCTGTTCGCCCGCGGGATCGATCCGGCGGACGAACGAGCTGCCGCGGGCAAGGCGCGGGCGACCTGGCCGGATCGGGCGCGGGTGCGCGCATACGGCGACGCCGCCGACGCGGCCGTGATCGATGCGCTGACGAACGCGGATCTTGCACACGCGACGCGTCCGGCGCTCGTTGGCGGCGAAGCCATCTTCACGGCCATCGAGCACGAGCTGATGCATCAGGAAACGCTGCTCTACATCTGGCATCAGGTCCCGCACAGCTCCAAGCACCCGGTCGCCGACGACCTGCTGCCGGCTGGACCTGTTTCGTGGTCGTCGCCGAATGGCCGGCGACCACGTCAGACCGTGCGCATCCCCGCGGGACGCGCGACACTTGGGATCGATCGCCGTGAGGCGGCGTTCGGCTGGGACAACGAGTTCAACCGCCTCGTCGTCGAGGTCGGCGCGTTCGACATCGATGCCTGCAAAGTCAGTAACGGCGAGTTCCTCGAGTTTGTCGAGACGGACGGCTACCGCCGACCCGAGTTCTGGTCAACGGACAGCTGGGCCTGGCGCAAACAGCATCAGCTCGATCATCCCTTTTTCTGGGTACGGCGCGGGCGAGAATGGACGTGGCGTGGAATGCTCGAGATGCAGCCGCTGCCGCTCGACGCGCCGGTGTACGTCACCCACGCGGAGGCGGTCGCGTACGCGCAATGGCAAACGAAGCGTCTTCCGACCGAGGCGGAGTTCCATCGCGCCGCGTTCGGGAGGCCCGATGGCGGCGAGAACCCATTTCCGTGGGGCGAGGACCCTCCGGACAGCACCCGCGGCAACTTCGACTTTCGGTGCTGGGATCCAGTTCCCTGCGGGTCGTTTCCAGCGGGGCAGAGCGCCTTCGGCGTCGAGGATCTCGTCGGGAACGCCTGGGAGTGGACGGCAACCGTGTTTGCGCCGTTTCCCGGGTTCGAGCCGATGGCCTCCTATCCGGAGTACTCGGCCGACTTCTTCGACGGTGAGCACTACGTCATCAAGGGCGCATCGTGCGCCACGGCGCGCGAGCTCGTGCGGCGCAGCTTCCGCAACTGGTTCAGGCCCAACTATCCGTTCGTCTACGCGGGGTTCCGATGCGCGTCGTGAGATCGTCGGTGTCGTCCCGGCGTTCGGGGACGGCACCGATCGGGCAACCGACACGCGACTTCGCGCGTGAGGTGCGCGAACATCTGCGCCGCACCCCGCGCCAGTTGCCGACCTCGTACCTCTACGATGAGCTCGGCTCGACGCTGTTCGAGGCGATCTGCCGCCTGCCGTGGTACCGGATCTGGCGGGCGGAGCAGGCGCTCCTCGCGCGGCATGCATTTCCATTGCGTTCCCTGGTGCGATCGTGCAGCTCGATCGCGGAGCTGGGCTGCGGGAGCGGAGAAAAGCTCGCGGCGCTCATGGCGGGAGCGATTGGCGGTCGCGCGATCGATCTCCACCTGGTGGACGTCTCGGCAACCGCGCTCGCCCTCACGGCGTCGCGATTTTCCGGATTCCCACGCGTCCGCGTCCACCGTCACCAGCAGGTCTACACCGAGGGTCTGAGCCAGATCGGGCTCAATCGTGACGCAGGTCGGCTCCTCGTTCTTTTTCTTGGATCGAACGTCGGCAACTTTCATGCGTCCGAAGCTGAAGCGTTTTTCCGCACTGTCCGGCGAACGAGCCGACCCGGCGATCTGTTCCTGTTGGGCGCGGATCTCGTCAAGCCGGAAAAAGACCTGCTGCTGGCGTACGACGATCCCCTCGGCCTCACGGCCGCTTTCAACAAGAATCTTCTCGTTCGTGTCAATCGCGAGCTCGGCGCGGACTTCGATGTGACGGGGTTCGCGCACCGAGCGGTCTGGCGCCCGGACGCGTCAAGAATGGAGATGCATCTGGTGAGCGCGAGGGATCAGATCGTCAGGATCCGCGCCGCCCGGCTCGTGCTGCGCGTGACCGACGGAGAACCGATCTGGACCGAAAGCTCCTACAAGTACAAGCGGCGCCAGATTGTCACGATGGTCGAGCCGCAAGGCTTTGCGCGGCGCGAGCAGTGGATGGACGAACCTGCTCGGTATGCCCTCACGCTGTTCGAAGCGCGATAATCCCCCTCGGTTCAAGGCCCGCACCGCGGAGAACGCGGAGACGCACCACGCAGTCTTGGTGTCCCGAACCGGCTCAAAGCCGGCACCGCGCGGAACGCGGAGATCGCGGAGCCCGAACTGAATCCTCAGGGCGTTCGTCTACCGATACCCGAGAGGATGTCCCTACGATTGTCCCTGCGACCCGCCAAAACACGGCCTCCGGAGCCAACGCGAGCTGAATCGCTTGATCGGAGACGTGACAGCCAACGAAGGATTTGCGCGGAGAATCGACAGCGATCGAGAGGCGCATCTCGGATTAGCAAACACATCGGGCATCCGAATCGGATTCGACGCCTGATCTGTCTATCATGTTAGACACATCGCAAGGGCTTGCGCTATACTGCTTGTGTGACAGCGAAGGACCTCAGACGGCTGCTCAGGTCTTTCGGCTGCGTCGAGACGCGCCAGCGCGGCTCGCATCTCCGCATTGAGTGCGGCCGGTGTGTGACGACCGTGCCGGTGCACGCGGGCGAAGACATCGGGCCCGGTCTGCTTCGCCGCATTGAGCGCGACTTGGAAGCCTGCCTGGGAAAGGGATGGTTGAAGAAGCCGTGAAGACCTATCGGGTTGCCTACGAACGAGATGAGTCCGGCTGGTGGGTCGCATCAGTACGCGGCGTGCGTGGCTGCCACACGCAAGGCCGCACCGTCGACGAAGCCCGCCGTCGCATCGTGGAAGCGATGGAGCTGTTCGTCGCTGATGCCCGTACGGCGAAGATCGTGGACGACGTGAAGCTGCCCACGCGCGCAGCACAGGCCGTTCGCGCCTACGCAACGCTCCGCAGGAAAGCCGCACAAGAAGATCGGCGGGCGGCCATCGCGGCCCGACGCGCTGTGCGCATGTTGCGCGGAGGACAGCTGAAGATGAGCGCGCGCGATGCCGCGCGGCTGCTGGGGCTGTCGCACCAGCGCGTGCATCAGCTCACGCAAGCCGAGGCGGAAGGGCGCTGAACGCAACGGGGCCGGCTGCGGCCACCGCCGCACCGACACGTGCCGTTCAATCAGCGCTGTTCGGTCCGAAACCGTTCAGGGCGCGCGCGAGTTCTTCCTTGAACGCGTGGCGACGCGAATGCGCGGCCCGCAGTTCGTCCATCCAGTCCGAGCACGCCTTCTGCCTGCCCCTTGGCGCGAGCGCGAGGTAGCAGGCCGCGAGCATCGCTGCATTTCGGCGGGAAAGAAACCAGCAACGGGCCGCAAGCTTTCGTTGTATAACACTCAGGGTTTCGATCCCAGACATCACAGCGATAACGGCCACAGCCAACCGACACCATCACGCTATGGCGAACGAGATCCTGCGCTTCATCGTCTCGAGACCGCAGCAGAGGGCGCCCGACAAGCCGCGAACTGCTGCCACCACCAAAGTCTATCCCGACGGCGAGTCCGCCCTGGTGGACCAGGTCCGCCGGACACCAGACCGCCCCGCGGCACGCAAGACCCTCCAGGCCTTTCTGCAGGATCCGACCCACAAACCGAGCCCCGCGGACCCGATCGTGGCCGCCATGATGGCCGTCGGCGACCTCTTTGTGATACCGCCCCGCCCGGCCGGCGAGCTGGCCTTCAAGAAAATCGACGAAGTGGTCAAAGCGCGCGGCGTCGGCAACTGGCAAGATGCCGCCGCCAGAGCGAAGTTTGTAGCGCTCCGCAACCTGCTCGGAGACCGCCTGCTGGCGCAGGTCCTGTTGGGGAGCCCCGAGAACGCCGGCGCTTCCGACACGATCCGCCTGTTCCGCGCCGCCGAGCTTATGATCGCGGCGAGTCAAGCCGGCCCCAGAGGGCTGCCGCGCGCCGAGGTCGATCGTATCGCCCGCACGCGACCGATCCTCCCGAACCTCGCCCTCGCCGAAGCGCCGAGACAGAGCACCACGCGCCCGCCTACAACGGTTGCCGATCGCGAGCGGGTCAAAGCCGACCGTGATCGGGCGCGCGCCGACGTCCATCAAGCCATCAAGGCCATGAAAGCGCTCGCCGCTAGCCGCGAGCGCGAGCACGACATGAACGATGCCGTCACTCCCGAGCGATCGGTCTCACGCGGGCTGTTCGGCGGCCATGGCCCCAAGCCAGAAACCCACTCTGCTGCGAAGCGGTGGCTCGACGGCCTCCCCGCCAGCGCCCGTGCCATCGTCGAACAAGTCGTCACCGATCCGCAAGCTCAGAGTCTGTCGGCGGCGATCAGCGACATGCAACGCCACGCGCAGCAGATGGCCACACCGGGCCTGACGAACCCGTCGATGATGGCCGCCATGCGCCTGCGCTTCGGCCCGGGCGCCGCCAAGGTCGGGCCGCAATTCAGCGCCGGCCTGTCGCACGCGCCCGGTCTCGACGCGCAGCCGACGGTGCCGCACGGCGTTGGCGAGCTCGGCACGCCGCGGCGCGGCGATCTGGTCATCGTCCGTCAGGAGTTGGAGCGCTATCAGCTCGGCGACATCGCCCACATCGAGAACGTGCTGCAAGGCGAAACGCATGAGCGTAGCTTCGCGCGCAACACCACCAGCGAGACCGTGCTGACGACGGCGCGGGAAGCGACCACTACCGAGGAGCGCGACACGCAGAGCACCGAACGCTTCGAGCTGTCGAGCGCCATGAAGGAGGCGGTCAACGACCACCTGAAGCTCGAAGCGGGCGTCAGCGTGAGCGCGTCCTACGGCCCCACCGTCGGCGTGGACGCCACCTCGCAGTTCGGCTATGAGCACGCACAGGAGCAATCGAAGGAGGCCGCGTCATCGTTCGCGCGCGAGATGACGAGCAGCGCCAAGTCGAAGGTCGAGACGCGCGTGGCCGAGCAGCGAACGAGCCGCAGCCTCACGGAGGTGCGAGAGCTGACGCGCCACGCCATCGACAACGCGGCGGGCGGCGGCCACGTCCGCGGCCTCTATACGTTTTGTGGACAAGGTCTACCGGATGCAGGTCGTCAACTACGGCATTCGCGACCTCTACGAGCTGTACGTTCCCGAGCATTACCTGCACCAACGGTTCCTGATCGACCGCGTCACCGAGACGGTGCCTAAAGTCCTACCTTGAGAAGGGCGAGGAGAGGCCGACAGACCTTCGCTGACGCCGCACGCTATTGCCGCACCAGCGCGTGCACCGGAGGCGCCGGTTCGCGGCAGCAGCTCAGCGGACCTCGTTTCTCCACTCAGGAAGTCTTCGGTCAGCACTGCGCGTTCGGCTTCTGGAAGGGCGGCCTCGTGATGGCCGACGCGCCGCGCGACGCGATGGGGCACCTGGGCAAGATCACGGCGCTCTCGGACCTGCCGACGGACCGGACGCTGATCGGATACGTGAGAAAAGCCGCGCGGTTGAACGAGACGGGGGCCAAGGCACCGACCCGCGCGCGGGCCGCGGTCCGGACGCCGCTTCGAATCCCGGACTATTTCGCGGCGGCGCTGGACAGGAACAAGGCCGCGCGCGCCACGTTCGAGCGCTTCAGTCCGAGCCACAAGAAGGAGTACGTCGAGTGGGTCACCGAGGCGAAGCGCGACGAGACCCGCCAGAAGCGGCTCAACACGGCCGTCGAATGGATGGCGGAAGGGAAGGTGCGCAACTGGAAATATGTTCGCGCGCGATAGCGCGCCGCTGTCTCTGCCTCGCCGCCATCGTCCTGCCGCCGCCGGGTCAGGGCGCCGCGCAGACGCAGTCGAGCTGGGGTCTCCGCATTAGCGGGCCCACCGCAAGCCACGCTCCGGCCGTTCCCATGGCCCCAGCGTGATGCGGACGCGTCAGGCGGTATCCGCATCACTACGGGTCTGGGCTTCAGCGGTCCCTGGACGATGGATTGGGTGAAGCCGCGAGATTAGGGAGCCGCCGCCATGCGGCGGAGGCTGGCGACGAAGGCGAGCGCTGCGAGACCGTATGCCGCGACCCCCATCCAAAAGGTCGCCGAGATGCCGAATGTCAGCGATAGCGCCATCGCGGCGACCGAGGCGCACACCGACGTGGCGCCGTTGACTCCCCACAACCAGGGACCGAGCGTCGTGGCCGCGGTCCCGGCGAGCCGCATGCCGAAGGGGAACGCCATCCCCATCAACACGCCCGGAAGGGCCAGCAGCGCGACCGCGAGGCCGATGCGGACCGGGGTCGTTGACGCCGCGAAGGTCTGAACCAGCCACGGTGAGAACAGGCCGAAGAGCGCCAGCGTCGCGATCAATGCGCCCAGCGTCAGGCGCCCTCTGCTGGGTGCCAGCCGATCGCTCGCAAGCGAGCCCGCTCCGCTCGCCACCAGCAAGGTGAACAGGATGACGGTGAGACCGTAGACCGGATGACCGAGGAAGATGATGAGCCGCTGCATCTGCGATATCTCAATCAACATGAACGCGACGCCGATCGCGGCAAAGAAGACGAGCAGCCATCCGGACCCTGCCAGCACCTCGCGATGCCGAAGCGTGAATGGGAGGATGATGCAGCCGAGCGTCAACACCGTTACGGTGGCCAGGAGCGAGATCAGCAGGTTCACGGACTTCATGTTGAACATCTGAGCGCTCAGCTCCCAGCGCGTCCTGTCGCGCGCCTGGCTCAGGCGCAGCATGTGGAAAAAGAACGGCCGATCGTCGGTCGGCGGCGAGATGTCCAGCAGGTAGGTGGCAAAGAGACCTTCCAGATCGCCGGCTTGCGCAAGCTTCGCAATGATCGGGTCGGAGCTCGTTCCGTCTGGCGCCAGGACCATCTCGAACGCCATCGCCTCCACCGTTTGTCGCAGCCGGTCCCGATCGGCCGGGGAGAACGGTTCGCGCGAGACGAGGATCGTTCCAATGCCGTACTCACCGCCCCGCAGGTTGCGGACGAGGGCCATGTGCGCCGCTGGATTCGTGATGCCGCGTTCGCGCAGCGCCACGGCCGCCAGCGACACGAGGCGGTAGATCTCCGCGGGACGGTCGCGCACGTACCATCGAGAGAACGTCAGCAGGCCGCGCGGTGTCAGATGCTCCATGAACATGCGCCACGCCTCGAGCGTATACAGCGCGTTCTCGGTGAACGTAAAGGCGCCCGACGCGGTGGCGGCCCAGGTGTCGATAAGCGACGCCTGGATGATGTCGAATTCCTCTCCGGATCGCGCCACATAGCTGCGCGCCTCGTCGGTGACGAGCCGCACATCGCTGCGACGATCCAAGCGCCCCGTGTACGCGCCGTACTTCTGATTCACGATGTCGAGGATGGCGCCGTTGATTTCCACGCCCGTGACGTGCTGCTGTCCAAAGGCCAGCGCCGCCAGCACGTCCCGCCCTCCCCCTACGCCGATCACCAGGACGCGCGCATCCTGCCGCAGGTGGTGGGCCAGGTTCGTGACGTCGTACTTGAGGTGTCGCAGCTTCTGCGTGTCGTCGGCAAACGCCGTCATCACGGTGTAGGCGTCCGCATCGATGTTGAGCCCGAGCTGGTTGACCTTCAGGTCTGGCGGCAGCTTCGTGCTGAGCGCCCACCCAAAGGGCTCTGTCGGCCGATCGCTCACCCCGCCGAGAACTGCGACGCGGGAGAACGAGTTCCAGCGCTCGAGCGCGGGCTTCGACTCGACGTGTCCCTTCGCCCATTGCACCCGTAGCAAGGGTGTGCCGCGGCTCTGCACCTGGCGTATCTGTGCTGCTGCCGCAACCAAAAGCCCAACCGTGACGATGCCCGCTGTGGCACGAAGCCGTATGGGCACGCCTCTCGCCGCGAACGCCAGGCCGCCGATGGCCGCCAGGATTCCGACGATGAACACCGCTGTCGGCCCGCCGGTCGAGTTGATGACCGGAATCAGCAGCACGCAGCCGGTGGCGGCGCCGGCCAGGTCGGCTGCGTACAGACGGCCAACCCGCGCGGGAAACCGCGTGAGCGCCAAAGAGACGCAGATGCCGCTGAAAACGAATGGCACCGCCACGATGAGGAACGTGGCGACGGCCCGCGCCATCTCGTCGCTGTCCCCCATCGACGGGAGCAGGAACGGGAGCACGAGGTGGCCGGCGATGCTGAGGATCGAGGCGATCGCGAACAGCAACGCGTAGCGCGTGAGCTCGCCTGTCGTGCGCTCGGGCGTAAACGTCGTCGGGCGCAGATACACGATGACGGCTCCGAACGTCATGCCGAACATCGCGACCGACACGGCGAAGAACGCGAAGTGGTAGTACATCGTGACGCTGAAGATCCGCGTGAGCAGGATCTCGAACATCAGCGTCGCGAGGGCGACGAGAAACAGCCCGGTGTAGACGCCGCGGGGAACAGCTGAATCGGAGGCCATGGACCATCGGAGAACGGGCCGACCGGCACGCCAGACGCCGGCCACAGTATACCGACTGTTCAGGAGCGCTCCGTTGCGTACTGGGCCGCGTCGTGCGTCGCTGAGGACGACGACCAGGCGCCCATCGCTGCAGCGGCGGCATCGGGCTTACCTGGGAGCACGTCTTGCACTGCCTCTACAAGAGGGCGCAATGGATCGAGGCTTTTGAGAGCGACGGGGCGGCTCACCGGGCGGAGGTTGCGCGGTCGCTGCTCGATCGACCCCGCGCCGGATCAGTCTCCCAAAGTACGCATTCAAAACAGATATTGACATTCCATCCCTAGAAGGTAAAACCTGTAAGAAAATGGGCATCCAGTGGAAACAGGAAGGAGAGATTATTTCATGAATAAGATCATAAGCGGCAGTACGG
>JACPPN010000178.1 GCA_016190995.1 Acidobacteriota bacterium | reverse complement strand
TCTCTAGTAGAACAAACGCTTTCTTGACAGGAAAAGACGTTCTCCGGCGTTTGTTCTACAGAGAGCACAGAGAAGGAAAGATCCAAAGCCTTGACCGCGGAGAGTGCTGAGGGCGCGGAAGAATCAGTCAGTTTTTCCAGTCTCCGCGGGCTCCGCGTTCTCTGCGGTGAAGCTTTTGACGGGGGTCCAGGATCAATGAGTCAGTGAATCGGCGGAGTCTATGGAACTGCTCGTGACGCTCGGGCGCACGCTGGCATTCTCCTTTGCCGCGGGCGTCGACCTCTACGCGACCGTCGCGCTCATCGGCCTGGCGTCCCGGTACGGCTGGGTGAGTCTGCCGCCGCAGTTTCGCGTCTTCGACAATGACTGGATCATCCTCGGCGCAATCATCCTCTACGTAATCGAGTTTCTCGCCGACAAGATTCCCTGGCTCGACTCGATCTGGGATGCAGGGCACACGTTCATCCGGCCGATTGGCGGGGCGCTCATCGCCGTGGCAACCCTTGGCGAGGCGTCGCCGGCGGTGCAGGGCCTCGTGGCGCTTGGTGGGGGGGCGGTGGCCGCGAGCAGTCACTTCACCAAGGCTGGAACGCGCGTTGCCATCAACACCTCCCCCGAGCCATTCACGAACTGGATTGCCAGCTTGCTCGAAGATGCGTTCGTCTTGGGACTGGGGCTTCTCGCCTTGAAATATCCGCTGGCCGCCCTTGCCGTTGCGGTCGTGCTCCTGACGATAGTCGTCCTGTGTGCGGGGCTCATCCTGCGAGCGATCCGGCGCCGTTTCAGTCGCCGGGCGCTTCGGCCGTCGACAGGCGGGTAGTCAGAGACTGGGAAACCCAGGCAATTCCTCGCGCTCTGGGCGCCCTCCGCCGGTCAAGTCAACGCTTCAGATCGATGAGATCAATGATTCATGCAAACGCCTGAGAACGTGTTTTCCCGACAAGAAAGCGTTTGTTCTACTAGCAGCATGCTGAAAAACCCCTAATTCACCACAGAGAACCCAGAGAGCACAGAGAAAAACTCTAGTACTATCTGGACTCCGTGTGCTCTGTGCGCTCTGTGGTGAGAGCTTTGGGCGACTCACGATCAATGGATCGATGCTTGACCCCGGGTTCTCGCCTCCAGGTTTCCGATGTGCGTGCCCGGGTAGTAGGTGCGGATGATTTGCTCGGTCGACTGTCCCGCTCGAGCCCGCGCGATCGCTCCAGCCTGGCACAGCCCTACGCCGTGCCCATTCCCAGTTCCTTCGAAGTGATAGCGGGAACCGCGTCGAGCGACGCTGAAGCGCGTGCTTCTCAGCGACCGTGGCCCGAACGCCCGGAGGATTGCGGTTCGGAAGTCGCTTGCATGGATGATCTCTCCGGGAACCCCGACCGAAAGGCGCGTCACGCGTCCCGCTTCGTCGCGCTCGACGATCTTGAGATCGGCGACTGTCGCCACTCTGGTCACCGCGTGCTGTCGCAGGGCCAGGAGGAGCTCGGCCGCATCCGCGGTCCAGGTCCAGTGGGCCTCGTTCTCCCGAACGCAGTAAGGGTCCGCGACGCCCCGTAAGTACGGATACCCGGCGCTCGGCCACACAGTGGTACTGGCGCTCGTGTGTCCCCCGCAACTTGCGTGGAAGACCGCCTCGATGGGACCGCTGGTCGCGAGAATCACCAGCGAGCGGGTGCGTTGCGCCGCGTGACGGACGATCTGAATGGTCGCGGCTCCGGCGTGGCCGGGATCGACGAAGGCCTGGCAATGCGTCGACGAGCAGAGGTCGAATCCCTCGGCGGCGTGACGCCCCAGGTGGGCGATGGCGTAGGTGCGCGCCAGAAGCGCCTGCACCTCGAGGACCCGCTCGGCTGCGTCAGCCTGCAGGCCTGCCGGAGAGACTTCCCCAAGAACCGCGCCGATGACGTAGTCCTCGAGATCGAGGGAAACGACGCGGCCCTGAGGCAACAGCGCCCGGATTGTGACAGGGGGGCCACCGGATGGTGCAGGTGCGCCGGGGAGCTCCGGCCCGCGATAACGCGCGCAGCTCGCGGCAAGAAGGGCAAGCAGTATCAGGATTCGAGGAGCTGCCCGCCGGTCGGGGCCGATCACGTACTGCGTATCGGCCATATCGAATGGATGTTGTAGTGCCGAAACAAGAGCGAATGGACCCGCCGAAGCTCGCCGGTCCGTTTCGATTCGATGGCACGCATCCTCCTGATCGATGATGACCCCGGCGTTCGCAGCAGTCTGGAGCAGCGGCTTGCCCGGGCCGGCTACACCGTGACCGTGGCGGAATCGGCTGAACGAGGTCTGCCCCTGGCGCTCGATGGCGCCTTTGACGTCATCCTCACCGACCTGCTGATGCCGGGCATGTCCGGCATCGACCTACTGCGCCGCCTGCGCGATCGCCAGCTCGACACTGCGCTCATCATCATGACCGGTTTTGCGACCGTCGACACGGCGGTCGAGGCGATGAAGCTCGGCGCCGTGGACTACTTGCAGAAGCCGTTCGTCCGCGACGAGGTGCTGCTGCGGGTCCGCGCGGCCGTGGAACGCCGGCAGCTCCACCGGCACGTCGAGCTGCTGCAGCGACAGGTCCGGAGCTCCGGGTCGCTCGCTGCGATTATCGGGACGAGCGATGCGATCGAGCGGGCAAGGAGCTTCGTCCGTCGTGCGGCGGCGGCCAGCGGCGCGGTCTTGATCACTGGGGAAACGGGCACCGGGAAAGAGCTGGTCGCGCGCGCCATTCACGCCGAGAGCCGGCGGAGGTCAGGTCCCTTCGTGCCTGTGAACTGCGCGGCGCTCACCGAGTCGCTCCTCGAGAGCGAGCTCTTCGGCCACGCAAAGGGCGCCTTCACGAACGCGGCCGCATCACGTGCGGGCCTCATCGAGCATGCGAGCGGCGGAACCTTGTTTCTCGACGAGGTCGGGACGATGCCGCGGACCGTGCAGGCGAAGCTGCTCCGCGTTTTCGAGGCGGGCGAGATCCGTCGCGTCGGTGAAAACGAAACCCGTCATGTCGACGTCCGCATTGTCGCGGCGACCAACTCGGACCTGAAAGCCGCCATTGCGGCCGGCGATTTCCGTCAGGACTTGTACTATCGCCTCGACGTGCTTCACGTACATCTGCCGGCGCTTCGCGACCGCGGCAACGATGTCCTCGAGCTCGCGGATCATTTCCTCGCCAAGTACGGCCCGGGCGCGGGCGTCTCGGGTTTGGGGGACCCAGCGCGTGCCGCCGTCGCCTCGTACGCCTTTCCAGGAAACGTCCGTCAGCTCGAGCACGCGATCCAACGCGCGGTCGCGAGCGCCCGAAGCGCAACCATCGAGTTGGCCGATCTCCCCGATGATCTTCGCGATTCGGATCCTGGCGAAGAGATGGTGGCGGGCGTCGAAGCGGCCCGCCAGCGCGCCGAGCAGGACGCCGTGGCTGCGGCCGTCAAGCGGCACGGTGGCAATCTCGAACAGGCTGCGCGCGAGCTGAATGTGAGCCGCACGACGCTGTGGCGTCTGCGCCGGAAGCACATTTCCCCCTCCTGATTGCTCTTTCACGCCTGAACCAGGCGCGTTGCATCCCTGAAACGTCGTTTGCCGGAGGTCCGGCGATCGTGCGTGCATCTGCGGGTAGTCGTGCGAAACGTCGGCAACGGCACGCGCGTGCGGCACCGCGCGGTTTCCGGCCCGTCTCTTGCGAAAGGTCGCAGGCGCGAACACCGCCCGGCTGCCGACGCGCACGAGGCGCCGGAATTACAGAGCCTGAATCCGGCGTCAAGAGCGTTCACCGCAGAGCACGCGGAGCACGAGGAGACTCCGAAAAGCTGATTGATTCCTCCGCGCTCTCAGCGCCGCGGTCAAGGCTTTCGATCGATGAGACTGATTCACTTATAGAGAGATGGTCCACGCTGTGAACGATGAGCTCTTCGCTCTCGTCGAGCACGCCAAGGAAGAATGGTTGAGCGCGCTCGACACCCTCGACGATCCGATTGCCGTCTATGACGGAACGGGACGCTTGCTCCGCGGCAACCGCGCGCTCGCGCACCTCAACGGCTGGCCATTGACCGAGATGAAGGGGCATTTGTGTGCCGACGTGGGGCTGTGCGGGGAGCGGGCGGACGACTGCGCCGTCGTGCGGGCGGTCCGATTGCGAGAAACGATCCTCAGCGATCGCGAGGGACCTGACGGGCGGCTGTACGCGGTCATCACGAGGCCGGTCGACGGCACGGCCGATCGGCGCGACGTGAAGGTCGTGCAGGTCGCGAGAGATGTGACCGAGGCCCACGCGGCCGCGGAACGGCTGCGTGCCCTGACGAGTGAGCTGGCCTCGACCAACACGCGGCTTCGCAGCGCGCTCGAGCAACTGCGGACCGCCCAGCCCCGACGGCTCGAAGCCGAGAAGCTGGCGTCGCTCGGCGATCTCGCGGCCGGGCTCGCGCACGAGTTGAACAACCCTCTGACCAGCATCATCGGGTATGCAGAGCTCGTCCAAGAGGAGTTCGCGCGAAAGGACCACATCGACGCGTCGGGGCAGTGGCGCGCCACGGTCCGTGAAGACATTCAGCACATCGTCGACGAATCACGGCGGGCGGCGAAGGTGGTGCGCAACCTCCTCACGTTCGGGCAGCGGCGGCACCCCTCGGAACCCACGCTCATCTCGGTGTCGTGGCTGGTCGAGCACGCCGTCGCCGCCTACGAGGCGGACGTGCTGGCAAACCGCGTCACCTTCGAGCTCGATATCGAGCCGGAGTTGCCGCTCATTCTCGGCACCGCCGCACAGCTCGAGCGCGCGTTCGGGAATCTGATCGCGAACGCCGCCGATTCGGCGCGCGGCGGTGGAGATCGGCGCCTCACTGTCGGGGCCAAACGCGACCCTAGCGCCGATGCCGTCGTGATCTGGGTGATGGACCGCGGGGCCGGCATCGACGCGTCGCATCTCTCCCGGGTCTTCGATCCGTTCTTTACGACGCGTCCTTTCGGGCAAGGCACCGGTCTCGGTCTCAGCATGTCTTACGGAATCGTGCGGACGCATGGCGGGCAAATCTGGCTGGAGAGCGTTCCGGACGCCGGGACGACGTGCTGGGTCAAGCTGCCCGCGCGCGTGCCCCCGGACGAAGGCGGCCTGGCGCGCCTCAGCCTGTGTCTCTCGGTCGAAGACGCCCGCGTCGCGGATTTTCTTCGGAGTGTGTTTCTCGGCTGGGGCCACCGTGTCGTGCAGGCCCACGATGGACAGGACTCGTCAGAGCTCCTGTCGAGCGATCTGCTCGTGGCGGATGCGGGCGGCCTTGCGGCCCTTCGGATTTGCGCGGGGGGCGACGCAGACCGGCCGCCGCTGTTGTGGGTCGCCACGTTGGGTTGCAGTGAGGCCGGATGCGGCAGGGAGCCGGCCGGCGTCCTTCATCCGCCCTACGATCTCACCGCGATTCGCGCGGCATTGAACGTCGTGGCCGCGGAGTGTGCATGAGTGCCAAGCCCGTGCTCCTCATCGTGGACGATGAGGCAGGCATACTCGAGGTGGTCGGCCGCTTTGCCCGTCGCACCGGGTTCGACGTCCTGTCCTGCAACGGCGGTCGCGAGGCGCTCGCGACGCTGGCGCAGACGAAAGCGGATCTCGCGCTCGTCGATGTGCGCATGCCCGACATTGGGGGGCTGGACGTCCTGCGCGCGATCGGCACGCTGAATCCCTCGTGTCAGGTGGTGCTCATGACCGGCTACGCGACGGTGGAGAGCGCCGTCGAAGCCGTGAAGCTCGGGGCGCGGGACTACTTGGCGAAGCCGCTCAATTTCCGGCGGCTCGAGCAGCTGCTCGGCGACGTGCGCGAGCAGGTCGAACGACGCCGGAGCGTTCTCGAAATCGAGAGCGAGCTGACCAAGCGGCTGGAGTTCTGCGGCATGATCGGGCGGGGCCCGGCGATGCAGGAGATCTTCGACCTGCTCGGGCGGCTTGCGCCGCACGCCCGCACCGCCCTCATCATGGGTGAGACCGGAACCGGCAAAGAGCTCGTTGCCCACGCGTTCCATCGTCTCGGACCTCGGCGGGATCGCCGCTTCGTGACGGTGAACTGCTCCGCGGTGGTCGAGACACTGTTCGAGAGCGAGCTCTTCGGCCACGTGCGCGGCGCGTTCACGGGGGCTACCCAGAACAAGGCCGGCCTGTTCGAGCTCGCCGACGGAGGCACGCTGTTTCTTGACGAAATCGGCGAGTTGCAAGCTCCCGTTCAGGCAAAGCTTCTGCGCGCGCTGGAACTCGGCGAGGTGAATCGCATTGGATCCCTGCAGCCGCGTCACGTCGATGTGCACGTGATCGCCGCGACGAACAGGAACCTTCCGGCTGAGGTCGCCGCCGGCCGGTTCCGCAGCGATCTCTACTACCGCCTCAACATCATCCACTTAACGCTTCCGCCGCTCGGTGCACGCCGCGAGGACATCCCGTACCTCATCGCCGCGTTCGTGAAAGATTGCGCCGGCCGCCTCGGCAAGACGCTCGTGGGAGTCTCCGCGGCGGCCGAGCGACGGTTGACCAGCGCGGCCTGGCCCGGCAACGTTCGCCAGTTGCGCAATGTCATCGAGCGCGCGTGCATCATGGCCGACGGCGATCTCATCACCGAGCGTGAGCTCACGACATCTCTGGACGAGGTGCTGACCCAGGCGCGGACCCTCGGATCCTCGAGCGCGGACACCCTCACCGGGGCGCTGGGGGACTCGATGCTGCTCTCCGCGCTCGAGCGCGAGCAGATCGTCCGGGCGCTCGGTCGGACGAAAGGCAACAAGAAGGAGGCGGCGCGCCTGTTGGGGCTCAGCCGCCGCGCGCTCTACCGGCGCCTCGATCGCTTCGCGCTCCTCGACACGGTCACCCGACGCCGGAGCGATTCGCTTCCGGCCTAGTATTGTTCGTTGATTCATTGAGCCAGTGATCCGGGATCCGGCGTCAAAAGCGTTCACCGCAGAGAACGCGGAACACGCGGAGACCGGAAAAGCTGATTGATTCCTCCGCGCTCTCAGGGCCCTCCGCGGTTGAGGCTTTGGATCGATGAGACCTCTTGACTCATTGATTTGAATGAATCCCACTGTATCTCTTTGACCGTCCGCGGTTTGACTTCGTCAAGAAGGGTCAGTACGATCGCCCACTGGGTTCACACAACCATCCTGGGATGCCATGACCACACGTGTGCAGCAGGACCAGGGCGTCGACGCCCACGGCCTCATCAGCGCCTCACGGGTCTTCTG
>JACPPN010000177.1 GCA_016190995.1 Acidobacteriota bacterium | reverse complement strand
GGCTCCTAGTAGGCGCGTAGCGCTGCGCGCTCCGCGCAAGAACCTTAGGAATTCTGCTGGCGCAGCCAGCCTACTAGGAGTGTGTCACCCATTTCTCGGACACACTCCTAGGCGGGCCGTTTCGCGGCCGCAACTAAGACAGCTTCTAAAGCCGTGCTGTCGAGACGTTGCTTCACTCGCACGGACATCGGCTTTAGAAGATGTCTGGGGCGCGCGTCGACGTTGCAGCGTGCCGGGCCGACACCTCGCCGCAACGTGGCATGAACGACTTACGGAGCGTTACAGAACAAAGTGACAAGCCGGCGGGTCCTGGCGCCGGACAGCCCCACCGGTCCTCGGGCCGAAAAGCGCCTGTCACGGGGGACGGCCCTGCGGGCCGGCGGGGCGGCCCCGTCCGGCGCCACCCGCGACATTGTCACTTTGTTCTGTAATGCTCAATAAGGGGACAGGAGGCCAGGATGGTCACGACACTGATCCGTCAGAAGCTCGTGAAGATAGCCAAAGGACCTCGGGGCCGGGTGGCAGCAGTGGCGGTGATCGCGATCGCTGCCTTGACTACGGCCGCGGGCCAGCAGCCGGCGGGCCCCTTCGATGTGCTGATCGTCAACGGTCGGATCATCGACGGAGCCGGAAACCCGTGGTTCAGCGGCGACGTCGGGATCCGAGCAGGCCGGATTGCGGCGGTGGGACGCCTCGGGCCAGCAACCGCCACTCGAACGATCGACGCGCGGGGGCTCATCGTGGCGCCCGCCTTTTTCGACATGCACACGCACTCCGATCACTCGCTGCTGGCCGGTGGCACGGCAGACAGCATGGTGCGGCAGGGCGTGTCCTTCAACATCCTCGGCGAGGGTGGGTCGCCGGGGCCCCTGAAGGGACTGACCCTGGAAGGAGCCCGGAGGAGCCTCGCGGCCGCCGGCCTCAAACTGGATTGGACGACGCTCGGTGAGTACTTCGACCGTCTCGAACGGCAGGGGGTGAGCCTGAACGTGGCGTCGTACGTCGGTGCCGGCGGCGTCCGTCACTCGGTCATCGGCGATGAACTTCGCGACCCGACACCGGCCGAGCTCGGGGAGATGCGCGCGATGGTCCAGCAGGCCATGGAGGACGGGGCCTTCGGCCTCTGCAGCTCGCTGTCCGACGCGCTGGTATTCGTCCAGAAGACGCCGGAGGTCATCGAGTTGGCCCGAGTCGCGGCGCGCTACGGCGGCATCTACGCCACGCATCTCCGGGACCTGGGCGACGGGGTGGTGGACGCAGTCCGCGAGGCAATTCACATCGGTCGCACGGCGGGTCTGCCCGTGCACATCTTTCACCTGGGGGCCAACAGCCGCACCTCCTGGGGCAAGATGAAGGAGGCCGTCGCGATCATAGACGAGGCGCGCGCCAACGGCCTGGACGTGACGGTCGACGACTACCCGTACACGTGGGGCAGCCATGGCCTCGGGACACTCCTCCCCCCCTGGGCGCACGATGGCGGCCCGGCCAAGCTGGTGGAACGGCTTAAAGACCCGGCGAACCGCCGGCGGTTGCGTCAGGAAATCGAACAAGGCATTCCGGGGTGGTTCAATCGCATCAAGGGCTTCGGGTTCGAAGGGATCATGGTCGCCAATGTGCCGGTCAATGGCGAAAAGTATGAGATGAAGACCTTGACGCAGATCGCAAAGGAAGCCGGCAAGGATCCGCACGAAGCGCTCTTCGATCTCCTCATCGAGCAGGGCGGGAGGGGCGGTACTTTCAACAACAGCAAGCAGGAGAGGGACAAGCTCACCGTACTTCAGGCACCCTGGATGAGCGTCGGGTCGGACGGCTCCGCCATCTCGCCGGCCTGGAAGGAGCGGGCGCACCCGCGATCGTTCGGATCGTTCGCCCGTGTTCTCGGCTGGTACGTCCGGGAACAGGGAGTCCTGACGCTCGAGGAGGCCATCCGGAAAATGACCTCGTTGGCCGCCCAGACGATCGGCCTGAGAGACCGCGGCCTGCTGCGCGAGGGATTCTGGGCTGACGTTGTTGTCTTCGACGCCGGGCGAGTCATCGACAAGGCAACGCGCTTCGAGCCGAACGAGTATCCCGAAGGCGTCGAGCACGTGCTGGTCAACGGGGTACCTGTCGTGCTAAGCGGCGCCCATACGGGTGCCAAGCCGGGTAAGGTCCTGAGAGGGCCGGGCTACCGCCCGCGCACGAGCAGCAGCGGCGGAAAGTAGGCATCGCATGGACGTCACGGAGCACCCATGGTAGGTGTGGGAATTCTTGGATGCGGCGCGATTGGCTCCGAATTGGCAGAGGCCATCTGTGGCGGCCAGGCGGGCAATTGCGCCCTCGTTGGGCTGTACGATGGGAGTCAGGGCGTCGCGTCTTCGCTTGCGGGGCGGCTTCCCATCCAGATCCGCGCGTCGCAGTCCTTCGAGGAGTTCATTTCGGCTCCCGCGCTTGGTCTGGTCGTGGAATGCGCCTCTCCGGCAGCGGCACGGACGTATGCCGAAAAAGTGCTGAGAGCGGACAAGGACCTCCTGCTTATGAGCGCGGGCGCCCTCGCCGACTCGGCGCTCCTCGAGTCTCTCTCACGCGCGAGCGGAGAACGAAACCGGCGGCTCATGATTCCATCGGGCGCTCTTGGTGGGATCGACGCCGTGAAGGCCGTAAGACACGGCCTGGAAGAAGTCACGCTTACGACCACGAAACGACCTCAGGCTCTGAGGGGAGCCCCCGGCTTCAAGCCCTGGGAGACCGTGGAGATTACCGAGGCGCAGGTCGTCTTCGACGGCTTTGCTCGGGAGGCTGTCGAGCTCTTCCCCGCCAACGTCAACGTCGCGGCCATCCTGAGCCTTGCGGGCCTGGGGCCGGCGAGAACCAGAGTGAAAATCGTCGCGGATCCTCAGGCGCCAGGCAACGTGCACGAGGTGTTTGCCAGAGGAGACTTCGGCACGATGCGCGTCACGATGGAGAATCGGCCGCACGCCAGGAATCCGCGGACGGCGTACCTCGCGGTGCTCTCGCTGGTGGAGACGCTTCGCGCCGCGTGCACGCCTGGCGTGAGGGTCGGCACCTGACGGCAAGGCTCACCACAGAGCACACGGAGTCAAGATAGTACTGGAGTTTTCTCTGTGCTCTCTGCGTCCTCTGTTGTGAATCAGGAGTTTTTCAGCATCCTGCCAGTTTGGCGAGAGCGCTGGGGCGACAAAGGTGGAACCATGAAGACAAGAAGGATTAGGTTCGTGGCATTCGTCTGGATCATCGGTTTCGTCTCGTCGGTGACGGTCACGTCGCTCGTTGCCTGTCGCGGCCAGAGCCGTCAGGCCACCCCGGTACCGCCACCCGCACCTACGCGTGTCCACACCGGCCTCTTCGCGGCCCTCGAGTGGCGGTCCATCGGTCCACCGCGCGGCGGGCGCGTCTCGGCGGTGGCGGGCGACCCGCGAAATCCGTTGGTTTTCTACTTCGGGGCCAACGGCGGAGGGGTCTTCAAGACGATCGATGCCGGCACCTACTGGGAGGCGGTCTCGGATGGATTTCTGAAGACTGGCCCGGTCGGCGCAATCGAAGTGTCTGATTCCGATCCCAATGTCATCTACGTCGGGACAGGTGACACCTGCATGCGGCCGGATCTCGCGTCCGGCGATGGCGTGTACAAGTCCACCGATGGTGGGAAGACCTGGGTCCATCTCGGGCTCCAGGAGACCCGCCACATCGGTCGCATTCAGATCCACCCCCAAGATCCGAACGTCGTGTATGTGGCGGCGCAGGGACACCTCTTCGGCCCGAATCCCGAGCGAGGCGTCTATCGGTCGAGAGACGGCGGCAAGACCTGGCAGAGGGTGCTGTTCAAGAGCGAACGCGCGGGGGCCATCGATATCTCGATGGATCCGACCAACCCGCGCGTGCTCTACGCGGGCCTCTGGCAGTTTCAGCGCACACCCTGGGACGAGCTGAGCGGAGGGCCCGACAGCGGGTTCTACAAGACGACCGACGGCGGCGATACGTGGGTCGATCTTGGCGATCGCCCGTCGCTACCCAAAGGCATCAAGGGACGCATTGGCGTGGCGGTCTCCCCGGCGAGGCCGAGCCGCGTATGGGCGCTCGTCGAGGCGGCAGACGGTGCGTTCTTCAGGTCGGACGACAGCGGCGCGACGTGGCAGCCGATCAACGCGCAGCGATACCTGCGCACGATGCCGGCTTCGTACCAGCATGTCATCGCCCATCCCAAGGATCCGGACACCGTCTTCATCATGTCGTACGACCTCTTCAAGTCGACTGACGGCGGCAAGACGTTCATCCAGCTTCCCACGCCGCACGGCGACAACCACGCCCTCTGGATCGATCCGCGCAATCCCGAGCGGATGATCCAGGGCAACGACGGCGGGGCCAACGTCACGCTCAACGGCGGTGCGACGTGGTCCACGATCTACAACCAGCCGACCGCCGCCATCTATCACATCGCGGTCGACAACCAGTACCCCTACCGCGTGTACGGCAGCCAGCAGGACAACTCGACGATCAGCGTTCCGAGTCGAAGCTTCGACTCGGCCATCGGGCTGGGAGAAACCTACGAGGTCGGGGGATCGGAGAGCGGCCATCTGGCCATCCGGGCCGACGACCCGAACATCGTGTTTTCCGGCTCCGTTGGCAGCTCTCCAGGCGGGGTCGGGGCGTTTCGCCGCTACGACCACCGCACCGGACAAGGACGCGTGATCACGATTTGGCCGGAGGATCAGTACGCCTCGGAGCCAACCAAGGATCTGAAGTACCGTTTTCGCTGGGACTTCCCGGTGATGCTCTCACCACACGATCCCAAGGTCCTGTACGTTGGTGGAAACAGGGTCTTCCGGTCGACCGACGAGGGCCAGAGCTGGGACGTCATCAGCGAGGACCTCACCAAGAACGACACGAGCAAGATGCAGGAGGTCGTCGGCGGGCCGATTACCTCGACGAGCTTCGGCCACACCATCGCGAGCGTCATTCGCGCGCTTGCGGAGTCGCCGTTGACGAAAGGGGAGCTGTGGGCGGGATCAGACGACTCGCGCGTCCACCTCTCGAGAGATGGCGGCAAGACCTGGACCGATGTTTCGTCGAAGGAATGGCGCGAATGGCTGAGCATCGCTGTCATCGAGGTGTCGCGGCACAAAGAGGGGACGGCATATCTGTCGGCGCATCGATACCTGGTTGATGATCAGACGCCGTACTTCTTCAAGACCACCGATTACGGAAAAACGTGGCAGAAGATCACGAATGGGATTCGTGCGAATGATTTCGCCCGTGTCATCCGTGAAGACCCGGTGCGTGCCGGTCTTCTTTACGCCGGCACCGAAACGGGCGTGTACGCCTCGTTCGACGAGGGCGCGTCATGGCATTCGCTGCAGCTCAACCTTCCCGCGATCTCGGTTCACGATTTGGTCGTCAAGGACAACGACCTCGTCATCGGCACGCATTCCCGGGGGTTCTGGATTCTCGATGACGTGACACCGCTCCGGCAGATATCGGACCCGGTGACCCAGGCGGTGGCGCACCTGTTTGCCGTCACGCCGGCGTACCGACTCCTGCCCATGCCCGGCGAGGGGGGCGGCGGCAAGCTGCCGTCAATCGGAGGACGGGAAGCCCGCACGAGCGTCACCGGCTACGGCGGGTCCGGCACGCAGGGCGTCGGCTATCGCGAGATCGAGACGGCAAGCGGCGAGTCACGACGAGTGTACTTGGACGCCGGCCGCAATCCGTCATCAGGCGTCGTGGTCAGCTACCACCTGAAAGAGGCGCCCTCGGCCCCGATCAAGCTGACGTTCAAGGATCGCACGGGGCAAGTCATCCGAACGTTTTCGAGTGAGCCTTCTCCAGGGGGAGGCCGCCGCGTGCCCGCTCGGGCGGGCCTGAATCGTTTCGTTTGGGACATGCGCTACCCAGGTGCGCGCCAGGTTGCGCCTCCCACGGTGCTCACCTCGCAGCAGTGGCCGCGCTCGGCCGCCCCCATTGCGGCGCCCGGACAGTATCGCGTCCAGCTCGAGGCTGCGGGACAGACGCCCGAGGAGGCGTTCGAGATCCGAAAGGATCCGCGAGTCTCGGCGACCCAGGCTGATCTCGACGCACAGTTCGCGTTGTGGCTGCAGGTCCGCGACAAGATCTCGGAAGCGGCCGATGCCGTCACGCGGCTGCGGGAAGTCCGCACGCGGGTGGAGGCGCGCGCTCAGGCCAGCAGCGCCGCTCCTGATAAGGCAAGCGCCGATCGCATCAATACAAAGCTGGCAGCCATCGAAGCCGTCCTCACGCGAGTCGTGGCGCCGAGCCAGTTGAGGCTGCCCCCGAAGGGTGTGTACCAGAAGCTGTCGACCCTGACCAGCGTCATCGCCAGCGGAGACGGGGCGCCAACCCGTTGGACCTACACCGTCTTCGAGGAGCTGTCCGGCAAGCTGACCGCCGCCGTAACGGAGCTCGACCGCACGGTCAGCACCGATGCGGCGGCTTTTCTCAAGGCGGGAAACGAAGCTTCGCCTTACGCTGCAGTCAGGCGATGAAAAAGACTCACCACAGAGCGCACAGAGCACATGGAGAGCGTGTGAAAAAAGCTCTCACCGCAGAGAACACGGAGCGCGCGGAGGAACGATGTTCAAAGCAATCCTGGCTCCGCGTCCTTCGCGTGCTCCGCGGTGATGGCTTTTGTTCACAAGCTCTAAAGCCGGACCTCACCCCGTAGATTCTCGGGTCCGGTTGAGGCAAAGCCGGACACGACCGTGGGTATGACGACCGTGGGTACCATCCCCTCGTACAACAACCTTGAAATTCCAATCCCCGATATCGGCGACGGGCGAAGCGATGCCGTTGGGCGGGTGAATGCGTTCCTGATCCACGCCGGCCGGAAGAACCCGGGAGGGGAGGCCATGCATCCGATCGATCCGCCGCGCAGGCCGGCGTGGCTCTTTGCATGCGTGCATGTGCCTCAGGCGCCCGCGACCGCGCGCGCCGAAGACGCATCGATTGATCCGCCGGCGCTTCAGTCGACTCTCGCCAATCTCGCGCGCGAGTTTTCTCCGCGCTTCGAATTCCTCGGCGCCCGCGACATCGCCATCGACGTGAGCGGACTCGAACGCCTGCTGGGCGATGCGCGATCGATCGGCGCCGAGCTCGGGCGGATGGCGGCCGTTCGTGGCCTGCGAGCGCGTGTGGCGATCGCGCCGTCGCAAACGACGGCGCTCCTGATGGCACGTGCGAAAGGGGGGCTCTCGATCGTACCGTGCGGGCGCGAGCGCGCGACGCTCGCGCCGCTTCGTCTCGATCTGCTGGAAACGATCGGCATCGAATCGCTCCATCGAGCTTCCGCCGACACATCCTCTCGCGCCCGCGGCACGAGCCATCGTCATTACCGCATGGCGCCGGGGCCGCCGAGGACGACGCCGCGGCCGAGCGCAAAAGATCCGCGCGCGTCGATCGTCGATGCGGTGTCGACGCTGAAACGTTGGGGCCTGAAAACGCTGGGCGAGCTGGCTGCGCTGCCGCGCGCCGAGTTGTTCGAGCGGCTCGGCGGCATCGGCGTCGAGTTGCAGCGCCTCGCGCGCGGCGAAGACGTGCGCCCGCTCGTGCCGTCCAGCGAAGTGCCACGGTACGAACGGTCGGTGACGCTCGAATGGCCCATCGAGAGGCTCGAGCCACTGTCGTTCGTTCTCGCGCGCCTGCTCGATCCGCTGTGCGCGGATCTCGTTCGCGCGGATCGCGGCGCCGCGGTGCTGCACGTGTCCTTGCGTCTCGTAACCCGCGACGTACACGTGCGGTCGCTGCAACTGCCTGCCGCTTTCAACGATCCGCGCGTCCTGCGAACGCTCGTTGTCCTGGATCTCGAGTCGCATCCACCGCCCGCGGGCATCGACGAGGTGACGATTGCGGCCGATCCTGCGCCAAGTCGCGTCGTGCAGTTCTCGATGCTCGAGCGCGCGGTGCCGTCGCCCGAGCGGCTCTCGACGCTCATGGCTCGTCTCACGGCGCTCCTTGGAGAAGGGCGATGCGGCGCCCCGTCGCTCGTCGACGCGTATCGACCCGGTGCGTTCGAGATGCGGTCGTTCGCTCCGCCCGCGGCGCGGGTTTTAACCACAGAGGGCGCCGAGAACATAGAGCCATCAACCTTCCGGATCTCCGTGGCCTCTGCCTTCTCTGTGGTGAACGCTTTTGAGACGAGCGCGAGAGGCGCTGACCGTGCCGAGGGGCACGCCCGCCCTGCGGCCGTATTCGTCTCCATGTTGCGCCGATTCCGCCATCCGGTGAGCGTCGAGGTCCGGACCGATGGCGGCCGGCCCGTGCGTCTCGTCGCACATCGCCGCGGTGTGCCCGCCGGCCGTGTCGCACAATGCGCCGGCCCGTGGCGCACGTCAGGCGAGTGGTGGAAAGGATCGGGATTCGGGGATCGGGGATCAGGGATCGGGGATCCGGGATCCGGGATCCGGGGATCCGGGATCCGGGGATCGGCGATTGCCGGATCGGGACTAGGGACTCGCGACTCGACGCGGAACCAGGGACTCGGGACTCGGGACTCGTATTGGGATCGCGACGAGTGGGACGTCGCGCTCAGCGACGGCGCGATTTACCGCATCTTTCGCGATCGTGCGCGCGATCGTTGGTTCGTCGACGGGATCGTCGATTGATCGGCGCAGCACCGGAGCACCTGGAATCACGATGTACGTCGAACTCCATGCCGCTTCCGCTTTCAGCTTCCTCGAGGCTGCGTCGCTGCCCGAGACGCTCATCGACCGCGCCGTGGAGCTTGGCTATCCCGCGCTGGCGCTGCTCGATCGCGACGGGGTGTACGGCGCGCCGCGGTTTCACCTGGCTGCGAAGGCCGCCGGCGTCAAGGCGATCATCGGCGCCGAGCTGACGATTCGATGCGGCGCTGCTGAGGCGAACACACTCGGGGTTCGGGATTCGGGGTTCGGGATTCGGGATTGCGAGCCCCGTCAGAACCCAGTCCTCCGTCCTCGTCACTCGTTACTTCATCCCGACACCCTGTGGCACCTGCCGGTCCTCGTCGAATCGCAGGGGGGCTACCGGAATCTGTGCCGGCTGGTCACGACGATGAAGATGCGGTCGCCGAAAGGTGAGGGCGCGCTCTCGCTCGACGAGCTCGAGGGGCGCACCGGCGGGCTGATCGCGCTGGCGGGGCGCGCCGCACTCGCCGGCAGCCGTTTCGGCGTCGGGGGGCTGCTCGATCGACTGGTCGGCATCTTTGGTCGCTCGTCGGTGTACGTCGAGCTGCAGCGTCATCTGCTGCGCGACGAGGAATCGGACAACCATGCGCTCCTCGACCTCGGGTCCGCGTTTCACGTGCCGGTCGTGGCGACCAACGGCGTGCGATTCGCGACGCGCGCCGAGCGGCCGCTGTACGACGTCCTCACCTGCATCCGTCACAAGACGACGCTCGACCGTGCAGGCCGCCGGCTGGCGCGGAATGCCGAGCGGTATCTAAAGCCGCCCGAGGAAATGGCGCGGCTGTTCGGGGATCTGCCACAAGCCGTTGCCGGAACGCGGACGCTCGCGGATCGCCTGCAGTACACGATGGCGGATCTCGGCTATCGCTTTCCCGACTACCCGGTTCCAGCGGGCGAAACGATGGTGTCGTTCCTGCGGAAGATTACCGACGCGGGCGCGCGGGAGCGATATCGGCCGTATCACGAGCGCGCGCGCCGGCAAATCGAGCGCGAGCTCGATCTCATCGAGAAGCTCGATCTCGCCGGCTACTTCCTCATCGTCTGGGACATCGTGAATTTCTGCCGGCAGCATGACATCCTCGTGCAGGGACGCGGGTCGGCGGCGAACAGCGCCGTCTGCTACAGCCTGGGCATCACGGCGGTCGATCCCGTGGGGATGGACCTGCTGTTCGAGCGGTTCCTCTCGGAGGAGCGGGGGGAGTGGCCCGACATCGATCTCGATCTGCCGAGCGGTGATCGCCGCGAGCGCGCCATCCAGCACATCTACGAGAAATACGGCCGGTTGGGCGCCGCCATGACCGCCAACGTCATCACCTATCGCGGCAGAAGCGCCGCGCGCGAGGTGGGGAAAACGCTGTCGATCGAGCCGGACCAGATCGATCGCCTCGCGAAGGTGATGAACAACTTCGAGTGGATCGATCCGAACGACACGCTCGCGCGACACTTGCGCGACGCGGGGTTCAGCCCGGACGATTCACGGCTCCGCCTCTTCGGCGAGCTGTGGCAGCGCATTCAACACCTGCCGCGCCATCTCGGCCAGCACTCGGGCGGCATGGTGATCTGTCAAGGACGTCTCGACGAAGTTGTGCCGCTCGAAAACGCGACCATGCCCGGGCGCGTCGTCATTCAGTGGGACAAGGACGACTGCGCCGACATGGGCATCGTCAAGGTCGATTTGCTCGGCCTCGGCATGATGGCGGTGCTCCAGGATGCGCTCGAGATGGTGAATCGTCCCGGCAGGCACGATCCCGGGAGCGACGCGCCGGCGGCCCGCGGGCTGCCAGGGGCGGAAAGAGTCGATCTCGCGCACCTGCCGCCCGACGATCCGGTCGTCTACCGGATGCTGCAGGACGCGGACACGATTGGCATCTTCCAGGTCGAATCGCGCGCCCAGATGGCGACGCTGCCGCGTCTCCGGCCCGCGCGCTTCTACGACCTCGTCGTCCAGGTGGCGATCATCCGGCCCGGCCCCATTGTCGGGCAGATGGTGCATCCGTACCTGAAGCGGCGCGCGGGACGCGAGCCGGTGACGTATCCGCATCCGTCGCTCGAGCCGATTCTCGCGCGCACGCTCGGGGTGCCGCTCTTTCAGGAGCAGTTGCTCCGCATGGCCATGGTTGCGGCCGGGTTTTCCGGCGGCGAAGCGGAGGAGCTGCGGCGCGCGTTCGGGTTCAAGCGGTCGGAAGAACGGATGCGGAAGGTCGAGGCGAAGCTGCGCGACGGGATGGCCCGGCAGGGAATCATCGGCCGTCCGGCGGAGGACATCATCCGCTCGATCACGTCGTTCGCGCTGTATGGATTTCCCGAATCGCACGCCGCCAGCTTCGCGCTGCTCGTGTACGCGAGCGCGTATCTCAAGGCGTACTTTCCCGCGGCGTTCTATGCCGCGATGTTGAACAATCAGCCGATGGGGTTCTACCACCCCGCGACGCTGGTGAAGGACGCGCAGCGACGCGGCGTCCGCTTCGCGTGCATCGACGTCCAGACGTCCGACTGGCTTTGCCGGGTCGAAGAGGATGGGACGGTGCGATTGGGCTTGCGCTACGTGACAGGTCTGCGCGACGAGGTGGGGAAGCGGATCGAAGCCCAACCCCCAAGGTTCGACGCCCAACACTGCTGCAAGAACACAGGCGGAGTGTCCGGCTTCCACCTTCGCGCGGAGCTTCGGCGGACCGCCGGAGCCTCGGCGGAGGCGGTCAGCCGGACCTCATCTTCCGAATCCCGAAGCGTTTGCCCCAAATGCGGCTGCGACGATCCGACGATGCTTGAAGTCGTGCAAACCGGTCATGATGCGCGCGGCTTTTGCAGCACGTGCGCGCACGACTGGGACGTGGATCCGGCTGACCGCCTCCGCCAAGGCTCCGGCGGCGGACGCGACGGCTGTCGCTTCAGATCGATCGAGGCTCTCATCGCGTGTACGGGGCTGCGGCGCGACGAGCTGGCCACCCTCGCGGAAGTCGGCGCGCTCAACGCGTTCGGCTACGACCGACGCACGGCGCTGTGGCAAATCGAGCGCGCGATTCGCCCCGCGGGCGAGCTGTTTGAAGCCCTGATCAGTCCCGAGTCCCAAGCCCCGAGTCCCGAGCCCCGGGTCGGATCCCTGGTCCCGAGTTCCGAGTCCCTGCTCGGATGCCGAGTCCCGAGTCTCGAGTCCCTGCTCAAGTCCCGGGTCCCGGGTCCCGAGTCCCTGCCGGGTCCCGAGTCCCGGGTCCGGTCCCGAGCCCCAGATCCCGAGTCCCTGCCGAGTCCCGAGTCCCGGGTCCCGAGCCCCGGGTCAAGTCCCGAGTCCCGAGTCCCGGGTCGAGTCCCGAGTCCCGGGTCCCTGGACGCGATTCCCCGATCCCCCCCCCCCCGTGCCCCCCCCCCCCCAACCCGCC
>JACPPN010000210.1 GCA_016190995.1 Acidobacteriota bacterium | reverse complement strand
TTCCCCAAGCAGTCCGTGGCGTCCGGCTTTAGCCGGGCTTTAGCCGGACCCGTGATCACGCCGTCCGAATGGGGAACAGCCGATGGCCGTGAGCCCCATCGTTCATCTCACCACTGGTGGTCCGTCGATACCAAATGGACGCCGCCCGCGGGACCGGCTAAAGCCGGACGCCACGGCAGCAACGTGTGCGACCAAAGCGTTCGTTTTGACTCTGGATCGATGAGATCAAGCGACTCGGAAAGCTTTCACCGCAGCGCACCCTTGACCACGCGGAGACTCGGAAAGCTGATGGATTCCTCCGCGCTCTCAGCGCCGCGGCTGCAGCTTTCGATCGATGAGACTCAGTGAGTCAATGCGCGGTGCTGGCTCAGGGCAGTCGTTCCAGAATCCATCCGATCAAGCCCGGTCCGTGCGCCGTCGGATCCCCGAGCCAGTCGGGCGGCGTGAGCCAGACGAACGCCAGAATCGCAATGACCCAGAGGTCGTACTGCCAGGTCGCGCGCTCTTCGGTCCAGAAGAACGCGCGCCAGAGCATGATGGCCGGCAGCGCGAGGAGACGCCTCACCATCCGGCCACCACGTGATCCTGCGGCTGTTTCGCCTCGCGCCAGGTGTAGAACATCCGGTCGGCGACCGTGACCACCGACAGCACGCCAATGACCCACAGGACGGCAGCCATGCGGTTGGTGAACGCGCCGATCATGAACAGGACGATCCGTTCGGGCCGCTCCATGAAGCCGACCTTGCACTTCGGGATGATCGATTCGGCGCGCGCCCGCGTGTAGCTCGTCATGATGGAGAACATCATGGCGAGGGCCGTGATCATCACGTAGTCGGTGCGGTGGAGCTCCGCGTAGAGGTAGATGAGCCCGATGAACAGCGAGATGTCGGAGAATCGGTCGAGCACCGAGTCCCAGAAGCCGCCGAACGCACTTTCCATCCCGAGCTCGCGCGCCACCTTGCCGTCGATGTAGTCGAAGATGTTCGCGACGATCATGATGAAGCCGGCCACGACGAAATGCCCGAGCGCGAGCGCCCACGCGGCGGCGACGTTGAAGAGCACCCCGGTGAGCGTCAAGAGGTTGGGATGAATGCGCCGGACAACGCAGAGGTCGATCAAGGCGCGCAGGGGAAACCCGGCAATGGCGCCAATGGTTCCGGTGAAGGTCATCTACGGTCTACCATCCGACGACGATACGTTCTCGGAAACCATTGCTGCCATTGGATATAATGGAAGGTTCCAATTCGCCACGTTGACGCGCGCATAGTAGTCCATGCCCATCCGTGATCTCAAGGCCCAGATCGACCGCCTGCCGGTGCAGCCCGGGGTGTATCTGTTTTTTAACCGCGAGGCCGAGACCATCTATGTGGGCAAGGCGCGCGCGCTGCGCGACCGCGTGCGGAGCTATCTGGGCGCCGAAGGGACCAGCCCGCGGCACGACGCGATGCTTGCCGACGCCGAGGCGCTCGAGACGATCGTGACCGACTC
This sequence comes from Acidobacteriota bacterium, assembly GCA_016190995.1. Taxonomy (GTDB): domain Bacteria; phylum Acidobacteriota; class Vicinamibacteria; order Vicinamibacterales; family JACPPN01; genus JACPPN01. The sequence continues at coordinate 2,403 of JACPPN010000210.1, read as the reverse complement.
GGTCGTCGAAGCGCTGGCGCTCGAGAACCATCTGATCAAGCAGCGCTCGCCGAAATACAACGTCCTGCTGCGCGACGACAAGAACTATCCCTACCTCCAGCTCACGACGGGTGAGGCGTTTCCTCGCGTCCTGGTCGCGCGGCGGGTGGCGCGCGACGCGCACTTCTACGCGGGCCCGTTCATGCCGGCGAAGTTCGCGCGCAAGACGATGTCGCTCACGCACAAGCTGTTCGGAATGCGCTCGTGCAACGAGGTCATCGACGGCCTTCGAGGGCGTCCATGCCTCGAGTTCGAGATCAAGCGCTGCAGCGCGCCGTGCGTGCGCGAGCTGTGCTCGCGGGAGGTATACGGCCGCGCCGTGCAGAACACGAAGCTGTTCCTGGAGGGGCGCAACGACGAGCTGATCGCCACTTTGACGTCGCAGATGGTCAAAGCCGCGGAGACCGAACGCTTCGAGCAGGCCGCCCAGCTGCGCGATGCCATCCGGACGATTCAGACGCTCGGCGACCGCCAACAGAAGATGGCGACCGTCGCGCTGGGCGATCGCGACGCGTTCGGTCTCAAGCTCGGTCCGGCGGGCGCCGTGGTCGAAGTCTTTCAGATGCGGCACGGGCGCGTCATCGAGCGGGTGGAGCTCGTGACGGAAGCCGCGGCCGAAACGCGCGTAGCCGACGCCGGAGTGATCGGGGCGGCCGTTCAGCAGTTCTATGAATCCCGTACGCCGCCACCCGAGATTCACCTGCCGGCCGCGGCGGAAGACGCGGACGTGCTGGAAACCTGGCTGTCGGGAAAGGCGGGCCGACGCGTCCGCATCATGATCCCGAAACGCGGGGAGAAGCGCGGGCTGCTCGAACTGGCGGCCCGGAACGCCGCGATGGCGTACCAGGCGCGGTTCAACGAAAACGCGGCCGCTCACTATGCGGCGCTCGAAATCCTGCAAGCCACGCTCGAGCTTCCGGGACTGCCGCGTCGAATCGACTGCTTCGACATCTCGACGATTCAGGGGAGCGAGACGGTTGCCGCGATGGTCGTCTGTGAGGACGGCCGGATGAAACGCTCCGACTACCGCAAGTTCCGGATTCGCAGCACCGGCCGGCGGCGGAGGGGGCCGGACGCTGCCGCTGCGCCGGACGATTTCGCCGCGATGCGCGAGGTCGTGCTGCGGCGGTACCGGACCATCATGGAGCGCGGTGGTCCCTTTCCCGACCTCGTGCTGATTGACGGCGGCAAAGGACAGCTCACCGCCGCGTACGAAGCGTTTCAGGAGCTGGGGTTGGCGAACCTCGTCGCGACCGGGATCGCGAAGAAAGAGGAATGGGTGTTCACGCGCGATCGTCCGGACCCTATTGTGTTTCCTGCGGAGAGCCCCGCGCTCCTGCTCATCCAGCGGATCCGCGACGAGGCCCACCGTTTCGCCGTCACGTTCCACCGTCTGGCCCGCCGGCACCGCGATCTGCGGTCGGAGCTGGATGTCATCCCGGGCATCGGGCCCCGGCGTCGCCGCGCGTTGCTGACGCGCTTCGGGAGCCTTGCAGGGGTGCGGCGCGCCACACGCGAGGAGCTCACGGCCATCGTCGGACGTCGCACGGCCGACACGGTGCTCGCGTACCTGACCGAGAGTGGACGGTAACGACTGAGGATTGGGGATTCAGGACTCGGCACTCCGGACCGAGCGCGGGACCCGGGACTCGGGACCTGGGAACTGGTCCCCGACCCCCGACCGAATCCCGACCCCCCCCCCGACCCCCGACCCCCTGATTTATTATCGACCTTCATTGTTCGACCTAAATATCGTCTCGCTTCTCGTCTCGTTCGCGGTTCTGCTGATCTCGCTCAGCGTCCACGAGTTCGCGCACGCCTGGACCGCCGATCGCTTCGGTGACCCCACGCCCCGATTCCACGGCCGCGTGTCGCTCAATCCCGTCGTCCACATCGATCCGCTCGGGACGCTGCTGCTGCCGCTTCTGGCGATCGCGAGCGGCGCGCCGATCATCGGGTGGGCGAAGCCGGTGCCCGTGAACGTCGGGCGCCTGCGACGCCACCAGCGGGATTTCCTGATCGTTGCCGCGGCGGGCCCTGTCAGCAACCTCATGCTGGCCGTCATCGCGTCGATGCTGATTCGCGCGACCACCGGCGGCGGTGGGCTCGATCGCATGCTCTTTCTGGCGTTTCAACTGAACCTGTTGCTGGCGGTCTTCAATCTGATCCCGATCCCGCCGCTCGATGGGGGCAACATCCTGGGCAGTCTGCTGAGCGGGAATCTCGCGGACGGCTTCAACCGCCTGCGTCCGTACGGTTTCTTGCTGCTGTACGTCCTGCTGCTGACGGGGACGCTCGGCTACATCCTCGGGCCTCCATACTTCTTCCTCTCGAGAGTCCTCCGCCCGTGAAACCCCGTGTCGT
>JACPPN010000209.1 GCA_016190995.1 Acidobacteriota bacterium | reverse complement strand
GTGTCAGGTAGGGGTCGCGTTCTGGCGGGATGGCCTCGAGGAGGCGCGAGGAGAACGTGAGCAACTCCCGCGCATTGAGCCACTGTGCCGTTCCCCCTTGCTGTTCACGCTGGGTGATCGGGGCGAGGTATTCGAGGAACGGACGGTCATCGCTGTTGATGGAACCGGCGGGAATCAGATGCTGCGCCGCGCGCAGGTTGCCCATGTAGTAAGGGAACATCAGCGCGCTCAACGGCTCGACTTGCGCCTTCGCGGCCTGCCGGGTTGCGCGAACACGCGCCGCAACAACCGCGGGGTCCAGGGCCTGCAGAGGCGATGCGGCGACCAGGGCAACGATCGGACGGTTCACGAAGAAGTCGCCGCGCCAGATCACCACGTCCTGAAAGACGGCCAGCATGGTCCTCGCAATCAAGAAGAACTCGCGCTGCGACATTTGATAGAGCGGCAGCCACTGAGCGAACATCGCTCCGGGGCTGAGATGGGCGCGCACGGTCTCGAAATGCTCGCGCGTATAGAGACTGCCCGCACCTGCTTCCCACGGGATGAAGAGATCCGCGATGATCATGTCGTAGGTTTCGCGCGTACCCGCCAGGTGGTTGCGGCCGTCGGTGACGTGGATCTCGACCCGCGGATCCGAGAACAACCCGTTGGCAGCTTTGGTGAAATGCGTGCGGGCGAGCGATACCACGTCGGGTATCAACTCTGCCACGACGACGCGCCGGACGTCGGGTTGCAGCGCCGCGCCAGCCGTGATGCCCGTGCCCATCCCGAGGAAGAAAACGGATTGCGGCCGGGGATGAATGACCAGCGGTATCAGGGCCTGATTCCGCTGCTGCTCCATGCCGGCGGTGCCACCGAGCGAGTAGCGGTTGTTCACTTTGATGAGGCGGTGACGGTCCCGCTCCACCACGGCGGTGACACCGTATGGTCCCTGGCGCACGTCGAGGAGCTTTTCACCACCTGCCGTGTCTACTCGCACGATCGCAAGGTGTGAGGGATTGAGGGCCGTGAAGAGCAGCGAGACAGCGATGACCGGGGTCAGGCGACGCCACCGCTGCGGCGAGTTCGGCTGGATCAACATGAGCCCGGCAGCGAAATAGCCGATCGCAATCGTTCTGAAGGTCCCCCACAGCCCGAGCATCGGTAGCAGCAGAAAACCTGTCAGCGCGGAACCCGCGATTGCACCCACGGTGTTCCACGCGCTCAGCCTGCCAAGCGTGCGACCGATTGATGCACGCGAGTCTTCCTCGACGCGCAACAGGAACGGGAATACCGCCCCGATTACGGTGCAGGGACCGGTAAGCACCAGAACGACGCTCGCGAACACGCGCACCAGGTAGCTCGTCCATCCCGCAGAACCTGCGTACCAGAGGTGCTCGGTCAGGTGAATGTACAGAAACGGCACGAGCGCAACGCCCAGGCCTGAGAGCAGGAGCAAGGCGGGAAGCACGGTCTGAGGTGACCAGTGCTGTCGCGACAGCCGGTTCGCGACAAACGCTCCGGCCGCAAGCGTCGTCAGAAACACCACGAGTGTCGCCGAAAACGTGTAGACGGAGTTCTGCAGAACCTGCGCAAACAGGCGCGCTGCCGCCACCTCCACACCCAGAGTCAGGAACCCCGAAGCGACAGCGAGAGCGAGTACTTTTCCGCGCCGCCTCTCGCCAATGTCCCCCTCGCCGCGCGCCCGCCCGCGCCCGGCGGTCGCCGCTGGTGGCGTGAGCGCGGCTTCGGCAGGCGCCTCCCGCCGGCTGCGTCCGTTCATGAGACACGCGGTCGTCCCCACGAGCAGGTTCGTGCCCATCGCGCACAGATATGTGTAGCGGAAGCCCAAGGTAGCCGGCAGATAGAAACCTGCTCCAAAGGCCCCGATTGCCGCGCCAAAGGTGTTCAACCCGTACAGGGCGGCACCTTTGCGCCCGAGCTGATCAGCGCGGGGAATGGCGTATTCCCCGAGCATCGGCAACGTGCCGCCCATCAGAAACGCGGGAGGAAACAGGATGCCGAAGGCCAGCGCGGCTTTGGCAGCAAGGAGCACTGCCGGCTGGGAACCTGCAATAGCAATCAAGGGCGCGTAGATTGTGTGATAGGCGTCGAGCAACCAGAAGTACAACGAGGCCGATGCAGCAATGCCGATTTCCAGGAGTCCGAACGCGATCAGTGGACGGCGGGCACCCGCAGCCCGTCGTCCCCAGACATGGCCGCCCGCCGCCAACCCCGCAAAGAACACCGTCAGAACCATGGCGGCGGCATGGACGGTGTTACCGAATACCAGCCCAAGCTCCTTCAGCCACAGCACCTGGTATACGAGAGCTGACGCACCCGCCGCGAGAGCCAGCCCTCCGACCGCCGCCGATTGCGACCGCGTGAAGGTGACAGGACCGGGGAGATGCGAAGTGGGGGACGGCCGTGGCACGGGAACTGCGGGATCGCCCGGAGGCTCACGGCGACGCGAAAGCTTGTTAGTCACCGGGTCGGTTGAACCGAACCTCTAGGTATCCGGCGGTCAGGGTTCAACGAAATCGAGATCTTTGCCCTAACGTTTCGGAGCGCCCGAACGCTCGCTTTGAGCGACGGTGAGAAAAGCGTCGGCGGCGTGCGTGCGGAACTGCCGGCGGGACACCAGCAAGATGGGGCGGCGGCGAGACAACCCGGCCACAGAGACCGCAATGAGTCGACCGGTTTCGATCTCCGTGAGAGCAGTGCGCCGCGGCAGCAAGGCGAGACCAAGGTTCAGCGCCACGGCGCCCTTGACGCCGTCGAGGCTTGGGAGCGCCAGGACGATCTTCAACGGGATCTTGCGCTGCTCGAACAGGCGCAGCACGTGCTCGCGCGCAGGAGACGGCTCGTTGTGCGCAATGAACACTTCGGCAGCCAACTGTCCCATTGTCACCTTCTTGCTGTTGGCCAGAGGATGTGACGGTGCGACAAGCAGCACCAGTTCGTCGCTCCCAATCGGTACAGGCAGCAGGTCGTCCTCCGGCGGCTGAAACGTCAGTGTCCCGAAGTCCAGACTACCCTGCTGGACCTCCACCGCGATCTGGTGCGCCGGAACACGCCGCACGTCGACCAAGATGTCGGGAGACAACTGGCGAAAGCGCCGGATCAGCGGCAAGAGAGCCTGAATCGTCCCCTCGTTCGCCCCGATGAGGACGTGGCCGCGCCGCAGCTCGCGGACCTCCCGGATGGCGCTCCGTGTTTCCTCGACCAGTCCAACGAGCTGCTCGCCATACTGCTGCAGGACTCGTCCGACTTCGGTCAGCGTCGCGTTCTTCGACGAACGATCGAACACCCTCTCCCCGATGTCGGTCTCGAGTCGCTGAACGGCCTGACTGACCGCGGGCTGAGAGAGGTTCACTTTGGCTGCTGCCCTCGAGAAGCTGCGTTCTTTCGCGACCGCAAGAAAGATCGACAGGTTTCGCAGGTCCATGAGCGTCGCCTATCATAATGCCTATCTCGCCCGGTCCGGGGTTCGGCCGCGGCCAGGTCGGCTCGAGCGTCAGGACTTCCGACCGCCGTGCCGGTGGATCACCACCGCGCGCATGGTTTGCCTAGGAGCCCGTCCGAGTAATGCCTGAACGGGCTCCTAGTAGGCGCGCTGCGCGCGCGAGATGTTCGAAATCATTGGCGTTTCTGCCGGCGAAGCCGGCCTACTAGGAGCGTGTTCGGGTTACTCAGACACGCTCCTAG
>JACPPN010000168.1 GCA_016190995.1 Acidobacteriota bacterium | reverse complement strand
GTCTTGAACGTATCGAGAAGTGCCATGGTGTGATTCTTCCTTCTAGGAGCCCGTCTGAGTAAGCCCGAACGGGCTCCTAGTAGGCGCGTCGCGCGCCGCGCCGCGCAAAAAAACATTAGGCATTCTACCGGCGAAGCCGGCCTACTAGGAGCGTGTTGCCCTTTCTCGGACACGCTCCTAGCGGTGACTCAGCAAATCACTGATTCAATCTCTCGATGACACGTAAGATCTTTCATCCAGAGGCGGGGTGAGCGCAAGCCGTGCGCCCGCGCGCGGTCATAGTCCCTGCAGGAACTCGCGAACGACGGCGGTGACGTCGCGATGCCGTGCATCGACCGCGTGGTTCATCGCGCGCATGTCACGCGCCGAGATGCGACCCGCGAGCCGATCGATCGCCGCTCTGAGCTGCGGGTGGCGCTGCAGGACGGCCGTGCGCATCACCGGCACGGCATCGTAGGGGGGGAAATAGGATCGATTGTCCTCGAGCATGACGAGGTCGAGCGCGTCGATGAGGCCGTTGGTCGCGTCGCCCGCGATGAGATCCACCTGACCTGCGGCCAGCGCGCGGTAGATGAGCGCGAGATCCATCACGCGGGGCGGCCGCGCAAAGCGCAACGCATAGGTCCGCGCCAGCCCCTGGAGGCCGTCGGCGCGTTCGATGAATTCATAGCCGAAGCCCGCCCGCCAGGCCTCCGCGTGGCGCGCGGCGTCCTCGATGGTCCTCAGACCAAGCTGCCGCGCGTCGCCCCCGCGCACCAGAATCGCGAAGGTATTGTTGAAACCCAGAGGCGGCAGCACCGTTCGCCCGCTGCGCGCGTAGATTTGCCGGACCCGTTCGAGCACGTCCCGCGACGTCCCGGAGACGGGCTGGTGAAAAATGGCGGTCAAGGCCGTGCCCGTGTACTCGACGTAGCCATCGATCTCGCCTGCCGCCACCGCGCGATCGCAGATGAACGTCCCTCCCAGATTCAGCCGCCGCTCGACGGCCAGGGCCGCGTACCGCTCGATCGTCTGCGCGAGGAGCTCGCCCAGAACCAGCTGTTCCGTGAAGTTCTTCGAGCCGATTCTCAGCGGGCGCTCGGCGGAAGCGGTCAGCGCGACGGCGGCGAGTCCGACCGCCACGATGCCGAGGGTCGAAGCGGCCGCCACGCGTGCCCGAGCTGAACGCCGACGCGCCGGCGCGACGAACCGCTCGAGCCCGGCGAGCGCGCCGTCCGCGACGAGGGCCAGCGCGGCCGCTGGAATCGCGCCCGCGAGCATGACGGTCGGGTCGATCATCGACAGCCCGCGGAAGATGTACTCCCCGAGACCCCCCGCCCCGATCGCCGCCGCGATGGTCGCGGTTCCGACGCCCACCACTGCGGCAACCCGAACGCCGGCCACGATCGAAGGGGCCGCCAGGGGAAGCTCGACGAGCGCGAGCAGTTGACGCGGCGTCATCCCCATCGCGGTCCCCGCTTCGAGGATCGCCCGGTCGATGGTCGTCAGGCCGGTTACGGTGGTCCGGATGACGGGCAGCAGGCCGTAGAGCACCAAGACGAGGAACGCGGCGCGCGCCCCGATGCCACCGACCACCGGCACGGGGATCAGGAAGCCGAACATCGCGAGGCTGGGAATGGTTTGAACGATGTTCGCCAGCGCGAGGAGCGGGGCGCCCAGGCCTCGCCGTTTCGCCGCGAGGATGCCGAGCGGCACCCCGAGCAGGACCGACGTCACGACGGCCGCCGCCACCAGCGCGACATGCTGCGCCAGGAGCGTCGTGAGCTCGGCGCGGTGCGACACCCAGAACTGGATCACGCTCACGACGTTTCTCCCGCGCGTGGCCGCGCTTCCAGCGCCGCCTCGAGAAAGGCGCGGATGTGTGGATCGCTGGAGCGCGCGATGCGCTCGGGCCGATCGAGCGCAATCACGCGACCCTCCGCCAGAACGCCAAGCCGGTCCGCGAGCGCAAACGCCTCACCCATGTCGTGCGTCACGATGATGACGGTCTTTCGGATGCGCGACTGAATGCGGCGGAACTCGCGGTGCATCTCGACGCGGGTGAGTGGATCGAGCGCGCCGAACGGCTCGTCCATTAGGAGAATCGGCGGATCGAGGGCGAGCGCGCGGGCAACCCCGACACGCTGACGTTGTCCACCCGACAGCTCGCGGGGCCAACGATCGGCGTACTCGGCTGCGGGCAGGCCTACCAGCTCGAGCAGCTCGTCCGTGCGCGCTCGAATTCGATGGGTCGGCCATCGTTCCAGGCGCGGCACGATTCCGACGTTCTGGCCAACGGTCATGTGTGGAAAGAGCCCGATCTCCTGGAGCACGTAGCCGACGCGACGGCGGAGCGCGTAAGGATCCCATTCCCGCGTGCCCCGGCCGTCGAGGCAGACCTCGCCGCCCAGGGGCAGCAGCAGCCGATTCACGAGCTTGAGGAGCGTCGTCTTGCCGGCTCCGCTCCGGCCGACGAGCACCACGACCTCACCGGCCTCGACCGTCAGGTTCACACCGTCGAGAACGGGTGCACCAGAGGCCTGCGCAAAGCTGACGTCGCGGAATTCGATTCGCATATCACCGCGACAACCAATACGTGAGCTTGATGGCGAGCATGCGGTTGCGGACCCGAAAGCTCGCGGGGCCGGGGGCGTCAGGCTCCCATCCGTGGTTGTAGACCACGTACAGGTCGCTGCCCGGACGGTAAATCGACCAGAGCAGCAGGTTCAGGTTCGCGAGGCGCCGCTCGTCGTTGTACTGGAAGAACCCCTTCACGAACAGCGACGGCGAGAGCGACCAGCTCACGCGCGTCGAAAGCGTGTTGGTGAAGTCGACGGCGCGGTCGGGCAGCTTGACCGCGTTGCGCGTGTAGCTGGTCTCGACGAGCAGCGTTTCGGTCGGCAGGACGTTGAACGTCGCTCGATAGGTCCTTTTCTCCCCGTTGTAGTAGCCGCCGATGTCCACACCGCCGCCGCCGTAGACGCGGCGGCCTGGGTTGCTGCTGTAGCTTGCGCGGAAGGTGTCCCAGTCGTGTCCTCCTGGTGGTATCTCGCCCGCGCCGATGCGGAAGGGCGACGGCAGCAAGTCGTAGTCACGGTCGAGGCCGATGCTCATCTGCGTGTTGTCGTGCCCCGCGACCGAGAAATCCACGCCGGAGGTGCGTGAGTCCGTTGCCCCCCGGTGATTCTCGAAGTAGTCGACGCGCGCGCCAAGAGTGAGCTGGCGCACACCGCGCCAGTGTGGCCGCGGCGTCCACTCGGCGCGCACCTTCGAATTGCGGATGTCCCCGCGGGGGATGTACCCCATCTCGGCATTGAAGCGCTGGCCGACATCGAGGTACGTGACGTTGGCGGCGTACCGATCGGTCTTCCAGTCGATGTTGAGCCCGCCCGCCGCGTCCCTGCCGCTCGAACCGGGGGAAAACGTCTTCGCCAGGAGCGTCGTCAGCGACAACGCCCGATTCACCATGAACACGCCGTCGATCCCGAGCGTCCGGTTGTATGGCGCTCCCACACCGCCGGCGCGACTGAGCGCGATGGCGCCAATCGAGGACGAGCCGAAGACGTTGCGCTTGATGCGCGCGACCGTGTGGTTGGCGCGGGGCACATAGTTGCGTCTACCATCCGGCAACGCGTAACTGGCCGCGTCGGTCTCGATGTTCATGAGCCCGAGCGCATACGGGCCCGTCCGGCCGCTCACTCTGCCCCCGCCGAGAATCGGAATCTCGCGGCCGTCATCGCCCAGGCCGATGCGGCGGCTGTAGAACAGCGCCAGGAGGCCCGGCCCGGGATCGTCGCCGAACGCCACCTTGCCGTAGTTGAAGATGCCGGCGGCTTCGGTGAAGAACTGCCGCTTCTCGGGAAAGAACAGGCTGAAGCGCGTGAGGTTGACGACTTCCTGGTCGGCCTCCACCTGCGCGAAGTCGGTCTTGTAGGTCAGGTCCGCCGTGATCGTGGAGGTGAGCCCGACGCGCAGGTCCGCGCCATAGTTCGCCCGTGCCTTGGTTGGGGTGCCCGCGTCGTAGTCGCGCGCGACCTGGGGCGCGACGTAGGGCACGAGCTCGAGCCGGCGCTTCGGCTCCAGCCCCTTGAGGCCGACGAGCACGCCGAGATGGGAGGCGCGGTTGATGCCGCCCATGCCCCACTCGCGCGGAAACGGCACCCAGTAGCTGTCCTCGTTCTTGCGAATGACGACCCGCGCGACGTTGAGGCCCCAGGTGGTGTCGGCCGGGCCCCCCTTGAATCGCAGCTGGCTGAGCGGCACGCGCATCTCCGCGTACCAGCCCTTCTGGTCCGTGCTGGCGCCACACTCCCAGACGGCATTCCAGTCCCAGTTCATGCGGCCGTTGTCGCTCGCGAAGCCGTCCTTCTGCGCGCCGAGCGGATTGGTGCTGAAGAAGAACGCGTTCCGGTGGTCGTGAAAGGTATCGATGACGATCTTGATCTGATCGCCTTTGCGGAGCAGCGCATCGCGCTTCATCTCGCTTGCGCGGATCCCCGACGGATCGCTGTCGTATGCCCAGAAGCCGAAGTAGAGATCGCTGTCGTCGTACAGGATCCGGAATTCGGTGGGCTCGGTGGCGGCCGCGCCGGGAGTGGGATTGAGCTGGATGAAGTTGCCAGAGGACGGCGCGAGCGTCCATACCTCGTCGTCCATTTGCCCGTCGACGTGCGGCCTGACGCCGCGAGGCAGCCGGGCCGCGATGTGGTGAAAGGTTTCCGGATCGATCTGGTTGATGTCGACCAGGGCGGAACGCTCAGAGGAGCTGCCGAGGGGACCGCCGGCCGCGGCCTCGCGCGCCTGTGCAAGAGAGGGCGGCGCCACCGCGGCCAGGACCGCGCAGCAGGCCACGCCACCGAGCGTCATCGCGAATCGGGACACGACTGGGAGCTACCGCTGCAGCTGATGCGACGCACCTCCGATCGAACGGCGGCGGCCGCCACGAGGCCGGCGGTCACATGTGTACAGAGAACCGAGTCACCTCGACGGGGAACCAACCGCATGCAACGTGTGCGAGCACGTTATGCGCGGCGGGCGAGTGTGTCAATAGCCTCGGCACGGCGGCGAGCGGTGTGGGCGCGCGCCCCGTCAGAACCTCAGAAACAAACTCCCGCCGGCTCGGGAGAAGATCCGCCGCCTGTTCTGCAGATCGAACCCGTTCGTGCGGACCGCCGCCTCCACATCAGCGCGAAGGCCGAAGCCTCTGAACGGCCGGCCGATCAACCATTTCATCCCGCCGCCCGCGTGATAGATCTCGCCGGTCTCGACGAAGGTTCGGCCTTGATGCAGCTGGCGCAGGTACGCCGCGCCTGCGCGGACGAACGGACGGGCGCGGCCGCGCGCGAGCTCCCAGGGAAGGCCAATCACCACGCTGCCATCGACAGCGTATTGCGACAGCTTCTCGGCCTCGAAGGTGGCATCCGGCGCGCCTTCGGCATCCCGTGAGATTGAGACTCGCGCGCGAGGCCTGCTGTAGCCGAAGGCGGCTTCGACGGCGAAGTCGTCGTTCAGGTGATACGCAAGGCGTGCGTCGACCGCAGGACCCGCACTCATCTCCGATTCCGTGTGAAAGAGGACGAACCGCTCGACCGACTGGTTGCGCGTGAGCGTGGCGTCCGCCGATCCGAGCGGATATCCCCCGACCCACGATGCTCCGCCGGACACTTCGAACCGCCCGGGCGGCATTGGTGACGTCTGGCCTGAGGCGGTCGCGGCGCTGGAGCCACACACGACGACGAGCACAGCAACGCGGCCGAGCCCGCGCGTGCGCGCGACGCGAGCAGTCTTCACTTCGGCACCACCTGAATCTCGATCGCCTCGCTCGATCCGCCGCGCGGGACGACGACGAAGCGACCGAGGAACGTGATGCGAAAACTCACGTCGGCAGAGACGGAGGGGCTGAAAAAGCTTTCGAGATCCGCATCGTCGATCGGCTCGACCCGGATGACATGAGGGCCGGGATCGAGCCCGAAGATGGCGAAATCGCCGTTCCGGTTGTTGCTGAAGCCGGCGACGAGCGTCCCGGTGTCCAGGTTGTACGCCACGACATGGGCGCCGAGGACGCCGGCGCCATCCTTCGTCACGCGTCCGGTGATGCTGCCCGTGGCGCTGGCGAAGGTCCCGTCCGGATAGAGATCGGAGATTCCCGCGACGTCATCGGCGCGCAGGCTGCGATCGGAGATGTCCCCCGGCGAAAACGCGATTGGGAACATCACCGTCTCGGCGGCGATGACCCGGTGCCCGCCGCCAGCCCGCGGCTCAGTCTCCCCAAGGGCGGAGTGGCCAAGGCCGGCCATGTGGCCAATCTCGTGTGTCGCGACCGTCTGCAGATCGAATCGAGGCGGCTCGCCGGCGGGCGCGACGGACCAGGAAAACGACGTATTGAAGAAGATGTCGGACTCGAGGATCTCTCCCGTTGTCGTGCTGATGAGAAAGTTGGTGGCGCCCAGCACGCGATCGAGCTCCGGCACATTGAGAAAACCGAGCGTGGACATGCCGTCGTCATCGAACGGTCGTGCGCTGGTGAAGCCGACGAACTGAAATGTGATGCCGGAGGTTGGAATGTCCTGCCACGTCTGGAAGCTCGCGTCGACGGCGGCCTTCAGTTGCGAGGGCGACACGCCCGGCGCGCCCGCATCTGCGACGAAGTAGCGCACCGGCACGTTGCGCCACTTGAGCGTGACACTCTGACCACCAACCCGAACCCCGAAATGCAGATACGCCGCGGCAGGATCCACCGAGAGCAGCAGGATCGACGCGGTCAGGATCCCGGCCCCGCGCTTCATGGACGCCCTCGCGGAATGCGACGGATCGGCGGAGCCTGCGCGAGCGTCTCGCGTACGCGCTGGCGCAAGGTAGGCAGCGCAACCGCTGAGACAGCGCCCCGAGCAACAACGCCCGCACCGGCCTCCAGCCCGCCGGTGCGGAGCGGGGTTGTAACGGTTTTCTGGCCCGATCGCGGATCCGTGCGCACGCGCATGACGCCCTGGCTGAGCCCCAGCACGAATGGAATACCCGGTCCGCGGCTGCCCAGGAAAAGGACGACCTCGTCGCCAGGTGCCAGGACCGGCGCCCCGACGAGCACGCTGCGATATCCGCCCAACTCGCCTCCGGGGACGACGAAGCTCGCCGTCCGGCCCAGATCACCCTTGAGGTATTCCGTCACGGCTACGGTGACGAATGTGTGAATCCTGCGCCGGCCGTCCGCCCATTCAGCGCGGACGTCGGTGACTTGTCCGTGAAGGATCGCCCGAGCCTCGAGCACGAGCTCCTCGAAATCGGCAGGCACGAGCACCGTGGCGCGCGCGACCGGCACGTGGAGCAGGAACAACCCTGCCAGACCTGCGAAGAACACGATTCTCGTCATCGTCATAGTCCACCGGCCGTCCGATGCAGCTGGCGCGCCGAGGAGGTCGCAGAACGTGTGAACAAGAGCCATCACCGCGGACGCGAAGGACGCAGAGCCAGGATTTCTTTGAGAATCGTTTCTCCGCGCACTCTGCGTTCTCTGCGGTGAGCGCTTTTTGTCACACGCTCTCAGCAATGCGCAACACTTCCTCGGCCGCCCGGCGGCTCGCGCCCGGGGACCCGAGCCTGCGCCGTACCTCGCGGAGCGCCTCGCGAGTGGCCCTGGCGTACTGCGGGTCGGCCAGGAAACGAACCGCCTCCCGCGCGACGGCTTCCGGCGTGAAGGCATCCTGAATCAGCTCTGGAACCACTCGGCGCCCAGCCACGAGATTGGCCATTCCGTACGTGTCCACGCGAACGAATCTCCTTCCGAGTCGGTACGTCAGTGGCGACAGGCGGTAGACAATCACCATCGGGCGCTCGTGCAGCGCCGCCTGCACCGTGGCGGTGCCCGAGGCCGTGAGCACCACGTCCGACGAGGCGAGCACGGTGTCGGTCCGCGACTCGACGACCGCCACGGGCGCGCCACCGGCAGACATCATCGACACGGGCGCGAAGAGCCGGTCATCGAGGTTCGGCGCCCGCGCAACGATGAACTGGGCGGACGGGATGTCGCGTCTGATCAGGACCGCGGCGCGGGAGAGATCCGGGAGGATCGCGCCGAGCTCGTTCGGCCGACTGCCGGGCAGCAGAGCCACCGTCGGGGCGCCAGGATCGAGCCGAAGGCTCGAGAGGAACGCATCTCGCGGTGCGTCTGGAGTCGCCAGGTCGACGAGCGGATGCCCCACGAAGGTCACGGGGATCCCGGCACGTCGATAGATCTCCTCCTCGAAGGGAAAGATCACCAGGACGTGAGCCGCGATCTGCTTCATCGTCTCGAGGCGTCTCGGGCGCCAGGCCCAGACCTGGGGGCTGATGTAGTAGACGACGGGCACACCAAGGCGCCTCATGGCGCGCGCGAGACGGAGGTTGAACTCGGGAAAATCAATGGCCACGAAGACGTCGGGCCGCGCTCGCTTCGCGCCGGCAACGAGCCGGCGGTATGTGGCCAGCGATCGGGGAAGGACGGCAAGCGCTTCCGCGAGACCAGTCACCGTCAGGCCGCCATAATCGGCGGCGAGCTCGCCGCCCGCTTTCCGCAAGCCTTCGCCGCCCAGACCAAGGATCCGCGCCGAGCCATCGAGCGCCTTGATTTCCCGTACCAGAGCGCCCGCGTACAGATCGCCGGAAGGCTCGCCGCAGGAAACGAGGACGGTGGTGGATCCGTCAATCAATGGCCGGAGGGCTTCTTGAAGAGCGTCTGATCGATGGCCGGGTTGAGCTTGATCTCGGACACGACGCGATCGACGAGGGTCGCGCCCTCGCGCCGAACCACCGCCTTGAACGCCACCTGCACCCCGTCGACGGAGCGATAGTCCGAGAACTCTTCCTCGAGGATCCGCTCGCCGTCCGGCTCCCTCGATCGGTAGGTTTCCTTCACCACGAGGCCGGAGTCCGGATCGATCGCGAGCACGACAGGGCCGATCTCGCCGACGGTGATCTCGACGGCCTTGAGCGCCTTGCCACCGCCGCCAGGGACATCAGGCGCGAGGCGGACGGCAAGCTCGCCGCGGCTGGCCGCCAGCAGCAGCGCAATGACGTCGCACTTCACGCGGCGGCGAAAGCTCTCTTTCATCTCGTCCGGCGCATCGCGCACGCCCTCTGGGTCCTTGACCCATGCCTGGCCGGCGGCGTAGGTCTGCACGATCTCGCCCACGGCAACCGTCGCGTCGACGCGGAAGCGATCCGGATACTCGATGTAGGTCATCGTGCTCGCCTGCAACGGCCCGTTCGGCGTGTGCATCGTGGTGCTCGCGCGCGCGGTGAGGGCACGGATCGCTTGAAGCTTCTGCAGGCCGCCCTTGCCCTCGATGGCCTTGTGGATCAATGCCCGCGCCTCGGCAACCTCGGCCGCCGACGGGGCCGGCACTGCAGGAGGCGTGCTGGCAGGCGTCCCGCCCTCAGCACCGGACGCAGGCTTCGCGCGCCCGCCGCCGCGACGGAAATCGGCAGCGGAGAGATCGAGCTGATCCACCGGAACCTGCTCGTAGGTACCGAAGCCGAGGCCGCGCAGCTCGGAGGCAAACGCCGAGGAATCGCCGACCAGCACAATCGACAGGCGATCCGGCTTCAGATAGGTTCGCGCGACCCGCTGGATGTCGTCCACCGCGACCGCATTGACCCGCTCGCGATAGGTCTGGAGCTCGGAAAGGTCCAGGCCGTAGAACAGCACGTTGAGGACCTTCATGGCGATGGCGTCGGGCGTCTCGATCGTCAGCGGAAAGCTCCCCGCAAGATACGCCTTCGCGTCGGCGAGCTCTTCCTGCCCGACGCGCTCGCGCTGGAGCCGCCAGAACTCATCGACGATCAGGCGCAACGCTTCCCCGCTCGTCTCCGATCGGGTATCGGTGTCGGCCACGATTTCGCCGGTCTGCTTGAGGGTCTCCATGTCCGCCGACGCGCCATAGGTCAGGCCGCGCTCCGAACGGAGCACGCGATGCAGCCGGTTGCTCCCCTCGCCGCCCAGAACCTTGATTGCGAGATCGAGCGCCATGAAGTCGGCGTGCTTCCGGGGAATCCCGATGTGCCCGACGCGGATTTCCGTCTGCACCGCACCGGGTTTGTCGATGACGATGAGGCGCCGCGTCGGTTCCGGCGGATTGGTCGACGTCGGCGCGGGGACTTCTTTTCTCGCCCAGTCGCCGAATGCCTCCTCAGCGCCGGCGAAGGCCTCCCCGGCCGTGAGATCGCCGACGATCGCGAGGATGGCGTTGTTGGGCGCGTAGAACGCCTGATGGAATGCCACGAGATCGTTGCGGGAGATGCGCGAGACCGATTCAGCGGTGCCGTTGTTCGGCATGCCGTAGGGATGAAACCCGTAGACGAGCCGGTCGAACACGACGCTCGCCACGTAATCCGGATCGTCGTAGCTGACCTTCAAGCCCGAGAGCACCTGCTGCTGCTGCCGCTCGACCTCCTCGGGGGCGAACGCGGGACGGCGCGCGACGTCGGACACCAGTGACATCGCGAGCTTGAAGCTGTCCTTCATCACGACGGCGTTGACAAAGCTGAGGTCGCTTCCCGCGCCCGTATCGAGCGCGCCTCCGATGGTGTCGATCGTGCCGGCGATCTGCTCGGCGCGGCGGGTGGTTGTCCCCTGATCGAGGACGGCCGCCGTGAGCGACGCGACGCCCGGCTTGCCTGGCGGATCCTGGGCGGCGCCCGCCGCAACGAGCAGCCGGATGCTGACGGCGGGTTGCTCGTGGTGCAGCACCGCGACGACCTTGAGACCGTTCGGAAGGGTGCGAATCTCGTACGGCGGGAACTTCACCTGCGGCGCCGCCAGCGGCTTCGGCGCGCGTTCGCTCGGCCAGTCCCGCGTCTGAGCGGCAGCGTCCGGCCGAACGGCCGCCAACAACGCGATCAGGACCGAGGCGCGGAGCGCCAGTGTCGGCACAAATCCTCTTGCCATCCTGAGTCGTCCCCCTACTCCCCCCGGCCCTTCCCGGCCTGGCCCTTTGGCAGGATCGTGATGATGAGGCGGTTGGGCGTCGTGAAATACGTCCGCGCGACACGCTGGACGTCCGCCGCCGTGATGTTCATGAAAATGTCGAACTCGCCGTCGGCCGTCCGGATGTCGTCATGGATCACCGCGGCGTGCGCCAAATGCGCCGCCTTCTGCTGGTTCGATTCGCGGCCCACGATGTAATCACGCGCGAACTGGTTCTTCGCGCGCTCGAGCTCCGTGTCCGAGACCGGCTCCAACTTGAGCCGCTCGAGCTCCTGGACGAGCGCCTGCTCGGCCTCCGGTGGCGTGCGGCCGGGCTGGAGAATCGCCACCGCGAAAAACAGGTTGGGATCCTCGATGATGTTGCCGCCGCCGAACGCCGCGAGCGCGAACCGCTTCTCGTAGACGAGGCTGCGGTAAATCCGCGCGCTTTGACCGTCGGAGAGGATCTTCGACGCGATGTGCAGCGGATATGAATCGGGGTGACCGTCGTACGTGATGTGATGGGCCACGACCACGGCCGCGAGCGGCCAGTTCTCCTCGAGCGTCACGCGCCGCTCGCGCGCCTGCTGGGGCTCCTTGGACACGTCACGCGGAACAGCCCGCTCGGCCTTCGGCACGCGGCCGAGATACTTCTTGATCAGATCCATCGCCAGCGTGCTGTCGAAGTCTCCAACGACCGCCATGGTCGCATTCGCCGGCACGTAGTAGGTCTGATAGAACTCGCGCACATCCTCGATGGAGGCGGCCTCGAGGTCGGCCATGCTGCCGATCGTGGGATGCCTGTACGGATGAACCGTGAATGCCTGGTCGTAGATGATTTCGGACAAGCGGCCGAACGGCTGGTTTTCGACGCGCATCCGGCGCTCCTCCTTCACGACCTCCCGCTCGGTCCGGAAGACGCCTTCGTTGATGCGCAAGGTGGCCATCCGATCCGCTTCGAGCCACAGGCCGAGCGGGAGGTACTGCGACGGAACCGTCTCCCAGAAGACCGTCGCATCCTCTGTCGTGTAGGCATTGCTCTGCCCGCCGACGCTCGAGATGAGCGAGGTGTGCTGTTCGGGATCCACGTTCTTCGAGCCTTTGAACATCATGTGCTCGAACAGGTGGGCGAACCCGGTGCGCCCCGGCCGTTCGTTCTTGGAACCGACGTGGTACCAGAGCTGCAAATGGACGATGGGCGTCGAGTGATCCTCGGACAAGATGACCGTGAGGCCGTTCGGCAGTTGCGTAATCTGGTAGTCGAGCTTCGGCGGACGCGTGGCCGCGTCCGGCCCGGCGATTCCCACCGCCAGCGCGGCCGCCAGGACGGTCGCCCACCGCAGCAAGCGAAGTCGTGTGAGCATGTCTTCTGATTATGGCACGGTCTATTGACTGAGCCCCCGGAGCCGGAACCCGACGAGCGCCCACGAATGCGGCAGACGCTCGAGAGGGTCGGCGTCTATGCGCCGCTCGGCCGCGAGGAAGATGTCGATCCGGCCGGCCGGACCCGGAACCTGGACGCCGACTTCCACCCGGCCCCCGCTCTGCATCCCGCGGTCGAACGTCGCCCGATCGACACTGACGAGGGTGAGGCGCCCGCCGGCAATGGCCGCCAGGTGCTGGTCCAGCGAGTAGCGCACCCCCACCGCGAGATTCCACTCTGACGTATAGTCAACGAACGACCGCGCCGTGGTGACCAGCGCGTGCGCCGTCCCGATGACGCTCAGGCGATCCTGCGTCCGCAGGTGGCGGTACTCGACGCCTATCATGTTCCAGTCGATGGGAAAAATCTTCGATCGATCGCTGAGATGGCGCGAGACATGGTGGAAGACGCCGGCCAGCTCGCTGTGGCTGCGCCGGAGCGTGCCCCGAAGGTCGAGCGTGTAGATACCCTGGTTGAGGTCGAACGACCGCAGCTCTTCGCCCAGAACCGCCTCGTAGTTGGCGAGAAAATTCGCCCGCCCGGCGCCGTAGTCAATGACGTCGAGATCGCCGCCGAAATCCGCGTCCCAGGTGAATCGGGGATCATCGATGGCCATGTAGGCCGCGTTCAGGTGGAAGTTGTAGTCGGTCAGGATGCCTGTCGGCTTCCGGGGTCCTCCCGCGATCGTCGGGATTTCCTGCGCCACCGCGCTCGTCGCCGACAGGGCCGTCACCAGGGACAGAATCACTGCGCGCAAGCTTCACTCCTCCTGAAAGGCCGGCGGTCTCGCCGGCGGGAACCCGACCATGCGTGTGACCAAGAGCCATCACCGCCAAGGGCGCGAAGGACGCGGAGCCAGGATTTCTTGGAGGATCGTTCCTCCGCGCGCTCTGCGTGCTCTGCGGTGAGAGCTTTGATCTCACGCTCCTGACGCGACGGACGGCCTTCCGAAGCCTGCACGTCGCGCCTCTCCCCAGCGGGCCCGAGCAGCCGCGTGTGCTCTTCGGGATTGGACGCGACGGAACGTGGGGCGGGTGCGTCAGACACCGATGCGGCGCGACAGCCTCTCTTCGAGTTCGGTGAGGCGCCGCTCGAGCGCCGCGACGCTCTTCTTGAGCTCCGGCAGTCTCCGGAAGATCGCCGAGGCTTTCAGCCACTCCCGGTTCTCGATGGCGGGGAAGCCCGAGACGAGCGCGCCGGCGGGCACGGAGTTCGGGATGCCGCTCTGCGCGGTCGCGACCGTGCCGCGGCCGATCTTCAGATGACCCGCAACCCCGACCTGTCCGGCCAGCACGACATCGTCTTCGAGCTCGGTGCTGCCCGCGATGCCGACCTGGGCGGCGAGCAGCGCGTTGCGGCCGATGCTGACGCCGTGCGCCACCTGGACGAGGTTGTCGATTTTCGCGCCCGCGCGAATGCGCGTCTCGCCCACGGCCGGACGATCGATCGTCGTGTTGGCGCCGATTTCCACGTCATCCTCGATCACCACGACGCCGGCCTGCGGGATCTTCTGGTAGGTGCCGTCGGGACGTTTCGCGAAGCCGAAACCATCGGCGCCAACCGCGGCGCCGTTCTGCAGGACGACGCGATGGCCAATCGCCGTGCGCTCCCGGATGGCCACGTTGGAGTGAATGAGGCAATCGGCGCCAATCCGCGCGCCGTGGCCGATCGTGACGTTCGGATGGATGATCGTACGCGGACCGATCCGCACGCGGTCGCCTATCGAGACGAACGCGGCAATCGAGACGCTGGCGTCGATGTCCACGTCCGCGCCGATCGCGGCATGGACATGGATCCCCGGTGCGGGGCGTGTGGTGTCCGCGAACACGGCCACCGCGTCGGCGAACGCGACATAGGGCTCCGCCGTGCGCAGCATCGCGCACGGCGCCGCCGGCGCGCCGTCGTTGAGGATCACGGCCGCCGCACGCGTCGTTCGAAGAGCCGAGCTGTAGCGGGGATTGACGAAGAAGGTGACGTCGCTGGGTCCCGCGCGGTCGATGCCCGCGACGCCGAGGATTTCGGCGTCGCCGTCGCCTTCGAGCCGGCAGCCCAGACGCTCAGCAAGCTCGCTCAGCTTCAATCGAGGGAGTATATCACGCGCTCGGAACCGCGGTCCGCTCGTAAAAGCTCGCGAGATGCTGCAAACGCAGGCGCGCCGACAACTCGCGCAGCCGCGCGTGTCGGCTCTGCGGCTCCAGGCGCAAGAGCTGACGCAACTCCGTCAGCGGCGCGCTCGATCGCGTGCGCCACGTCACGCGGTCCAACCCCTGCCGTGCGCCCCTGACCGACAGATAGTGGCCGACGACCCGAAAGGCGAAGTAGTAGAAGATCAAGTTCGGCCCTGGAATCGGGAAAAACACCGCGCCCAGCAGGAGCATCGCCATGCCGTCGACGACGAGCCAGCGCCGGTGACGATCGTAGTCGCGTTGGAGCATCGATCGCAGCGTCGCCTGCGGCTGGTCATCGGCCAGGTCGTCGGGATGAATCAGGATCGCCTGATGCTCGCGTCGCAGGTTCCAGAGCAGTCGCTGTTCGGCGATACGCTCGGCGACCCAGCGGACGGCGTGATCGCGAAGCCGGCGTGTCCACGTCCGCGGCTCCTCCGTGATCGCCGGGCGCCCCTCGAGGCGTTCGCGCTCGGCAGCCGCCAGCATCGCCTTGAACCGTGCCGTGAGCGCGCCGGAGAATCCGGCCGACATCTCCTTCTCGTCGATCGCCTCGTCGTCGTCGTGTTCACAATACAGCTCGTACCGGCCGGCCCCGACCGGAATCAGGAACACTTCGAGCCCGAGGGAGTCGCCGAGGCGAGGACCAATGGTCCGGCTGCTTGACACCAGTAATACGATATCTAATATTCCGACCGTTTTTCAGATGACGCGATCAACACTAGGCGCCTTCACCGCCGCGACGGCCACGATCGTCCTTCTGCAGGCGACGGCCGCGCCTTCGTCGGAATCCTCCATCGAGCTGCAGGTGCGCGTCTTCGATGGCCTCGAGGAAGTCACCGAGGAGACGAAAGCGACGGTGTATCCCAGCGGCAAACGCGAGGGATCCACCCCAACCACGTTCACGCCGGGACGGGGCCTGACCGCGACGCTGCCACCCGGTCTCTACGACATCCAGACGGTCCGGCACCGCCAGGATCAGGTGGTGAGCATCCGATGGTCCGAGCGCCTGCTCGTTCTCGATTACCCCGATGAAGGCGGCCAGCATCTGGAAGTGACGAATTTCAAGTCGGGGTTTGGCGCTCTGCAGCTTCGGCCGCAGCCGGGCGTCGACGTCGGCCAGCTCAGTGT
>JACPPN010000167.1 GCA_016190995.1 Acidobacteriota bacterium | reverse complement strand
ACTGGTAGCGCAGCGCCTCGAGTGGATCGACGCGGGCCGCACGCCGGGCGGGCACGTAGCACGCCGTCAGGGCGATCGCGCCGAGCAGGGTCGCCACAGCGGCAAACACCGCCGGATCGGCCGCCGTGACGCCGAACAGGAACGCCGTCAGCACGCGCGAGACGAGCGCGGCGGCGCCCAGCCCGATCACCAGCCCGATGGCCACCAGGACGGCCCCCTGGCCCAGCACGAGTCGCAGCACGGCGCCGGGTTCAGCGCCCACCGCCATGCGAACGCCGATCTCGCGCCGGCGCTGCAGCACGCTGTAAGACAGCACTCCATAGATGCCGACCGCCGCCAGCGTCACGGCAAGCGCAGCGAACAGCGCCAGCAGCGCCGCGTAGAAACGCGGCTGCGCCACCGACGCGGCCAGCCGGGCCTCCATCGTCATGACGCTCTCCAGCGGAATGTCAGGATCGGTGGATTGGACCGCGGCGCGAAGCGCCGGCACAAGGGAGATTGGATCCGTCTTCGACCGCACGACGAGGTAGGCGCCAGCCGACCGGAACTGCTCCGATTGGTGATACGTCACGTACACCTCGGGCTGAGGGTCGGTATCGAGCCCGGCATGCCGCACGTCGGCGACAATGCCCACGACCTCGGAAGGCTCGTGGAAGATGGGAAGCTCGCGCCCGACGAGCTGCTCGCCGGGGAAGTACGTGCGCGCGAAGCTCTCATTGACAAGCACGACCGGACGACTGCCGGCTCGATCGGTGTCGGAGAGCGTCCGTCCTTCGACGAGGCGCAGGCCCATCGCGCGCATGTAGCCTGCGCTGACGATGCGCAGGTTCGCGGAGGGGGGCGGCTGGTCAGCGGTCTCGGGTCGATTGGGGAGATTGAAAGCGACCATCATGAGACCGGGCGACAGCGGCAGCGTGTTGACCGAGCCGACAGCGGCGACATCGGGCAACGCGGCGACACGCTCCAGGAGCCGATCGTAGAACTGGGCCGACATTTCCTGAGTGGGATACTTCGCTGGCGGCAGCGGCAGCCGGGCTGTCAGGACGTTCGCCGGATCGTACCCTGGATCGACGTCGATGAGTCGCACGAAGCTCTTGACGAGGAGCCCGGCACCCACGAGCAGGATCGCCGCGATCGCAATCTCTCCGACAGCGAGCGCGAGACGCGTCCGGTTCCCGCGTACGAAACGGAATCCGCCCGACCCCGTGCCGCCGGATTCGGCCAGGGCACGCGTCAGATCGATGCGGAGGCCCTGAACGGCCGGCGCGAGGCCGAAAAGCAGGCCGGTGACGATCGAGACGACAGTCGTAAAGAGCAGCACTCGGCCGTCGAGCGCCAGCTCCTCGAGACGAGGAAAATCCTGCGGCGCGATGGCAGGCAGCATCCGCACCAGCCACCACGCCAGGATGAGCCCTGTCACTCCTCCCAACCCAGAGAGCAACACGTTTTCCGTCAGGAGCTGCCGCACCAGCCGGGCGCGGCCGGCGCCGACGGCCACGCGGATGGCGATTTCTCGCTGACGCGCGGCGTCGCGCGCGAGGAGCAGATTGGCGAGGTTCGCAGCCGCGACCAGCAACACCAGCGCGACCACCGCGATCAGGGTCAGGAGCGCCGGTCGAACCTCGCGCACCATCTCGTCTTTGAGCGGAATCAGCCGCAACTGGGGCGCGCGCTGGGCGTCGAGCGGCGTTCGCCCCCACGGCGCATCGGCATACAGGCTCTGCACGATCGCGGTCCCCTCGGCCCGCGCCTGCTCCAGCGTCACACCGGGCTTCAGGCGTGCAAGGGCCGCGAACGCAAAGACGCGGCGCTCGTTCGCGCTCCGGCTCGGTAGCGGGACGAACTGCGGCGTCCAGAGCTCCGCGTCGCGATCGGGGAAGAAGAACCAGGGCGGCATGACGCCGACGATCTCGTGAGGATCGCCGTCCAGCGTGATGGTGCGGCCGACGGCGGCGCGATCACCGGCAAAGAGCGAGAGCCACGTCGCATGGCTCAATATCAGCACGCGGTTCGCGCCCGGTTTCTCCTCGTCCTGTGTGAAGGCTCGCCCGAGCGCGGGAGTCGCCCGCAGTATCGGAAACAGAGACGCGGTGACCGCCGTCCCCTGCACGCGCCGCGCTTCGCCGCGTCCGGTCAGCGTGTAAGCACGCGGGGAGTACGCCCCCAGCGCGTCGAGCGTGCGCGTGCGCTCGAGCCACGGGTGGTAGGTCTCGTTGGTCAGCGCAGCCATCGGCCGGCCGCGGGAGAACGGGCGCTGCTCGCTGACGCGCAGCAGCCCGTCGCTGTCGGGATACGGCAGCGGCCGCAGGAGCACGCTGTTGACGACCGAGAAGACAGCGGTGTTCGCCCCGATCCCGAGCGCCAGCGTGAGAATCGCGACGGCCGCGAATCCCCGGCGCGCGGCAAGCAGCCTCAGACCTACCCGAAGATCCTGGATGAATGCGTCCACCGGCTCCTCCGCGAATCTTCACGTTAGGACGCACACCGAACCCCGGTGGTTGTCCGTCCGCGGCAGGCTGCCGTCCTGCCGCCCTCCACAGCCAGGCTCGGCCCGCTTCCTGGCATGATCTCCCCTGGGCTCGCGCGCAGCCGCGACTTTGCCACATGGAGATCGCGTCTGGCAGTTCTCAGTCCGATCACTCAAAGGTTCGACACCGAAACATCCTGATAGCGAGGCGAGGGCATCGTGCTTCAACGCCAACAGAACGCTCGGGAAGACTGGAGAGAACGCTGCCACTGTCCTCTGCCTCTGCTTGGACCAGGCGTCGTTCATCACCGGCGCCACGGGTGCCCATCGATGGTGGCCAGTATGCGGGTTTCAAAAGTGGACCCGTGCCGCACGGGGCTGAAGATGACGAGAACGCGGGCCGCCACGGACGACTTGGGTGGCACCCCGCGCCTCGCGGATTCGCTCGCAACTCGCCCGTGGTGTCAATCCGCGAAAACGCCGCAGGAAGGCTTGACCGACGCGGCTGCGCTGGCGACGCAGCCGGACGCCCCCTACGCGACGTCCCTGCGGACGTGCTCGGCGAGGACCTCGAAATCACGCAAGAAGAAGGCGCCGAAACGAATACTTGCCTTGCCCGACCTCGAACAGGCGAAGTCGGCCGTCCTGAACAGCTTGTCGTCTGCCAGCGGTCAACGCACCTACGACCACGCCATCGACGAGTTCGTGCGCTGGTACTGCTCCGAGCCACGGCTCGCGTTCAATCGCACGGTGGTCCTCCGCTACCGCATCCATCTCGAACAACGAGCCTACGCACCTGCAACGATCAACCTCCGTCTGGCGGCGGTCCGTCGAATCGCCTACGAGGCCGCGGACGCCGGCCTGCTCGGTCCGGAGCTGGCTGCCGGCATCCGGCGGGTGAAGGGTGTTCGACGGCTTGGCGTCCGAGTGGGTAACTGGCTGACCGCGGACCAAGGCCGACGACCGCTCCACACACCGGAGTTTTGCACTCTTCGCGCCTCGAGCCTGAGGCCGTCGCGTGATCAACGTGCCGGAGGGGCGGGCAACGGAATCGTCCGCCCCTTGGCGACTACTCAGGACCAATCGGCGACACTTCGCTGAGCCAGATGTCCCACGAGTTGGCATGGAAACTAGCTGAGGAGGGACGGCTTACAGAGGCGGAGGTCGAATTTGCGAGAAACATTGTGGGACGGCACCGACCGCAACCTCTT
>JACPPN010000172.1 GCA_016190995.1 Acidobacteriota bacterium | reverse complement strand
GAGAACGTCTTTTCCCGACAAGAAAGCGTTTGTTCTACTAGATCGGCGGGCCCGACGGGCCCGCCGCTAGCGCGGATGCCCAGTGGTTTGGTTGCGGGGCAGCCGCGCTGTATCCTCTGTGGTGAGAGCTCGTAACGCCGGATTCAGGTCCATTGATTCATTGGGCCTCACCCGGTATTCACATGCAAGCGCAAATCAGTCGGCGCGGCGTGTTTCAACCCAGGGCGCAGGGATGAAGAGTCGCTCGAAGAGGGCGACGGCAAAGCGGTCGGTCATGCCCGCGAGGAAATCGCGGGCTGCGGCATCGAGGCCTTCGGTCTCGATGGTTCGCGCATCGAGGAAGTCGTCGGGCTGCTGCCGGACCTTTTCCCAGAGGCCGCCCAGGATGCCGGTGGCCTTCTTGAATTCAGCGGTCGCCACCGCGTTCTCGTACACGGCGCCGAATAGAAAATCGCGAAGCTCGAGCACGGCTCGAAGAGTCGACTCGCTCATGCGAATCTCCGCGAGTCTTCCCTCGAGCGTCTCGATGACCACGTCGGTGACCATGTGCCCGATCCGTTCCGACGCCGTCCGGCCGACAACCTCGACTGCGCCGGCAGGCAGGTCTGATTCGCGGAGGATCCCCGCCCGCGTCGCGTCGTCGATATCGTGGTTGACGTAGGCGATGATGTCGGCGACGCGGGCCACCTGCCCCTCGAGCGTGGCGGCGCGATGCGCCGAATCCGCGCCCACCGGCATGCCCTGCTTGCCCTTCGAGTGGCGCGCGATGCCGTCGCGTACCTCCCACGTCAGATTGAGACCGCGACGATCGTTTTCGAGGACATCGATGATGCGCAGGCTCTGCTCGTAATGGTTGAACCCGCCCGGAATCAAGTCGTTCAGCACCCGCTCGCCGGCGTGGCCGAACGGCGTGTGGCCGAGATCGTGTCCGAGCGCGATGGCCTCGGTCAGCTCCTCGTGCAGGCGCAGGACCTTCGAGATGGTGCGTGCGATTTGCGACACCTCGAGTGTGTGTGTCAGGCGCGTGCGGTAGTGATCCCCGGTCGGGGCAAAGAAGACCTGGGTCTTGTGCTTGAGGCGGCGGAAGGCTTTGCTGTGGACGATGCGGTCGCGGTCGCGCTGGAACGCGGGACGGATGGGATCCTCGCGCTCCGGCCGCTCGCGGCCACGCGTCTCGGCGCTGTGTGAGGCCTGCGGCGCGAGCATCTGGCGCTCCCGCGCCTCGAGCTCTTCGCGAATGGTGGGCATCGACGCGCTTCCCTTAGGCAATCTCCGCCAGAAAGCTCGTGCCGTGTGCGAGCGGCGGCACGAGAAAGACCCCGGCGAGGGTCTGTCCGAGATCCGCGAACGTCTCGCGCGTTCCCAGATCCACACCGGCTCGCACGTTGCCGCCGGTGACGAGCAACGGCACGTACTCGCGCGAATGGTCCGTGCTGGGCGTCGTCGGATCGTTTCCGTGGTCCGCCGTCACCACCACCAGATCATCGGGCCTCAGCCGCGCGAGCAACTCGGACAACCGCGCGTCGAAGCGTTCGAGATTGCCCGCGTAGCCCGCGGCGTCGTTGCGGTGCCCGTACACCGTGTCGAAGTCGACCAGATTGGCAAACAGCAGGCCGTCCGGCATCCAATCCAGCGATCGTTCGACCTGGTCCATCACCTCGTCGTCGCTCGACGCATGGTACGCGTGCGTGATGCCGCGGCCCGCGAACAGATCCTCGATCTTCCCGATGGCGATGACGTCGTGCCCGGCGTCCTTCAGGCGATCCAACAGGGTCGCTCCCGGCGGCGCAACCGCGAAGTCGCGCCGATTTGCGGTCCGCATGAAATGCCCCGGCTCCCCGACGAAGGGTCGCGCGATGACACGTCCCATCCCGAGCCCTTCGACGGCAATGCGGTACGCGACGTCACAGATGCGATAGAGCTCCTCGAGGGAAACCACTGATTCGTGGGCCGCAATCTGGAACACGCTGTCGGCCGACGTGTAGACAATCGGCGCGCCGGTTCGCATGTGCTCGGCGCCAAGGTCCTGGATGATTTGCGTTCCCGACGCGGCCCGATTCGCGAGCGTCGGACGGCCGATCTCCCGCTCGAAGCTGGCGATGACCTCGGGCGGGAAACCCTCAGGAAAGACCGGAAAGGCGCGGTCGAGGACGATCCCGGTCATTTCCCAGTGGCCGGTGACGGAGTCCTTGCCCGCGGACGCTTCCGCCATCCTGCCATACGCGGCCCCGGGCTGGTCGACCGGATCGACGCCCTGAAGAGCAACGAGGTTCCCAAGGCCAAGCGACCGGAGCGCGGGGATCTGGAGTCGGACGAGGCGCGAGATATTGTGGAGCGTGTTGCTCCCCTCGTCGCCGTAGCGCGCCGCGTCCGGCAGCTCGCCGACGCCAACGCTGTCGAGCACGATCACGATCGCGCGCGTGAAGGGCGAGGCGTGAGGCACGACGCCGCTACTCGTGCGAGGCGTAGTAATTGGTGATCTGCCGGGGCGAGCGGATCGTGGCAATCGCGTGCTTGAAGATCATGTGATCGGCGCCGTCCTGCTCGACGATCACCGCAAAGCGATCGAAGTTCTTGATCCGCCCCTCGAAATCGTGCCCGGTGACGAGCTGAATCTGCACGGACAGCCGTTCCCGGCGCGCGTAGTTGAGAAACACATCCTGAATGTTGGCTGGAGCGGCGGGCAGTTTGGCTTGAGCCATCAGCGAGCTGTCTCCTCCGGCGCCGGGAGGCCGCGTGCGGACAGCCGCGCGCGAATCACGCGCTCGACCGCCGCAAGGGTTTCGGGGCGCTCTCCCGCGCCGTCGAACCATCGTAGATTAGGCTCTTTCCTGAACCAGATCAACTGCCGGCGTGCGTATCGACGGTTCTCGCGAACGATGAGCTCCCGCGTCGCGCGCTCGTCACGAACACCGCGCAGATGCTCGAGCGCCTGACGGTAGACGAGCCCGCCGAATGGGCGTGCGTCTTCCGGAACGCCGCGCGCCACCAGATCGCGGATCTCGTCGAGCAGGCCGGACGCGAACTGCTCATCCACGCGCTTCGCCACGCGCATCGCGGTGTCCGTGCCGGGCAGCCGCAGCGCCATCGTCAGCACCTCGTAGTCCGGAATCGACGACACCGTACGTTCGAAATGCAACGTGAGCGGACGCCCCGTCTCGAGGTAGACCTCCAACGCGCGAATGAGGCGCCGCGCATCCCGGGGCTGGATCCGCAGGGCGGAGGCCGGATCCACCCTCTGCAGCAACCGATGCAGGCGCCCGGGACCGCGCCCGGTCACGATTCGCCGAAGACGCGCGCGCAGGCGCGGATTCGCGCCGGGCCCCGAGAACAGACCGCGCGTCAGCGCACGATAGTAGAAGCCGGTCCCCCCGACCAGAATCGGCAGCCTGCCACGCCCGGTGACGTCCCGAATGGCTGCGGCCGCGTCCTGTGCGTACCTCGCCGCGGAATACTCCTCGGTCGGATCAACGACATCGATGAGATGATGCGGCACGCCTCGACGAAGGGCCGCGGGCACCTTGTCGGTCCCGATATCGAACCCGCGATAGACGGCGGCCGAATCGCAGGAGACGATCTCGCCGTCGTAGCGCTCGGCGAGCGCGAGACCGAGCGCGCTTTTTCCTGTCGCGGTTGGGCCGACGATCGCGAGAAGAAACGGCACGGAACTGAAGAAGGAGAAGCGCTCACCGCTGAGAACGCGGAGACTCCGAAAGGCTGATCAACCCCATCAAGGTTGATTCCTCCGCGCTCTCAGGGCCCTCCGCGGTCAAGGCTTTCGATCGATGAGACGTATTGACTGTCAACTCCTAGAACGGCACGTAGACCGTCGACGGCTTCACGGAACCGTCGGGCGCGAACGTCGCGCGCTGCGACCGTCCCTCCCATCTGTCGATGACGATGACGGTGATGCCGTCCTCGGCGACACGCCAGTCGTATCGCGGAAACACGGCATGGAACACGAGCGCGGCCGCCAGGGTGAGCAACGCGAGGATGAGTCCGTCTCTCATTCGACTCCTTTCTGCGGCGCTTACCGCCAAGCACGAACCAGCGCCAGCAGCGCGACGATCGTCAGCAGGATGAACAACCCAAGCTGCTGCGGGCGTGTGGGCTTCGGGAGCATGTAGCCCTCAGGTGGTCCTCAGGCAACACCGACCGCCCCGCTCATCACGTCTACGGACTGACGGGCGGCGTCTCGTTGTAGTAGAACGTGACGGTGAAGAAGGCGCGATCGGAGGGATACTCGGGCGGCAGGGGCTGCGTCGGATTCGACGCGGTCAGCGCGTTGAACGCCGAGTGGTTGAACGCCTCGACATCGCAGGGCGCCACGACGTTCAGGGCGCTGATGGCCCCGTCCTTGTGGACGTAGAACGTGATCGCGACATGCCCCTTGAGCGACATCGCCGCGTAAGGGATGAACCAGTTGCGTTTGATCTGCGCGACGAACCGCCGAATCCAGGGCCCGAATTCGACGCCCTTGGTGTCAAACTGAATCGACGGGCCAAACGTGCCGCCGCCACCCTGCTCGTTGGAAAAGTTCTCCTGTTCGACGAACCGCTCCAGATTCCTGAGCGCGTCCCCCAGCGATCCTCCAGACTGGCCCGCATGCGGCGCCGGCGTGCTCGATCCACGCGCGACAGCCGTCCGGCCGTTGTCGTCGATCGGCGGCAGCACCTCTTGTCGTGACCCCGGCTGCGGCGAGGCGGCCTCGGGCGCCGGACCCTGCCCCTGGGCGCGCGCCTGACGCTGAGCTTCGACCCGATCGGAGGAATTGCCACGGCTGAACGGCCTGGAATCCCGTGGCTTCACCGATCGCTCCGGCGCCCGCGCGACCCGGTCCTTGTCCGACAGCTCGCCGACGACCGGCGGCTTCTTGGCCTCAAGATCGACTCTCGGCTGCACGAAGACGAACCGCGCCTGATTCCGCTGCTGCTCGAGCGCCAGTTGGCGCTGCTGCTCGAGGGCACGCGCTCGCTGCTCCGCCAGCCGCTGAAACAGCGGCAGCCTGGGCGCCAGCAGCACCAGCGCGATGACCAGCGCGTGAACGACGATCGAGAGAAGGACACCCTCGCGTCGGGAAATGGCGCTGTCGATGAGCTCGATATCGGGCCGATAATCCTCGAAGTTGAAGTACATCAAAAGGTTAGAGAATTATATCGCGGGATCCGGCCGTTGCCTCGCGTCCGAGAATTTCGACACCCTGGTCACGAAGCTTCGTTGCTCCGCCCTCGGACCTCGGCGGTTTGAGGCCAAGCTTCGTTGCCGTGCCGCTCAGGTTCGCGTTTTCGAGCCCGGTATAGATAGACGACCCCGAGCGTCACGCGGTCGACGCCGACCCGGACAAAGCCGGCCCGCTCGAGCCCGGAGGCGAACTCGTCCGGGGACGGGAAAGTGCTAACAGACGCGGGAAGATACGCGTACGCGGAATGGTGGCGCGAGATCAGGCGGCCGATTCGCGGCAGCACGCGGCGGAAGTACCACAGAAATGCGGCGCGCACGCCGGGGATTGCAGGGACGCCGAACTCGAGGATTCGCAGCTGACCGCCGGGCCGGAGGCATCGCAGCATCTCCCGGCACGCCGCGTCGGGGTCCTCGACGTTGCGGATGCCGAACGCCATCGTCACGGCATCGACGCTCTCCGCGGCGAGCGGAATCTCGGTGGCGTCCCCCTGCACGAGGGACACGGACGCGCTTGTGCGGTGCACCTTTTCACGCCCCAGCCGCAGCATCGCCGACGCGAAGTCGATGCCCACCGCGCGCCGTGCGCCCTTTTTCCGTCGCACCGCTTCGATCGCCAGGTCCGCCGTGCCGGTACAGAGATCCAGCACGACTTCGTCGCCCCGGAGATGCAAGGTGTCGATGGCCCGCCGCCGCCATCGACGATCAAGCCCGGCGCTGAGCAGATGATTGAGGAAATCGTAGCGACGCGCGATCGCGTCGAACATCCCCGCGATGCGCGCCGGATCTTTCGAATGTTCGGTGGGAATCGCCTTATCCGTTCCAGGCCGGATACAGCTGGTGCTCGAAGCCCAGCGCCGCGAGAATCTTGCCCGCCATGAAATCCGCGAGGTCGTCGAGCGTGACCGGGCCCTGATAAAACGCCGGCATCGCGGGCATCATGAGCGCACCCGCCTCGGCGCAAAGCACCATGTTCCGAAGCTGCGGCAGGCTCATCGGCGTTTCGCGCGGCACGATGATCAGACGCCGCCTCTCCTTGAGCATCACGTCGGCGGCGCGCTCGACGAGGTTTCTCGACAGCCCGTGCGCGATTCCAGCCATCGTCTTCATCGAGCAGGGGACGATGACCATCGACTCGCAGGTGTGGCTGCCGCTGGCGATGGCGGCGCCGAGGTCGCGGTTGCTGTGCAGCACGACGGACCCGGCGGCGACGGCCTCGCCGTACCGCGATCGGAGGTAGGGCTGCAACCGATCGACGGCGGCTTCGTCGCCCACCTCATCGCGCAACAGGCGTCGCCCGAAGTCGCTGACGACCAGCTCGATGCGGCACCCGCGCTCGAGCAGCGCCGCGAGGGTTCGGACGGCGTAGATGGCACCGCTCGCTCCCGTGATACCGACCGCAATCGTGCGCTCGATCATTTCGCCCTGGCCCCCATCTACTGCAGGTACAACGAGACGGCCGTCACGAGGAAATAGAGAATGCCCACGTAGCCGTTCAGATCGAACGCCCGCTTTACCTGCGACAGATCGGCTTCGCCGACCAGCGACTGCTCGTAGGCGAGCAGCACCGCCACCGCGGCCACGCCAACGGGGTAGAGAGGCCCGAGCGGACGCATGATTCCAACCAGTGCCAGCGAGATGATGGTGACCACATGCATCGCGCGCGAGATACGCAGCGCGGTTCGAATGCCAAACCGCACCGGAATCGATGTCAGGCCGTGCCCACGATCGAATGCCACGTCCTGGCACGCGTAGAGGATGTCGAATCCGCCAACCCATGCGCCGATTGCGAGCCCGAGCAGCCACGGCTCGACCCCGCCGCGCCCGCCCGCGGCCAACCACCCACCAACCGGGGCTACCGCCATCGCGAGCCCCAGAAACAGCTGTGTGTAGGCGGTGTATCGCTTCGCGACCGAGTACCAGAAAACGATTGCGAGCGCGACCGGCGAGAGGGCGAAACAGACCGGTCCCAGCCGATATGCCGCGTACACGAACACGATGCCGGAGACGGTGATGAACGCCATGGCTTCGGTCCGCGAAATCAGCCCCCGCGGGAGCTCACGCGCGGCGGTGCGTGGATTGAGCGCGTCGTGGCTCGCGTCCACGAGCCGGTTGAACCCCATCGCGGCGCTCCTGGCCCCGATCATGGCGACGACGATCCAGGCGATGCGGTCCCATGACAGAGGGACGCGTTCGAACGCAAGCAGGGCCCCGGCGAGCGCGAACGGCAAGGCGAACACCGAGTGGCTGAAACGGACCAACGAGCCGTACAAGCGGAGACGCCCCACCATCGTCCAGGGGACGATTGAACGACGGCTGCCTGAAGGACGTGGGTTGAGACGTGGCACCTTTTGACTCAATCGAGGCCGTCCAGCCAGCGAATCCAAGCCGGTTCGATTCCGCCGATCAGGTATTCTTCCACATCCTCAACGGTCTCAGGAACCACGACGGCCAGGACGTGGGCGGACTTTCCTGGCTCCAGCGATCCGAACCGATCGGCCGTGCCAAGCGCTTCAGCGCCCGCTAGGGTCGCGCTTTCGAGCAGCGTCCCCGCCCGAATCGTCGGGGCGATTCGTCGAAGCTCCGCCAGCTCGGCGAAGATGTTCAAGTCGGGCGAGCTGGCCAGACTGTCCGTGCCGACTGCGACGCGAGCTCCCGACGAGTAGAACCGCTCGACGGGCGGTATGCCGGCGCCCGTCCATGCGTTTGACCGTGGACAGGTGACAAGCGTCGCACGCGCTCTGGCAAGCTGCCGCAGGTCGACCTCGTTCAGGTGCACGCCGTGGACGGCGAGCAGGTTGCTGGTCAGAAATCCCAGCCGTGCCAGATAGTCGACCGGACTGCATCCCGGAACGGCCCATGTCCCATTCCAGGCGCCGAGCTCCTCGAGCAAGTCGCGCCACGCGCCAGCTCCCCGAGAGAGCAGGTCTATCTCCTCGGCCGACTCGGCGACATGGATACTGCAGGGGCCATCGCTCCGTTCCATTTCCCTGTGAATAGCATCGAACAGCGCGACCGAGACCGAGTACGGTGCATGAGGCGCCAGATACACCCGGATGTTGGGCGCGTCGCCCAGCCGGTCGACCCGGTCGCGCGCCGCCGCCACGACATCGGAGGCACCGTCTCCGGCGAACCCGACCAGCTCGTGAAATACCACCCCTTGAAGTCGCGACTGCGCGAGCAGCTCATGAGATGCGAGCGAGTTGCTCACGTCGGCCACGACCGCGGTACCACAGCGTTGGGCCGCATCGATGGCCGATGCGATGGCGCCGGGATCGTCTCTCCCCGCCTCGAGCCGGACCTGCAGCAGGCGCCGGACCCAATCCGTCATACGCGGGGCTGGAGGAACGAGCCCGCCCATCCACGACAGCTCGAGATGCGTGTGCGCATTGACGAGGCCCGGCAGAATCGCCACCGGGCCCAGATCGATGACGTCATCGGGTCGCAGTCCTTCTCCCTCGGGCATTGGCCCGGCGTAGGCAATTCGATCGCTCTCGATGGTAATAACGCCGTCGGAAATCGGAGGCGCAACAATCGGCAGGATCCAGCGTGCGGCGTAGGTAGGCACACTTGACCGTCAGTCGTTTCGCTGCGTCTTGGCTCGCCGGCTGCGCGCCTGATAGTGGGCGAGCTCCGCGGGCACCGGCTGGTCCTGCTCCTGGCGGGCGACCGCGAGCGTGAGGATGCGCGGCACGGCACGCTCGCGGAAGACGGGGTCGCCCAGGATCTCGTAGTGCATGTTGCGGCGCTTGGGACGGAATCCGGCGTTTTCGATATTGCGGACGATTTCGATCTCGTCCATGCAGTACGACGCGCCCGCGGCCCGGACGACGTTTTCCTCGATCATCACGCTGCCCATGTCATTGGCCCCGAAGCTGAGGCTGAGCTGCCCCACCTTGCCTCCCTGCGTCACCCACGAGGCCTGCAGGTTCTGAAAATTGTCGAGCATGATGCGCGCGATCGCCAGCGTCCGCAGGTATTCGACGCCGGTGCCCTCGGTCAGGCCGAGCTCGGTGTGCTCCGGCTGGTAGCTCCACGTGATGAACGCCGTAAAGCCACCCGTCTCGTCCTGCAGCGCGCGTAACCGCATCAAGTGCTCGATCCGATCCTCGGGTCTTTCGATGCTGCCATACATCATCGTCGCGGTGGTCCGCAGGCCGGCCCTGTGTGCGTAGCGCATGACCTCAAGCCATTCATCCGTGGTGGCCTTGCTGTAGCAGTTCAGCAGCTTGCGCACGCGATCGACGAGAATCTCCGCACCGCCGCCTGGAATGCTGTCGAGGCCGGCCTCAATCAGCCGGTCGATAACCGACGGGACCGGCAACCGCGAGAGGCGCGACAGGTGGATCACTTCGGGCGGCGAGAGCGCGTGGAGCCGGAAGGCTGGAAAGCGGGCCTTCACCGAACGGAACAGATCTTCGTACCATTCGAGCGGCAGGTCCGGATTGTGACCACCTTGGAGCAGGAGCTGCTCGCCGCCGAGCGCGCGCGTCTCGTCGATCTTGCGGAAGATATCCTCGAAGCCGAGCACGTAGCCTTCCGCCGATCCGACCGGACGATAGAACGCGCAGAAGCTGCATCGGGCGACACACACGTTCGTGTAGTTGACGTTGCGATCGATGATGTAGGTGACGACGCGATCGGGATGTTTGCGGGCGCGGATCTCGTCCGCGAGCCGTCCGAGGAGGTGGGTGCTCGCGTGCCGATAGAGATCCAGGCCTTCGGCGGGACGGAGGCGCTCGCCACTTCGCACCTTGCTCACCAGCGATGCAACGGTCATGAGGCCGCCTGCTTTCCAGCCGTGCCTGCACGGCCGAAATGTGTGCGCATCTGTCTAGAACCGCAACGACGCGCCCGGCGCGACGATGCCGAGCTCGGCCGCGGCAGCGAAGAACGCGCGCAACCCCGCCCGCTCGCGCTGGCCGAGCGAGTAGCTGACGTTGTCCCGCAGATACGCGCGCGCAATGGCCTCCCGGTCCGGATCTCCATCGCAGTAAGCGGCCGCGATTTGGTCGAAGGCGTCGCGTCCCGCATCGCGTGCCCGCTGCAGGGCACCGATCACCTCACCATCGATCGCCCGGGACCAGCCGGTCCAGAAGGCGTACACGAACGGCAGACCGGTCATCTTTGTCCACTCCTCGCCGAGGTCGATCTTCTGAAGACCCGCCGACCGATGGTCGGCGAACAGCGCGAGGTCGCCGATGAGCAGGGCGGCGTCGCACTGTGCCAGCATCGACGGCAGATCGGGCCCCATCGTGATGAAATCCGGCTCGATGTCGAACGATCGCGCGCAGAGAATCCGCAGCAGCGCGGCCGAGGTCCGCGAGTTGCTGTCGAGGGCAATCGATCGGATCGCGGAGCGAGGGCGTGTCGTGAAGAGCGCGACCGAAGCCACCGGTCCACTGGAGCAGATGCCGACGTCCGGAACGATGCGATAATCGGCGTGGGAGCAATACCCGATTGACGGAATCAGCCCGACGTCGATGACGCGTTCCTCGAGCAACGTCGCGCATCTGGCGGGCACATCGAATCGGACGGCGAACCGGTCCGGCAGGCGATCGAGGCCATGGACGAGCGGCCGCGCGTTGAGGTATCCGACGGCGCCCAGTCGGACGGGCGTCATCGCGCCATGACCTCGAACCGGCCATTCCGCTCGACCGGCTCCATCGATGCGGCGCGAATGTTGCGGCGAATCTCTTCGAGCGGCGCCCGGCGCGCCCCGAGGTCGAGCGGTTCCAAGGGTGACACGTTGTCGAGATCATCCGCGCCGAAGGTGAGCGCAACCTGCGCCAGCTTGGGACCGTAGAGCCCCCAGTCCACCTGAATGACGCCGATGTTCTCGACGACCAGCCTCGCCAGCGCCACCATCTTCACATCGTCGTAGCCCGTCGTGGGTACGGCCGGATCGACGCGCTGCGGGAGCGGCGCGAACGCCTTGATCGTGCCTGCGGTGTTGTCGAGTCGTGCGACGCGCTGCAACACATCGAGCCGTCGCTCGCCCGGATCCTCTTCCAAGGTGAGGCGCGCGACGGGCAAGCCGGCTGCACGAATCACATCGACGAATGCATCCGAGAGCCGATCGATTGGCGCTCGAGCGATGAGCTCGAGGCCAGCGTCCCGCAGATCCACCAGCAAAGACGACAGCGAGACACCTTCTCGCGCGGCGAGAGTCTCGAGGTCCGGCAGTGAACACCCGGTGACGGGTCGATCGCCCGCCGCTCGTCTCGCCGTGCGCACGGCGGCGAGAAGCTGATCGCGCGACGCCGGCTCCCCGGTGAGGCGGATCTCGCCAGCTGCCCTTGGAGGCGCGGTGCCCGCCGCCTCGATGGTCACGTTCGCGACGCGCACGAACGTGGTGACGGAGCCATGTCGTTGCCGCCTGACCTCGTCGGCGGCCATTCCGAGCGCGAGAATGTCGGTGGCGGTCGCCAGGGTCCGACGCTCGCGATCGCTCAGCGGCTCACCGGTGGCGAGGCGCCCGGTCAGGTCCGTGATCATCCCGGGCCCCGAGTCCCCAGTCCTGATGTTCATATTCTACCTGCGCGGTTGCGGGGCAATCCGCGACCAGATTTCAGCCGCACGGTGCGCGGCTTGTTCCGTCGTCCGAAGCCGCTTCGGCCAGTCGCGAGTGAAGCCCTCGGAGGGCCACTTGCGCGTCGCGTCGATTCCCATCTTGCTGCCGTAGGCGGGGAGCGGCGACGCATTCTCCAGGTCGTCCATCGGGCCGCGCGTGAACTGGATGTCCCGCTCCGGATCCACGTGCGTCCCCACGATCCAGGTCACCTCGCGCTCGTCCTGCACGTCGACGTCACGGTCGACGACGACGATGGTCTTCGAGAACATCAACTGCCCGAGACCCCAGAACGCGTTCATGATCTTGCGCGCGTGCCCGGGGTAGCGCTTGTCGATCGACACGACAACCAGATTGTGAAAGATCCCGGCCGCCGGGAAATGCATGTCGACGATTTCGGGCAGTGTCCTGCGGATGAGCGGCAGGAAAATGCGCTCGCTCGCCTTCCCGAGGTAGTAGTCCTCCATCGGTGGAATCCCGACCACCGTCGTCAGGTAGACGGGGCGCCGGCGCCGCGTGATGCACTGGATGTGGAATACGGGGAAATCGTCTTCGAGCGAATAGAACCCCGTGTGATCGCCGAAAGGTCCTTCGCGCCGCCGCTCGCCGGGCTCGACGTAGCCTTCCAGCACGATGTGCGCGCTGGCCGGGACTTCGAGATCGACGGTCAGGCACTTGACCAGATCGACACGGTCGCGCGAGAGGAAGCCGGCAAGCAGGAATTCGTCGAGCCCCTCCGGCATCGGGGCGGTCGCGGCGTACGCCAGCACGGGATCGGGACTGAGCGCCACCGCGACCTCGAGTCGGCGACCGAGCCGCTCCGCCACGCGGTAATGCTGGGCCCCGCCCTTGTGACGCTGCCAGTGCATCGCGGTCGTGCGGCCGTCGAACACCTGCATGCGATACATTCCGACGTTTCGGATGCCGGTCTCCGGGTCCTTCGTGATGACGAGCGGGAACGTGATGTACCGGCCGCCGTCCTCCGGCCAGCAGCGCAGGATGGGGAATTCCTCGAGCGAGCCGTCCCGGCGGACCACCTCGTGACACGGTGCGTCACCGACTGTCCGGGGCATCAAGTCGCGCAACCGCGCCAGGCTCGGCAGCATCTTGATGGCGTCGACGAGCCCGGTGGGAATCTTCGGCGTCGTCAACTCATTGATGTCGCGCGCCAGATCGTCGAGCGTGTTCACGCCAAGCGCGAGACACATCCGATCGATGGAACCGAACACATTGGTCGCGACGGGGATGTCGTAGCCGGCAGGGTGTTCGAAGAGCAGGGCGGGGCCACCGCCGGGGGCCTTCGACGCGCGATCGGTCACCGCCGCGATCTCGAGATCGGGGCTGACCGGCTCGCCCAGACGCGCGAGGTCGCCGCGTTTGTCGAGCGCCGTGATGAAGTCGTTCAGATCGCGGAACATTCAGTGCTCCCCGTCGGGGCTCATCGCCGCCGTAATTCGTTCCGCCAGGTCGAGGGCGCGTCGTCCGTCCTGGCCGCCGACGAGCGGCAACCGGCCGTTGCGAGCAGCGTCGAGAAAATCCTCGAGCTCCACCTTGAGCGGCTCCCGGCGGTCGATCGGAAGCTTACCCCCTTCGATGACCGGCGGCGCGCCGTCGCGCCGCCTCAAGCGCCACGCCTCCAGCTCTTGTTCCGCATAATCGACGGAAATATAGCTGTCCGGCTGGAAAAACCGCAGCTTGCGAACGCGATCGCGACTGATTCGACTTGCGGTCAGATTGGCGATACACCCGGACTCGAACTTCAGCCGCGCGTTCGCGATGTCGACGCGGTCCGAGAGCACGGGCACGCCGACCGCTTCGATCGCCACGGGGAGCGCGCGGAGCAGCGCGAGGATGACGTCGAGATCATGGATCATCAAGTCGAACACGACGTCGATGTCCAGGCTGCGATCCGGAAAGGCGCCCAATCGATGCACCTCGATGAAACGGGGCGTCGTCGCCAAGCGAAAGGCCGCCGTCACGGCAGGATTGTACCGCTCGGTATGCCCGACGGCGAGCACCGCGCCGGATTTCGCCGCCGCCGCGATCACATCGTCCGCCTCCGCGAGCGACCGCGCGATCGGCTTCTCGATGAGAACGGGTATGCCTTTGTCGAGGAACGGCAGCGCCACCTCCCGGTGCGACTCGGTGGGTACGGCGATCGTCACCGCGTCAACGTCACTGATGACCGCGCCGGCATCGGTGAAGCACGGCACCCCGAGGCCGGCAGCCACTTCCCGCGCGCGGCTCTCCTTGATGTCCACGATGCCCGCGAGCGTCACGCCGGGGAGCGTGGCGAGAATGCGGCCGTGATGACGACCCAGGTGGCCGACGCCGATGACCGCGACGCGCAACGATCGACTCGTCATCACGTACGACTACCCTCGCCGGCGCCCGACAATCGCAATCCCCGCGGCGTCGGCAGCGCTGAAAAAGTCTCGATCGAGAACGAGGGTCTTCCCCTCGTCGACCGAGAGAACGGTTGCGCCTGCCGCCTGCATGGCCCGAATCGTCGGCAGGCCCACCACCGGCACGTCGAACCGCATGTCCTGATTCGGCTTCGCGACCTTGACGACCCGCACGCCAGGGCCCGCGAGGCGGCCGGCGCGGGCAATGACGTCATCGGTCCCTTCCATCGCCTCGACCGCCACGACGGCGCGATCCTTCACCGCGATGGTCTGACCGATGTCGAGGCCCGCCATGCGATCGGCCACCGCGTAGCCGAACGCGAGATCGTCGCATTCCTCAGCGGTTGGAGCGCGCCCGGTCAGCGTGCCCGCCCCCGCCAGCAGCGGCCGGAGAAAGACCGTCGAGTCGACGAGCTCGATCCCATTGGTCCTGAGCGCGTCAGCGACGGCTGAGATGAGGGCATCCGCATTGCGTGATCGCAGCCGGGTCAGGATCGAGAGCAAGGTCAAATCGGGGACGAGGCCGGAAAAGAGCTTCGTGTGCTTGACCTGTCCCGCCATCAGGACCCTCGGCACACCGGCATCGCGCAGGATCTCGGTGCACCTGCCCAGTTGACCGAGCGAGATCCAGTGAACCCGGACAGACGGCCTGTCCGCTGCGGCCTGTTCGAGCGCCGGATCGGCTTCTTCGCGGATCGCCACGACCGTGACGTCGTGACCAAGGCGCGTGGCTGCCTCGAGGACCAGAAAGGGAAAACGGCCGTTGCCGGCGATCAGACCTATGCGGGGCATGCTGCGCTTGTCTTCGACGAGACGTGGCCTGGCCTACTCGTCGGTTGCCATCTCCTCGACACGCCGGACCGCGCGCCGCAGCGTGACGCCGCGCTTCGACGTCCGGATGAAGTCCACGAGATACTGCACCTCGGCGCACTGGAGCGTCGGGTCGGTCTCAATGCGCGCGAGCGCGTGCGTCGTGTTGAGCTTCGACTGCAGCAGGTAGCGATAGGCGCGCTTGAGCTTGACGATCAGATCGGGTGAGAAGCCGCGGCGCACGAGCCCGATTGGATTGAGACCGTAGATGCGTGCGCGATTGCCGACGGTCTTGCCAAACGGGAGCGCGTCCTTGGTGACTACCGAGAAGCCGCCGATGAAAGCGTGCCGCCCAACCCGGCAGAACTGGTGAACGCCCGAAAACGCCCCGATGGTGGCGAAGTCTTCGACGAGCACGTGACCGCCGAGCGTGGCGCCATTGGCGAAGATCGTGTCGTTCCGGATCTTGCAATCGTGAGCGACATGCGCGTACGCCAGGAAGACATTCCGATGGCCGATCTCGGTGCTGCCTCCCCCGCCCTGCGTCCCGCGGTGAATGGTGACGAACTCTCGGAAGGTGTTGTTGTTCCCGATGACGAGGCGCGTCGGTTCACCGCGGAACTTCAGATCCTGTGGAATCAATCCGATTGACGCGAGCGGAAAGATCTCGTTTCCGTCGCCGATCGTCGTCCAGCCATCGATCACCGAGGAGGCCCCGATGCGGCAGTTCCGTCCGATTCGCACGTGCTCACCCACGATCGTATGCGGCCCGACGAGGGTGCCGGCCCCAATCCGGGCCCCTTCGTGCACGATGGCCGTCGGGTGGATGTCGGCGGCCCGCGGCACGACGCCCATGAGCAGTTCGGCCTCGGCCACCACCTGATCTTCGAGATAGGCAATCGCATTCACGCGAGCCAGCGGCAGCCGGGCCCGGGCGAGCGATACCTCGAGGCGCAGCTGATCCCCGGGAACCACCTGCCGACGGAATTTCGCGCGATTGACGCCGCGCAGGTACGCGCGCGCGGCCGGCGGCGCCGCGTGGTGGCGAAGCAGCAGCAGACCGGCCACCTGCGACAGGGTCTCGATCATGAGAACCCCCGGCATCAACGGCATGCCCGGGAAATGTCCCTGGAAGTACTCCTCGCTCACGGTCACGTTCTTGAGCGCGACGATCCGGCGGCCGGGCTCGTGCTCGACGACCACATCGACGAGCAGCGAGGGATAGCGATAGCAGAGCTGTTCGAGGACCTGCGGGATGTTGATGGCCACAACCGGTCAGGGGGGACCGGCAAAGGCGGCAGCTCGCCGCGCGGCACAGTCCTCCTTCGATGCACGCGCGGCACGCGCGGGGGGCGCGCGTCAGGGCGCGGCAATGCATCAGTCTACTGTGTCCGCCGGAGCGCGTCCACTGAGAGCGGACACAAGACGCGGGCGACCGCTGAACCCATCGCTCTCGAGATTCTCACGACCGCTCGCGATTACTGGCCAGGAGGCTTCGTCGACTTCGCGCCGACGGTTGCCGCGTCGAATCTCTTGATGACGTCGGAGGTGATGTCGAGCCCGCTGTCGGCCCAGACGATGCCCGCATCCGCCCGGCTGAAGAGCATGAGCAGGCCCTTCTCCGCGAAGATCTGCTGAATCACCGGCATCAGCTTCTTCTGGAACTCCGCCTGAAGGTCCTGTTGGAGGTCCTGCACTTCTGCCTGAGCATCCTGCGTGTACCGCTGCACCTCGACCTGCATCCTCTCGACGTCCTTCTCGAGCTGCCCGCGGGCCGACTCGCTCATCACGCTGAGGCCCGTCTGCAGCTTCTGCTGCCCGGCCTGGAGCGCTTTCTGTTTCTCGTTCAGGTCGTTGACCTTTTTCTGGTTGAGCGCCTGCACCTTCGCGGTGGCGGTTTTCCCCTCGGCCGATTCGCTCGCGACGCGCTGAATGTCGATGAACGCGATCTTCGCCCCCTCGGGGAAGGGGCTTGGCGGTTGCGGCGCGGCCTGAGCCGCAGGCTGTGGAGCGGGTGGCTGTTCTGCCGGGGCGGGATTCTGCGCGGACACGCGACCGGCCAAGAGGACGAGGCTCAAGGACGCGGCAACGAACACAACTCTCATCGGATGGATCCCTTCAAAGAAATGGTTGGTGATTGAAGCAGAAGACACTGACACCTGCTAGAAAGTAGAACCGACGGCAAATCTGAACTGGAACTTCTTCTGCGGCTCCAGGTTGTTGTTGAGCACGCCTTCCCGCTGCGGGTTGTACGCGAAGATCAGCCGGAAGGGGACGTTGAGCACCGGCATGAAGAACCGCACCTCGGCTCCGGTCGAGGTCTTGAAGTCATTCCAATTGAACTTGCGCTGCCGATCCTGCACCTGACCCGCATCGTAGAAGAGGACCAGGCGCACCGGTCCCGCAACGGAGATCAGGTATTCGGCATTGAACAGGAGGAGCTTGTTGCCACCGATGACCAGGCCCGTGACTTCGTCTCTCGGGCCAATCGACCGGATGTCGAACCCGCGAATGCTGTATTCACCGCCCAAGAAGAGCTTCTCGAAGAGCGGCAGCTCCTGTGTGCTGCCGTACGGCCGGATGTACTCGAACTCGGCCCGCAACCCCACCGACGTGCGCCGCGACTGCTGCAGATACCAGACGCCTTCGAGCCGCGGCTTGTAGAAGCTCGTGTTGCCGCCAAACCCCGCCAGGTCGAACACCGCCGTGTACCGCCGCCCCGTCGTGGGGAAGAGGGGATTGTCGACGGTGTTGTGCACGAGGCTCGGTGAAATCTTGCTGATCGTTCGTCGACCCGACCCCGCAACGGTCTGCGTGGTGATCTCGAGGCCCGTCAGTGGATCGATTTGCGTGACCTGTCCGGGTGCCCCCTCGCAGCTGGCGCCTCCGAGCAGCAGCGAATCGCGCAAGAACGGGTTCCGCGCGAGCACGAGCGGATCGCAGTATGCGGCATTGATGTCGCGCACCTGCACCTGTTCATAGCTGTAGTTCATGAACATGCGGGTGAAGTCCGCCACCGGGAAGCCGAACACGAGATTGCCGCCGATCGAGTCCTGGGTGAACTGCGAGATGTAGCGAATCTCGCGCTTGAACAGATCGACCCCGCCGGTGATGGGCCGATCGAACAGGAACGGCTCGGTGAAGGCGAGCTGGTAGTTCTGGGCGCGCGAGCCGGCCTGCATCGAGATCGTGAAGGTTTCGCCGCGCCCCAGGAAGGTCGCCGTCTGGAACGAGAGCTGCCCGAAGAACCCCTCGAACTGCGAGACGCCGGCGCCGAAGGTCAGCTGGTTCCGGTTCTGCTCCTCGAGCTTCAGGGTGACGTCGACCTGGTTCTTCGCGTCGGGGCTCTTGTCGACGCTGATGTCCTTCTGCTCGAGCGCCTTGAAATACCCGAGCTGGTTCAGGCGGCGGACGCTGTACTTGAGCGCTTCGGTGTTGAACACCCCCTCTTCGAACAGCCGCAGCTCGCGCCGAATCACGTTGTCGCGCGTCGTCGTGTTGCCGACGAACGTGATACGGTTGACGAAATACTGCTGCCCCTGCTGCACCCGCATGGTGACGTCGACGATGGGAGGGCCGCCCGGGCCCGACTGCCGCGGCCGATCGGGTTGCTGGCCGCCGGTGTCGTCGGCATCCGCGCGCGGCGCCGTCGGGACGTCACGCGGGCTCAAATCTGGATACGCGACGAACTCGAAGTACCCCGCGGAGCCGTACAGCTCTCGCGCCTTCTCGAGCCCTTTCCGAATGACCTTTTCGCTGTAGTAATCGCCCGCCTTCATCTTGAAGAGCGGACGGAGCGCCTCCACCTTCACAATGGACTGATCGGAGCCGAAGTCGAACTTGAAGTCGCCGACCCGGTAGCGCTTGCCTTCCTGCACCGGAATCTCCAGCCTCACCCACCGCGTCTTGCCGTCCGGCGAATCCCGAAGATACTTCAGGTCCGGCTGCCCGACGCGCGCCATGATGTAGCCCTTGTCGCGGTAGTGCTCGACGACCTTTTCGGCATCGTCCTCGAATTTCGATTCCTGATACGTCCCGCGGCTGCTGATGAAGGAAAGCCACCACTGCTGCTTGGTCTCCTTCATCTTGCGCTTCAGCGTGCCGTCGCCAATCGCCTGATTGCCCAGGAATTCGATCTGGCGAATCTTGACCTTCGGTCCCTCGTCGATCCGGAAGGTCAAGTGCACGAGCTTCGGTCCGCCCGGCAGCTCCTTGATGTCGGGCGTGAC
Organism: Acidobacteriota bacterium; assembly: GCA_016190995.1. Classification (GTDB taxonomy): domain Bacteria; phylum Acidobacteriota; class Vicinamibacteria; order Vicinamibacterales; family JACPPN01; genus JACPPN01. The sequence goes on along the minus strand of JACPPN010000172.1, from coordinate 1,390 downwards.
CTTGGCGAACTGATAGCCCTTCTCCGCCAGCATGTCGCGGACGGTTCCCGCGACGCGCTGCACCAGGCCGGGGTCGATGAACGAGTCGAGCCGGATCGCGATCCCCTTCTCCTTCAGCTTTTCATCGATCTTCGTGGCTTCGACCTTCTTCGAGCCTTCGTAGTCGACGATCTTGACGCGCTGCCGCTCCTCAAGATTGAACGTGATCCGCTTGCCGATCACGCCGTTGTCATACGGCATGTCGCTCACGTCGACCGACAGGTCCTCGAGAAAGTTGGTATTCCAGAGACGCCGGTAGTCATCGAGCACGGTCTGCTCGTTGTACGGCACCCAGACACCGTCGGACGGTCGGCTCGGCTGCGACTGGAGGTAGTAGAGGTACGTCTGCGGGTCGATGACCGACTGGTTGCCCTGCGCCGGGAACCGCAGCTCGATGACGCGGACGAGCGGCGGCGAATTCGAAGGCGGCATCCGGGTTGGAGCGGCCGGTGCCTGGAGCGCCGGGGATGTCGGAGGAGCAGCCGTTTGCGCAAAGACGGGCGGCGCGGCCCAGAGGGCGGCGGCGACCATCGCGGCAGTGAGGCGAGATGTCATTCGAGTCTCGGGAAAAGCGGCGACCGCCGGCAAAGCAGAAGATGGGCCCGGCAGCGACGTGGCCCGCCGCTCGACCCACTGACTTGGCCCCTGAGGCCGCCGAAACAGATATTTTACTGGTCTTTAGACGATTCAGGCCAGCCGCCGGCCTGCCAGCGGCTGCCCAGCGGGACGGTAAGCCAGCGCACCGGCCTCGAGATACACCTCGATGTCGCCGCCACGCAGGTGTCCGCGGATGAGCTCCTCGGAGAGCGGATCCTCCACATAGCGCTGGATGGCGCGCCGGAGCGGGCGTGCTCCGTACGACCGATCCTTGCACGTCATTTCGATAATCCAGTCGATCACTTCCGGCGTCAGGGCAATCCGCAGACGGCGGTCCACGAGGTTCCCGTTCAGCTGATCGACCAGCAGGCGGGTAATCTGGCGGAGGTCTTCATCGGACAGCGCATCGAAGACGATGATCTCGTCGATGCGATTGATGAACTCGGGATTGAACGTCCGCTTCACTTCGCCGAGGACCATGTCGGAGACGTTTTTCGCGATCTCACGCTGGTCGGTCGATTGGAACCCGAGGGACGCCTTCTTTTGAATATAGCGCGCCCCGATGTTCGAGGTCATGATCAGAATCGCGTTCTTGAAGTTGACGCGGTTCCCCAGCCCGTCGGTCAGATGCCCGTCCTCGAAGACCTGCAGCAGAATGTTGAACAGATCCGGGTGCGCCTTCTCGATCTCATCGAGCAGCACGACCGAGTACGGATTGCGCTTCACCTTCTCGGTGAGCTGACCGCCTTCTTCG
>JACPPN010000171.1 GCA_016190995.1 Acidobacteriota bacterium | reverse complement strand
TGGGCTTGCCCGCCGTGTCGACGTAGGTGCGCGCGTCGAGCGCGTCGTTGCGATGGAACTCGAACACGCTTCCCCGCTCGGTGTTGGTGCCGGACTTGGTGAGCACCGTGATCTGGCCCCCGTAGTTGCGGCCGAACTCAGCGCCGTACGCGTTGGACTCGACCCGGAACTCGCGAATGGTTTCCATCCCCAGCGTCGTGCCCGCCGCGCTGCCGGCCGGACCATTCGTGAAATCGTTCTGCAGCGTCCCGTCGAGCAGGTAGACATTCGAACGGTAGTCCTGCCCGTTGATGCTCATCCCGAGCCCGTGCGCCACGACCGACCCGCCGTCGCGCGACGGGTAGGCGAGCGTGCCGGGCTGGAGCAGCGCAAGGTCCGTGTAATTGCGTCCATTGAGCGGCAGCGACTCGATCGACTGCCCGCCGACCAGATAGCACAGTTCCGGCGTCGTCGTATTCACACGCGTCCCCTCCGCGGTCACGGTGACTTCCTGCTCGACGCCGCCGACGGCCATGACCAGCGAGACCACCGCCGTCTCGCCGACGGTCACGACCAGGTCCTGCCACACCTGCGTCCGAAACCCGGACAGCTCGGCCCGCAGGTCGTACGGGCCGACCGGTAGCCCCGCAAATACGAAGCGGCCGTCTCCGCCGGTGACCGACGACCGCGTCAGGCCAGTGTCGGTTTGACGCAGCGTGAGGTGTACGCCAGGCAGCACGCCACCCGACGGGTCTTCGACGATCCCGGTGAGGGTGGCGGTCGTCTGCGCGATTGCGCGCGGGGCGCTGCCGACGAGCAGCACTACCGCACAGGTTGCGGCCGTGACACCGCCGCGCCTCAGTCTTGAACGCATACGGAAGTTCACGTGTACTGGCTCGCTAGACTGCGAATCCTGGTTTCCGCCTTCGCTGAAGCCACAGCGGACGGCCGTAGCCTTGGCGGGAGGCGCGCCGGCGGCCGGACCGCGCTGCGAGCTGATCCCCAGAGCGTTGCACCCCGCCGCGCAGGCGTCCGCGGCGGGGGCGCCGAACGTTCGCACGGTCAGGCGGTCCGTCGCACGTCACCCGAAGCAGTACAGACGGCCGTCCTGCGACCCGATCACTACGGCTCCTGCCGCGATTGCGGGCGATGCCGTAATAGGGCCGCCGGCATCGAACTCCCATTGTTTCTGACCCGTGGCCACGTCGAGCCCGTACAGCTTGCCGTCGCTCGAGCCGACATACACGCGCCCACCCGCGACCGCGGGAGACGAATCCACGCGGGCCCGCGTCACGAACTTCCAGACAGCCTTGCCGCTGGCGGCGTCGATCGCGTGCACCGCCTTGTCGCGGCCGCCGACGATGACGCGGCCATCGGCGAGGGCGGCCGACGAGTAGAAAGGGAACTCGCGGTCGGGATCGCTATAGCGCCACACGATCTTGCGCGCGCGCAGATCGAGCGCGACCACGTCGGGGTTGAACGTGCCGACGTACGCCCTATCGCCGTCGACGGCGGTTGAGGCGCCGGTGTAGGCCCCAAGTGGGATCTCGAAGAGGGTCTTGCCGTCGGCGAGGCGTACGGCCCGAAAGCTCTCGTCGCATCCACCGATATAGACCACGCCATCCTGCACGGCGGGCGTCGCGTGCACCGGGCCCTTGGTCTGCAGCTTCCAACGGAGCTTGCCCGTGCGACCCTCGAGCGCGTACAGGTGCGTGTCGTACGAGCCGACGAGCACGAGGTCGCCGGCAATCGCCGGCGATGACTTGACTTCACCATCGGTCTTGAACGTCCACAGCCGGGTACCGTCGCGCGTCCTCACCGCGTGAACGGTGCCACCGAGGTCGCCGACGAAGACCGCCTCCTGTTCCACCGCCGGCGACGATTCGCCCATCGACGCCCCGGTCGCGAACTTCCAGCGGAGCTTGCCCGACGCAAGATCAATGGCCAGGAGCTCGCCGCTGGCCGAGCTGACGTAGACGGAGCCATCCACGATGGCGGCCGACGCATCGATGGCGTCGCCGACCTCGAAGGTCCAGCGCAGCGTGAGCGCGGCGGGTGGCGCGTTCGGCGCCACACCGGTCAGGCGGGGGTTGGCTCGGAACTGCGTCCAACCGTTCGCTGGCGCCTGGCCTGATCCCGGCAGCACGAACGTCAGCGCCAAGAGGCCGATCAGAGTCGGTGTCGGGTTGCCGATCATCTCGTCGAGCCGTCTGACGCCAGCGCGAAGAGTTGATTGCGATTGTTGAGGAACAACGTCCCGTGCGCCGGCACGGCCGTCGCGTACACGGCGCTGCCCATGTTCATCTCGCCAAGCACTCGCTTTTGCTTGCCGGCCTGCAGGACGACCACGTCGCCGTCCTCGTCGCCCAAGTACACCCTGCCGTCGACCACCAGCGTCGAGCCCCACACGGCGGCAAAGACGTCGTGCGTCCAGTACACCTGGCCGGTTTGCGCGTCCAGGCAGTGAAGGAACCCACTGAAGTCAGGGATGTACAGGAGACCGTCGACGATGGACGCCGTCGAGATGGACCGCCGGATCTTGTCGTAGTGCCACACGCGACCCGTCTGGGTGATGTCGCCGCGCTTGGTGGCGTCGATGCAATAGAGGTGACCGACGCCTTCGCCGTGCTCGGGATCCTGGCCGTTGGCGATGTAGACGCGGTCCTGGTAAATGACCGGCGTCGCGATCAGTTCATTCCGTGTCTTTGGCCACACCGAGTCCTTGGGGTTCGTATCGAATTCCCACAGCTTCTTGCCGGTGAGCGCCTCGTAGCCGCGCACCCAGCCGTCGCCCTGCGCGCTGACGACCTGATCGATACCGCCAATCCTGCCCACCGCAGGCGTCGACCACTGCCCGTGTAGAATGCGATTTTCGACGGAGTTGTCCTCCCAGACCAGCTTTCCGGTGTTCTTGTTCAGCGCGATGAGCGCGGGCGCTTTCGGCGACGGGATGTTCACGTGGCTCTCGTCCTGCCCGTTGGAGGTGCTCACGAACACCAGGTCGCCCCAGATGATGGGCGACGAGTTCGACAGGTTGTGCGGGTACGCTCCAACCTCTTCCATCATGTCGAAGAACCAGATCGCATCGGCGTCGTGTTGTCCCGTGAGCTTCTCGCTGGCGAAGGGGCCCTCGTTCTTGCCGTCGCGGAAGCCGTTGATGTCGAGACACCACACGACGCCGCGATTGCTCGTGTAGTAAAGCCGGTTGCCTTCGACCAGCGGGGAAGAGGCCACGCCCTGATACGGCCAGTCGTTGGCACGACCCGACGCGAGCTTCTCGTGCGTCTGCTGCCACAGGAACTCACCGTCCGCTTCGCGGAACGCCATCAGGACGCCGCGGTCGCCGGGCTGCTTCGCATCCCGCAGCGCCTCGTTGTTCGTGCCCACGAACACCATGCCGCCGGCCACGACCGCGTTGCCGTAGCTCTGCGACCCGAGCGCCGCGATCCATTTCACGTTCTTCTTGGTCTTGAGCTCCCACTCGATGGGCAGCCCTTTCATGTTCGAGACCATGTTGCGATCGGGCGTGCCGCCCCACATGGGCCAGTCGCCCGTGCCGGGATCGGAAGCGACCACAGGCGCCGGCCACGGGGCGGTCGCCAGCGCGAGCGTGACTGCGAGGAGCATGACTCTCATGGGTTTGCTGCCAGCTTCAGGTTGTCCAGATAGGCGCCGAACTCCGCGTCCACGAAGAATCCCGGCGCCCCCTGGCGATTGCCGATCGGATCCACCTTGTCGATCATCCATGCCGTAGGCTCGGGTTGCCCGTCCGGCCACGCTTTGCCCCGTGCTCTGACCTTGCCATCCCTGGTGTTCTCGACGCGCAGTTTCAGGTGATACCACGTGTCCGCCTTCCAGGTGAACGGCACTGTCACCGAGCGCTGGGTTTCCGGCTCCCACGGCTCCAGCTTCAACTGCTGGGAGTTGCCGTACAGAGCCAGCGTATACCGTTGCGCCGTGATCCCGATGTCGGACATCTGCCGGCGCCGCGTCGTCGCCCGGACGTCGGCCTCGAAGGTGTAGTTCGACCAGTCCACGGGTCCGATGAATGCGCGGATCCGCTTGAAGATCGTGTTGTCCGCAGCCTTCTGCAACACCTTCTGGCCGTCCATCGTCGCCACTGAGAACTTGCCGGCCACGGCATTCACCCAGCCTGGCGGTACGGCGCTCTCCGCGTACGATTCGAATGTCTCGGTCCACGGTAGCGGACGCACGATTCGAGCTCTGGCCTCGCCCGACAATCCGGCCACGGTCGCCTTGATGAGCCCGGCCTGCCCAACCGGATCGGCGGCCACCGTGAACGTGCCGTCGTTCACCGTTCCCTTCAATCCCTGCAGCGACCAGAGGGCCGGTTCCTCGCGCAGAAACCGCCCTTTGTCGTCGAAGAGCCGCGCGTGCAGCTTGACGGTCTCTCCCGGCTTCAGCACCAGCTCGGTTGGCATCACTTGGAGGAACGCGGGCGCGCCCTCGCCTTTCTGCGCGGGCGTGTCCACGGCCCAGCCCGTCTGGACCTTCTGGGTCTTCGGTCCGATGGCGTACACCGCGTCGCTTGACACGAAGAAGATGCGCCCGCGGGAGATCGCTGCGCCGCCAAGAATCTGCTCCGGCGTCCCTTCTGAGCCTCCATGACTGTCCTTGCTCAATGGCAACTCGACTTCGCTCAACACCTCGGCGTGGTCTGCGTACGGCCTCACGATGAAGAGCTTGCCGCTCTCGGTACCGACATAGAGCTTGCCGTCGGCCATCACGAGCGGCGCCTTCTGGATGGTGCCGAGCGGCTGCCTCCAGAGCTCGCGGCCACTTTCCAGATCGAACGCTTTCAGTCTCGATCCGTTCTCGATCTGGTAGACGCGGGTACCGTCGATCACGGGAGACGAAAACCCGAACTGATCGCCTCTGACCATCCATCTCGCTGTCTTGATGTCACCCGTCTGCGATCCATCGATCGCGGCGATCATCCCCAGCTCGCTCGTGTCCAGGTTCTCGTCGCCGTGCGACACGATCACGGTCGTCTCCTTCACGGCTACGCCCGTATTGATGGCACGCTTGGACGCCACGAAGCTCCAGACCCGTTCACCCGTCTGCGGCTTCATGGCGTGAATGGCGCCGTCGCCGGTACCACAAATCAAGAGTCGCATCCCGTTGATCGTCGCAATCAACGGCGCCGCGTAGGCCGTGTCGTAGGGCCGCCCGCCCGGAGTGGCCACCCACACGATGTCGCCCGTCCGCTTGTCCAGCGCGATGAAGCGATGCGCGCGGTTCGCCTGCGTCCCCCACGTCGAGACGGCGGCGCTCACGATCACGAGGTCGCCGTCCACGAGCGGCGACATCGTCCGCCCGCCGTGCGTGGTGAATGCCGCGAATTCTTCGCCGACCGAGCGTTCCCACAGCAGCTTGCCGTCCTTGCTCAGCGCGACGACCAGCGCGCCAGCGCCGAGCGCGTACACGTTGCCGGTCTCGGGATCTGCTGCGGGCGAGGCCCAGCCAACGCGGTGTGGGGGCACGTCGCTCTGAAAGATGTTGAACTTGTGTTCCCAGAGCACCTTCCCCGTATCCACATCCAGGGCCATGACCCGCTCCTGGAGCGCGGGGCCGCGGTCCGACGGGTTCTGCACATAGACATGATTGCCCATGACGATGGGTGCGGACCGCCCGCCATACGGCACACGCCAGAGGAAGTTCTGGCCGTGGACCGCCCACTTTTCGATCAGGCCCGTCTCGTCCGACACGCCGTTACGGTGTGGGCCTCGCGCCTCCGGCCAGTCGCCCCGAGCGACGCGCCTTGGCGCCTGCGCCGCCACCAACGCGCCGACAATCGAGAACAGAGCGGCCAGAAGGGAGGCTTTTCTTAACATGGTCATGACGATTACGCCTTTCCTCCCGCTTTCGTTTCATTCCGATCGGCGTCCGGGCTCAGAAGAGGAGCTTGGCGCCGAGCTGCAGGCGCCGCGGGCTCCCAGCCGACCGAATCCGGCCGAAGGTCGGCGAGCCCAGGAAGTTGTCGGGCAGGTCGAAGTTCGTGCGGTTGAACAGGTTGAACGCCTCGAGCCGAAGCTGCAGACGGGTCGCCGCGCCGAGCCGCAGGTGCTTCAGCAGGGCCAGATTGACGTTGCGGTAGCCGGGGCCTTCCAGGATGTTGCGTCCGGCAGTGCCGAACGAGCCGAACGGCGGCACCGCAAATGCGGCCGTGTTGAACCAGCCATTCGGACCCCGGGCCGACAGCGTGGGATCCCCGACAAGATCCGGCCGGTCGTTCGCGCCGAAGCCGAGCGACGACCGTCCAGTGTTGCTGTTGTCGAATTCCGGCAGCAACGCGACGGTGAACGGCCTCCCGCTCTGCAGCGTCAGGATGCCGGTGACCTCCCAGTTCGCGAGCAGATCCGATACCCAGCCATGGGTCGCGAAGCGACCGCTGCCCGTGCCGAACGGCATGTCGCACGTGAAGCCGAGCGAGAGGCGGTGACGCAGGTCGTAGTTGGAACGGCTCCATTCAGCCTGAGGGTTGCGGCTGTCCTGCGGAAAGTTCGGATCGCCCGCCGTCGTAAAGAGCCCCGAGGCATCATCGTGCGACGATGACCAGGTGTAGGCGGCGAGGGCCGACACGCCGACCGCAAGGCGCTGCTTGAAAGACAGTTGCAGGCTCTTGTAGTCGGAGCGTGCCTTCGACTCGATGAGCGTGATGTCGGCAAACTGCGCCACGGGCCTGAGATTGAATGGGCTCGGGCTGGCCGGCGGCTGGTTGATGTCGCGTCCGCGCAGCAGCGATTGACCTTTCGATCCGACGTACGCCACTTCGACGAGGCGCGAATGTCCGAGCTGGCGCTGCAGGTTCACGTTCCACTGGTGTACGTGCGCGGTCTGGAAATCTCTCTGGTAGGTCGTTCCAGAGGGTGGCACGGTCACGGGGAACTGCTGCGGAAACGGGTTGCTGAGCAGGAGCGGCAGCCCGGGCAGCGGAAAGTACAGCCGCAGATCGAAGTACGGCGGATTGAAGTAGAGCCCCTCGCTCGGTGCGAGTGATGACTGGTCGTAATAGATGCCGTAGCCGGCACGGACCACGGTGTCGCCCGCCGCGTCGACGTTCCACGCGACCCCGACGCGCGGCGCCCAATTGTTCCGGTCGGGCGCGTATCCGCCGCGGGGAAGGCCACCCGTGCCCACGCGGACCATCGACCGGGTCGCCGGGTCGTACACGTTGGCGCGGTTGTCGGCGTCCACCGGCGGTGCGTTGTACTCGTAGCGCAGTCCGGCGGAGACGGTCACGCGGGGCGTCATCCAGAAGCTGTCGTGCACGAACGCGCTGTAGCCGGACGTGCGAAGGCGCTGGGCATTGTCGAGGCGAGCGCCGCCCGTGACGACCGGTAGCCCCAGCAGGAGATCAGCGAGCGCGTTGCCGGTGATAGGCACCTGATCGGAGAAGGTCAAGAAGCCCCGCGCCTGTACGTCGCGATACGCATCTTGTGCGAGCGCGCGCATGTCCGCGCCAAACTTCACGAGATGGCGTCCTCGCGTCCAGGTGAGCGTATCGGCAAACTGGATCTGCCGGATCGTGCTGGCCTGCGGGTTGTTGTATTCATGGCCCAACGGCGAAAACCCCGAGATCGTGATGAGGCTCAGGCCCCAGTCGCGGCTGTTGGTGGCGAGCTCGGGCAAGCCGACCTGGCGATTGAGGCTCGTGCCGCCGTTCTCCGGGAAGACGCCACCGGAGAGGCGGGTGTAACCGAGCCGCGCTTCGTTGAACAGCGTGGGCGACAAGCTGCGGCGTTCGCCAACCATGACGTTCTGCGCGCGGCGGGGCACGTGAGAGCCGAACCCGGGGACGGCGGCGAAGCCCGGACCGGAGAACGGCTCGAAGAAGTCCCGGTCGCTCAAGCTGTACCGCGCCATGATGGTCGCGCGGCTGCTCGTCCCATGGTCGACGCGCAGGTCGAACTGGTCTCGGCGGTCCGTGCTCGCCGGTGACGACACGAAATTCTGGAACGGCACATCGCGGTTCGGCAGCGGGTAGAGTCCGGCAATCGCCAGACCGATCGGGCTCAGGAACAGGCTCGGGATGCGGGCGGCCGGAAAGGGCTGCCCGGTGTAGGGATTGATCGGACGGGCGAACAGGCTTCGCGAAAAGTCGCCGTTCCGCTCGGCGAGCGTGGGGACGTTGGTGACCATCGTCACGCCCTCGCGGGTTCGCGTGCCTTCGTAGTCGCCGAAGAAGAATGTGCGGTTCCTGACGATCGGGCCGCCGAACGACCCACCGAACTGATTGCGCCGGTAGGCGGGAGCGGGCTCGGTTTTCGGCGCAAAGTAGTTGCGGGCGTTCAGCGCGCGGTCTCGAAAGAACTCGTACGCGGAGCCGCTCGCGCGGTTGGCGCCGGACTTGACGACGACGTTGACGTGGCCCGCGGCGTTGCGCCCGAAGGAGGCGTCGGGCGTACTCGTCACGATCTCGAACTCCTGCACGGCATCGACCGGCGGCGCGACGCCGAAGGTGTTCAGCTTGGGATCGACGTTCAGCACGCCGTCCAGCAGCGAGCTGTTCGAATCTTCGCGCCCGCCGTTGACGTGAAAGGCGAAGTCGCCGCGGACCGAACCGGCCGAGCCTTCCGCGCCCGGTGCAGTGCCCGGCGCGAGCAGGCTCAACTCGAGGAAGTTGCGTCCGTCGAGAGGCAGACCAGCAAGCTGCCGGCCGTCGACGACCGTTGCAAGCGCGGTGCGCAGCCGATCGACCGAGGCCGCCGGTGCGGTCACCTCGACCGATTCGGCGATCGTGCCGAGCTCGAGGTTGACGTCGATACGCAGGTCCTGATTGACCTGCGGCCGCAGCCGCTGCGTGTACTTCTTGTAGCCGGATTGCTCAATCTCGAGGCGGTAATCGCCTGGCGGAATCGCGGTCACGACGAACTGTCCCGCCGCGTCGCTCGTCGTGACGCGCTGTTCGTTCGTCTGTTCGTGGACGAGCGTCATCCGCACGTCTGCGACCGGGGCAGCGGACGGATCGCGCACCATACCGCGGAGGGATGCGAGAGGGGTCTGGGCGGCGGCTGCCGAGACGAACGCCACCCCGACGAGCGTGGCAGCGGCCCTCATCATGGCTGTTTCGCCGGACGTTGAGGAAGCTGACGGAACATCCTGTATTCTAGATCGGGTTCCGGAGGAGAATTCCGATGATCAAACGCCACTCGGCTGTGGCCGCTGCCATTGCGCTCGCGACGACGGCGATCACGGGTGGTCAATCCGGTCCCGGCGACTGGCCACAGTGGCAGGGCCCGGACCGCACTGGTGTGTCGCGCGAAACGGGGCTCCTGCAGCAATGGCCCGCCGCGGGGCCGCCGCTCGTCTGGTCGGTCTCGAATCTGGGCGCGGGCTATGGCTCGGTCGCCGTCAAGGGCGATCGCATCTTCGTGCAAGGCTCGAACGGCAGAGAAAGCGTGGTCTTCAGTCTGAACCGCGCCGATGGCAAGGGTGTCTGGTCGAAGGCGCTGGGGCCGGCGGGTGACAACGATCGCGGCCCGGGGCCCAGAAGCACTCCGACGATGGACGGCGACCGGCTCTATGTGCTGACCGAGAACGGCGACCTGGCCTGTCTGAGAGCCCGGGATGGGACGTCCTTGTGGCAACGCAATATCCTCAAAGACTTCGGCGCCCGGAATACTCCGTGGCTGATCAGTGAGTCGCCACTCGTCGATGGCAACCACGTGATCGTCACGCCCGGCGGGCGGAGCGCCGGCATCGTCGCGCTGGACAAGATGTCGGGCAGGACGGTCTGGACCAGCACGGAGCTGAGCGACGAGGCTGGGTACGCGTCCTGCGTGATTGCCGACGTGCAGGGCGTCCGCACGGTAATGACGCTCACGGCTGACGCGGGCGTGGGTGTCCGGGCAACGGATGGCAAGCTGATGTGGAAGCACCGCCCCGTGGCGAACCGCACCGCCAACGTCACGACACCCGTCTTTCACGACAACAAGGTCTTCTACACCTCGGCCTACGGTACGGGCGGCGCGCTCCTCGGGTTGACGGCTGAAACCGGCGAGGTGAAGGCTCGCGAGATTTATTTCACGCGAGAGATGCAGAACCATCACGGGGGCGTCGTCCTGGTGAACGG
>JACPPN010000170.1 GCA_016190995.1 Acidobacteriota bacterium | reverse complement strand
TCCGCTGACTGATGCTCGCGTGATAGTGAATCAGCAGATCAGGCGTCCCTGACGGCGAGAGCTCCAATCCCTTTGCGGCCAACTGTTTTTCGACCGCGCCCTGAACCTGGTCCTGGAAGGCGCCTCTCGCCGCGCGACCGAAGCGGCGAAGTGCGCCGAATCCCGCGCGCCCGCAGTCGGCGCTTTGTTTGCAGGATAGTGCGCGCTCGGGAGCGTATCCAACGGGGAACAACATCTCCGCCAGAGCGCCGGTGTAGCCCCGGCTCGACGTGAGGACAACGCAAGGAGCCAGTTATGAAAGTGCGAGACATCATGACCACCGACGTCAGTTCGTGTCAGCCGGAAACCAACATTGCCGACGTGGCGCAGACCATGTGGGACCGGGATTGCGGAACGGTTCCGGTCGTGACGAGAGAGGGCCGGGTGATCGGAATGATCACCGACCGGGACATCTGCATCGCCGTTGCGACAAAGGCGCGAACGGCCGATCGGATTTCAGTGCGCGAGGTGAGCGCCGGGAACGTCTACTCGTGCATGCCGGACGACGAGGTGAGCGTGGCGCTCGAGACGATGAAGACACGTCAGGTGCGGCGCCTGCCGGTTGTCGACGAGCAAGGGCATCTCAAGGGCATCCTGTCGCTCAACGACATCGTCCTGCACGCCGACCGCAAGCACAACGGAGTATCGCCCGACAAGATCGCGGCCACCCTCAAAGCTATCTGCGAGCACCGGCACCTTCAGGTGGTGCCCGGCGCCGCGTAGGGATTCTGGAAGAACATCGAAGAGAATCACCTGAATCGGTCGGGTCAGGTTCACCCGCTGCGAGTACGTTCCTGCCATCGCGGCCAGGATCCGGTCCGCGCCCCAATGCGCCTCATCTTTCAGCACCCACCCCGCCAATGCCACGGGGTCCTCCATCCTCACGCAGCCGTGGCTGAAGTCACGCCGGGTCCGGCTGAACAGCTCTTGCGCGGGTGTGCCGTGCAGGTCGGGGATTGCGCTGGCGGTTGCTGCCGTCCCGGAAGCCCTGCCGGCGGTCGTGACGATTGCGCTCGCGTCCGGCCTCCGGCGCATGGCCAGACGACGTGCGCTGGTGCGACGGCTGCCTGCGGTTGAGACCCTGGGCTCGACAACCGTCGTGTGCACGGACAAGACACGGACCCTGACCTCCGGTGAGATGTCGGTGGTTCGCGTGTGGACGGCCGGAGACGAGTTCGAGCTCGAGCAAGGCGAGATTGCCAACGCGTCTGGGGACGCTCGCCTGCGTCATGCGCTCGAGGTGGCGGTGCTGGCGACCCGGCCGCAGGCGCACTCGCGTGACGTCTGGGCCTCTGACGGCGATCCGGTTGATGTAGCGGTGCTTCGGGCGGCCGCGCGCGCGGGGATCGATCGGGCAGCGATCATCGGTAAACGCCCGCCCGTTGGGCTCCTGCCGTTCTCCAGTGAACGCAAGCTCATGGCCTCGTTCCACCGGGACGACGGTACGATCGTCGCGTACGCCAAGAGTGCGCCGCGGCAACTGCTGGCGCTGAGCGATTGTGTGTGGCTTCGCGATGCCGAGCGGCCGCTCGATGAAAGCAGTCGCGCCGAGCTGCTGAAAATCAACGAGAAACTGGCGCTTGGGGACAATTGAAAGGTTGCGTCGCGCCGGCCTGCGGACAGTCATGCTCACCGGAGATCAGCGCCTGACGGCAGAAGCCGTGGGCCGGCAGCTCGGCTTGCTGACAAGCGGCGAGCACGCCGTTGACGGCCGAGAGCTCGAGAGCCTGTCAGACGCGGAAGTGAAGGCGGCGCTCGCGTATGTCGGGGCATTCAGCCGTGTCACGCCAGAGCACAAGCTCACGATCGTGAGAGCCCGTCAAGCGCGGGGCGACATCGTGGCCATGCTTGGCGACGGCGTCAATGATGCCGCCGCGCTCAGGAAAGCCGATGTGGGGATCGCGATGGGCGTCCGCGGCACCGATGTCGCCAAAGAGGCCGCCTCGATCATCCTGCAAGATGATCGGTTCGAGACGATCGCCGCGGCCGTCGAGGAAGGGTGTGTCATCTACGACAACATCCGCAAGTTCGTGTTCTATCTTTTCAGTTGCAATGTCGCCGAGGTGCTGCTGCTCCTGGTCGCCGGCCTTGCCGGGTGGCCACTCCCGCTCCTGCCGCTGCAGATCCTCTGGCTTAACATGGTGACTGACACGTTCCCGGCGCTGGCGTTGGCGATGGAACCCGGTGATCCTGACGTGATGAGCCGCCCGCCGCGCAACCCGCAGGAGGCGATCCTCTCGCGACGCTTCGTTCAAAGTGTGCTCTTCTATGGCGTGCTCATCACCGCGGCCGCGGCGGCCAGCTTTCTGTGGGCCCTCAATCGGGACCCCGCACGGGCGACCTCGGTTAGCTTCATGACGCTGGCCCTGGCACAGATCTTCCACCTTGGCAACGCGCGAAGTGTGGATCCGGTCCTGCACCCCGCTCGCGCTGCGGCCAACCGGTACGCGCTCGGTGCGGTTGCCGTCTCGCTTGCGCTCCAGCTCGTCGCGATGTACGTGGGCTCGCTCGCCCGTGTCCTGGACGTCGTTCGGCTCGATTTCACAGAGTGGAGCCTGGTCCTCGGCCTGGCTGCGCTTCCCGCGATCGCCGGGCAGACGATTAGACTGCAGCGCGCACGACGTTGACCGGTCGGGAGGATCGCCACGCAATCTGGCGCGCGTCACGGCTTACGGCTGTCACGCGCGTGCGGTGACATGCGAAGGCGGAGTCGGGGTGAGACCAGTGCGCGGCCGACTGGCAGACGTCGACGTGGTGTGATGTATGCAACTCCGGAACGATAATTGCCGAACGCAGGCGTGCCTCCATCGTGAAATTCTCAGCCCTCGCCCTCGACTTTGACGGCACGATAGCCCGGGACGACATCTTGGACGTCGGCGTCCGAGACGCCATCGCCGAGCTTCGCGCGCAAGGTATCGTCGTCATACTCGTCACCGGCCGCATTCTCGAGGACTTGCGTCGCGTCGCCGGGGAGCTGCACTTCGTCGACGCAGTCGTCGCGGAGAACGGGGCGGTCGTCGAGTTCCCCGACACCGGATACTCGACGGTCATCGGGCAACCCCCTCCGCTGAATCTGTTGGAGGAGTTGCGCCGGGAAGGCGTTCCCTTCGCAGCCGGCCAGTCGATCGTCGAGGCCGACGCGCGCGACGCGTCGCGCATTCTCGCGATCCTTCAACGACTCGAGCTGCCGCTCGTGCTGGTGTTCAACCGGGGCCGCATGATGGTGTTGCCCCAGGCCGTCAGCAAGGCCACGGGCCTCCACGACGCGCTCACGATTCTGCGCTTGTCGCCGCACAACGCGGTTGCCATCGGTGACGCGGAAAACGACCACGAGCTGCTCCGGGCGTCCGAGGTCGGAGTGGCGGTCCAGTGGGGTAGCGAGGCCCTGAAGGCGTCGGCCGACTACGTGCTGCCCGGTGACGGTCCTGCCGCCGTGGCGGGATACCTCCGCGCGCTCGCGAATAGACGCCGGATCCCCGTTCCGCTGAAGACACGACGTCGGCTGCTTCTCGGTCACACCGACGAGGGACAGCCCCTCGCGCTCGCGGTCCGCGGCCGGGATATGTTGGTCGCAGGCGATCCGAAGTCAGGAAAATCGTGGGTAACGGGACTACTCTGCGAGCAACTGATCCTGTACGGCTACTGTCTCTGCATCATCGATCCGGAAGGGGACTACACCTCCCTGGAGGCCCTCCCCGGTGTCGTGGTCTTTGGCGGCGCGGATCCGTTGCCAAGGCCTCGCGATCTGCTGCGCGCGTTGCGCCACCCGGACGTGAGTGTCGTCGTCGATCTCTCGCACGCGCCCCACGAAGAAAAGCTCGATTACCTGCGCAGCGTGCTTCCGGGCCTTGCGATGCTCAGACGGCGCACGGGGCTGCCGCACCGGATCGTGGTCGATGAAGCACATTACTTCTTGCACGAGCCAGATGTGCTGAAACTGCTGGATCTCGAACTGAATGGATACACGCTGGTGACCTACCGCGCGTCGAAGCTGCATCCCGACCTCTTGGCGGCGAGCCAGGCGATCCTCGTGACACGCGAGTCCGACCCCACCGAGGTGCGCTCCCTCTTCGCGCTCTGCCGCTCCTGCGAAGGCCGCATGAGTGAAGAGGAGTGGGAACGGCTCTTGGGGAGCCTCGTCCTCGGCGAGGCTGTGGCCCTGCCTGTCACCGAGGAGGCGGAAGGTGAGGTACGGCGGATCCGGCTCGCCCCGCGTCTCACGCCTCACGTGCGGCATCTCTCCAAGGACATTGACATCCCGGTGCCGCATAGACGCGCGTTCGTGTTCTGGCGCGACGGCGTTCCCGCCGGCCCGCAAGCGCGGACACTTCGCGAACTCGTGGCGTTGGTGGAACAGACGCCCGCCCGAGCGCTCGACGGCCATCTGCGCCGGGGTGACTTCTCGCGCTGGGTTGCCGAGGTCTTCGGGGACTATCCGCTGGCCAAAGACCTCAAGAGGCTGGAGGATGAGTACCGCACCGGCACACTCACCGACGTCGCCGCGAGCCTCAGTCAGGCCGTTCGCGTACGTTATGAATTCATCGAGCCGGTGCCTCGGGCGCAAACCCCTGATC
>JACPPN010000166.1 GCA_016190995.1 Acidobacteriota bacterium | reverse complement strand
GGCGGGTGTCTCGCGCGTGCTCTGCGTGGTTGCGGCCGGCGACGACCGGGAGCTTGCGCAGGCCGCGCGCCTTCGCGCGCTCTGGCCCGAGACCGTCTTCAGCGTGGGGGTTCATCCCCACCAGGCGCGGGATTTCCCGGAGGCGGCCGCCGTCGAGCGCGTCGTGCGTGCGGCTCTCGAGGGCGGCAGTGCCATACGAGCCATTGGAGAGATCGGCCTCGATTATCACTACGATTTCTCGCCACGGGACGTGCAGCGGGACGTCTTTCGCGCGCAGGTCGGTCTCGCGCGCGACGTGAATCTGCCGATCGTCGTCCACACCCGCGAGGCGGAGGCGGACACGTTCGCGATTCTCGAGCAAGAAGGCCGTGGCCGCGTGCGAGGCGTCTTCCACTGCTTCACCGGTCGTCGGGCAACGGCCGAACGCGCGCTCGCGCTCGGCTTCCACGTCTCGTTTGCGGGCATCATCACGTTTCCCACGGCCGGGGCGATCCGTGACGCGGCCCGACGCGTGCCCGCGGATCGGCTCCTCATCGAGACCGACAGCCCGTTTCTCGCGCCCGTTCCGCACCGTGGCCGGCGGAACGAGCCGGCCCTGGTCGCGCGCGTGCTCGAAGCTCTCGCCGAGGTCCGTGGCGAGTCGAGAGATCTCCTCGAGGCGCGCACCACCGAGGCGTTCGCGGCGCTGACGGATGCGCGTCCGGCACGAGCGAGCTGAACGTGCAGGTGAGCTTGCGCCCTTCGGTGAGCTCGGGGCGGGTTGAGCCCATGGACCCTTCGACGGAGCTCAGGGCCCTGAACCCGCCGAATGGGTCGAGGGCCGCGGCGACGTTGCCCATGCGTACACATTCGAGCCGTGCTCGCACGGCTCGCGCGTTGACACTCCGCGCGCAAGTATGGTGTGATTGTTCGCGCGTGAGCGAAGCCCTACAAGAATCGAGTCCTCCGGCCGATCTGATGCAGATCTTCGAGCCGATCCGCGAAGATCTCGAGACGGTCGAACGTGAATTCGCGCGGCACATTGAATCGCGGATCGAGCTCATTCCGGAAATCGGCCGGTACATCCTCCGCAGTGGCGGCAAACGCGTACGGCCGGCGTTGCTGCTGATGGCGTCGCGCCTGAGCGGCTATCGCGGCAATCGCGCGGTGCTGTATGCGTCCGTCGTCGAGTTCATTCACACCGCCACGCTCCTTCACGACGACATCATCGACGATGCGGACCTGCGCCGCGGGCGCCTCACCGTGCATTCGCGCTGGGGCAACGACGTCTCGGTGCTCCTCGGCGACTACCTCTACATCACGTCGATGGCGCTGGCCCTCACCGAGGACTCGCTCGACATCCTTCGCCTGCTGTGTGACGTCACCGTGCGGATGATCGAAGGAGAGCTGTATCAGTTGACGAAGACCGGTGACGTCAACATCCGGGAAGAGGAGCATTTCGAGATCATCCGCCGCAAGACCGCCTACCTCTTCGGCGGCTGCGCCCAGATCGGCGCCCTCCTGGGTGGCGTGACGCGCGAGCAGGAGCAGGCCTTGCGGGAATACGGCTTCAACCTCGGGATTGCGTTCCAGCTGACCGACGATCTCCTGGACTACACCGCAGACGAGACCGTGCTCGGGAAGCCGGTGGGCGGCGACCTGCGCGAGGGCAAGCTGACGCTCCCGATCATCTATCTGCTGCAGCGTTCCGACGGCCGGGCGAGCGATCTCGTTCGCCAGGTTGTTCGTGAACGATTGGTGACGCCGGACACCTGGCGCGAGATCGCCGGCCTGCTCGCCGAGTACGACGTCCTCGATTCGGCCTACACGAAAGCGGCGGAATACGCGGGCCTCGCGAAAACCTGCCTGCAGGCCTTTCCGCCGACGCGCGAGCGCGACGCGCTCATGGCGCTGCCCGATTACGTCCTCGCCCGCGAGCGATAGCGCGGCGTCTCCGCGCCGGCTGCGCGCGACATCGATGACGCGTTCCGAACCCGCTCCCGGCTCCGCATCCTTTCAGGTTGGCGATGTCACGCTCGAGATCCTCGACGGCGACATCTCCGCGATCCGGGCCGACGCCATCGTCAACGCCGCGAACAGCGCCCTGTGGATGGGCAGTGGCGTGGCGGGCGCCATCAAGCGGCGCGGCGGTGTGGACATCGAGCGCGAGGCGATGGCGCTCGGGCCCATCGTGCCGGGCGATGCGGTCATGACCGGCGGCGGCCGTCTCCAGGCGCGCCACGTGATTCATGCGGCGGTGATGGGTCAGGACTTGCGCACCGACGAGCGGCTCATCGATCGAGCCACGCGAAGCGCGCTCGATCTGGCAAAGACGCATGGCCTGACGTCGATCGCGCTACCCGCCTTCGGTACCGGGGTGGGCGGCTTTCCGCTGGCGCGATCGGCGGCGATCATGCTCGCGGTCGTCGAGGCCCTGGCTGCGGCGCCAGGCTCGCTGCGCCGAATCGTGTTCGCGCTCTACGGCCGCGACGCGCTCGCGGTCTTCATGAAGGAGGCGCGGGCGAAGTTCGGACGCGGTCTCGAGTAGTCAGATGACCCCTGCAGAACGGATCGCCGAGCTTCGGGCGCAAATCCGCCATCACGAAGAGCGCTACTACGCGCTTGCGGACCCGGAGATCTCCGACGCTGAGTTCGACACCCTGATGGCGCAGCTCGAAGGCATCGAGCGCGAGAATCCCGATCTCGTCACCGCGGACTCGCCGACCCAGCGCGTGGGTGGCCGTGCCGTCGAGGGTTTCGCAACCGCGGAACACCAGGCCCCGATGTTGAGCCTGGATAACGCGTACACTGAAGAGGAGCTGCAGGCCTTCGATGAGCGCGTGCGCAGGGGCACCGGCCTGCAGGCCGGTGCAAAAGTCACATACGTTGCCGAACTTAAGATCGACGGTCTCAGCATTGCGCTGACCTACGAAGACGGGCAGCTCCGGCGCGGCGTCACGCGGGGCGACGGCTATCGCGGCGAGGATGTGACGTCGAATGTCAGGACCATCAAGGCGATTCCGCTCACGCTCAAGAACGCCCCAGCGGGCCGCTACGAGGTCCGCGGAGAGATCTTTCTGCCCCGGTCCGTCTTCGAGCGGATCAACCGGGAGCGCGAGAAGACGGGCGAGCCGGTGTTCGCGAACCCTCGAAACGCCGCGGCCGGAACGATGCGGAATCTGGATCCCCGGCAGGTCGCCAGGCGAGGATTGAGCGCCTATGTCTATCAGCTGCTCGGGGATGCCGCGGCCGGATCGCCGGTCGACGAGCCGATCGGTGCCTCGCACAGCGCGACGCTCGAGCGTCTGGCCGCCTGGGGCTTGCCCGTCGAGCCGAACTGGCGGACGTGCGAGGGACTCGACCCGCTGCTGGAGTTCTGCCGCGCGTGGGACTCGCGCCGCCGTTCGCTCGAATTCGATGCCGACGGCGTAGTGGTCAAGGTCGATGACCTCGCCCTGCGCCGGCGCCTCGGCTCGACCGCCAAGTTCCCCCGCTGGGCGGTCGCCTTTAAGTTTCCCGCGGAACAGGCCACGACGAAGCTGCTCAGCATCGAGGTCAACGTCGGCCGCACGGGCGCGGTGACGCCGTATGCTGTTCTCGATCCCGTTCAGCTCTCCGGTTCGACGATTCAGCTCGCCACGCTGCATAACGCCGGGGAGATCGCGCGGAAGGACATTCGGCCCGGCGACTTCGTCCTCGTGGAGAAAGGCGGCGACGTCATCCCGAAGATCGTCAAGCCGATCCTCACCCTGCGGCCCTCCGGCGATGCCAAGCCGAGGCCGTTCCAAATGCCGACCCGTTGTCCCGCTTGCGCCAGTGAGCTGCAGCGTCCTGAAGGCGAGGTGGTGTGGCGATGCATGAACACGTCCTGTCCGGCGAAGGTTCGGCGCGGTTTGATGCACTTCGCATCGCGCCGCGCGATGAATATCGAAGGTCTGGGCGAGGCGCTGGCCGACCAACTGGTGTCGTCGGGCATCGTCAAGGACTACAGCGATCTGTACCGCCTCTCCATCCCGACGCTCGAAGCCCTCGAGCGCATGGGGAAGAAGTCGGCCGCGAACCTGCTCGAGCAGATCGAGCGGAGCAAGAGCAACGAGTTGTCGCGTCTCATCTATGCAATGGGGATCCGCCATGTGGGCGAGCGTGGCGCCGACGCGTTGGCGGGCGCCTTGGGATCGCTGGAAGCCTTGATGGACGCGCCGGTCGAGCGCCTCGAGGCGGTGCAGGATGTCGGACCGGTCGTCGCGCGTTCCGTTCGCGCCTTTTTCGACGAGCCGCGCAACCGGCAGCTGATCGACAGGATGCGCGCTGCGGGTGTCAGGATGGCGGCCACCCCGCGGGTTGCCACCACGGCCTCACCGCCTCTGGCCGGCATGACGTTCGTCATTACGGGCACGCTCGCCTCCATGTCACGGGAGGCTGCGGCCGGGGCGATCGAGGAGAAGGGCGGCCGCGTATCATCTTCCGTCAGCCGTAAGACGACATACGTGGTCGTCGGGACCGAGCCCGGAAGCAAGCGAGAGAAAGCGGCGGAACTTGGCGTGCAGACACTGGACGAAGCGGCGTTTCTCCAGATTATAATCGGACAATAGGCTTCAGTTGGCCCCGGTCGGAAACCTCGGCATGGCAGGCGGCAGGGCTGGCTCGCCGTTTGCTTCGCATGCTCCGGTGCTTATGACGCGTCGCTTCACGCTCGTCACGCTCTGCCTCGCTTCAACCATCGCATTTCTGATTGGTCTCATTGTCGCCGGTTCGATGACGCCGTCCCAGGCGCAGTCAAGCTCGGTGACCTCCGCCAGCCGCGCCCGGCGCGAACCGGTGATAGCGCGTGTCGACGAGGCGACCCCCGCCACGTTCGCAGACATCGCGGCGCGCCTGAACCCGGCCGTCGTCAACATCGATTCGGCGTCGCGTGAGGGGGATGCCGGCGAGCGCCGGCGCCCGAGCTATCGACACCGCATGCCGGGCATCGACCCGTTCGAGGGCCCGTTGGATCCGTCCGACCGGCCGAAACGAGGCGCCGGCAGCGGGTTCCTCATCGACCCGAGCGGCTTGATCCTGACGAACAATCATGTCATCGAGGACGCAGAACGGATCACCGTCAAGTTGTCCGACGGCCGCAGCATCCGGGCCGACGTCGTCGGCGCGGATGCGCCGACCGATATTGCCGTCTTGAAGATCGAGGCCGGATCGCCGTTGCCGGTCGCCCCGCTCGGGAATTCTGATCGGCTGCGGGTTGGCGAGTGGGTGTGCGCCATCGGCAATCCGCTGGCCTACGAGCACACCGTGACGGTTGGCGTGGTGAGCTACATTGGCCGCAAGCTGTTCGATCAGAGCCTGGACAACTACATCCAGACCGACGCGGCGATCAATTTCGGTAACAGCGGCGGGCCTCTCATCAACGCTCGCGGCGAGGTCATCGGGATTGCGTCGGCGATCAGCTGGCGCGCGAGCAACATCGGGTTCGCGGTGCCGATCAACCAGGCCACCATCATTCTTCCGCAGCTGACCACCCGGGGCCGCGTCTCGCGGGGCTACATCGGGGTGACGCTGACGGACCTCGACCCCGATCTGCGACAGTCGCTGAAGATTCGCAGCACCCATGGCGCGCTCGTGCTGGAGGTGACCCCTGCGTCGCCGGGGGAACGGGCGGGCCTCAAGCCGTACGACCTGATCGTGGCGGTCGACGGTCTCGAGGTCGACACGAACGATCGGCTGATCCGGGAAATCTCCGCGCGGCCACCGGGGTCCACCGCGCGGTTACGGCTGCTGCGCGACGGCCGGGAGCAAACGATTCTCGTGAAGCTGGCCGAGCGGCCGAAACCGAGGGAGGAGGTCCGACCGGCTCCGGCGAGCGATCGCCCATCGCCTTCGAAACAGGGCCAGGCCGGACCCTCGCTCGGCCTAACCGTGACGGAGCTGACGAGCGATGCGTCGCGACGGTTCGGCCTTCCACGGGGTCTCGACGGCGTCGTCGTCTCCCGGGTGGAACCGATGACGAGCGCCTACGACGCGTCCATCGAACGAGGGTTTGTTATTCTGGAGATTAACCGCCAGCCCGTGTCCTCGGTCGGCGACTACCGGCGCATCGTGAGCGGCATGCACCCCGGCGACGTGCTCGCCCTGTATGTATACGAGCCCCGGGCGGGACGCCGCAGCCTCCGGACGGTCCACCTCGATACGCCCTGAGCTGCCCCTTGAAACCTCGAATCCTGGTGATCGATGACGAGGCCGCCATCCGCGATTCGGTGCGGATGATCCTTGAATACGAAGGGTATGAATGTCAGCTGGCGCCGGGCGGCCAGGAGGGCATTGCGATCGTCGAGAAAGATCCGCCGGATCTGGTGTTCCTCGACATCAAGATGCCCGGCATGGATGGCCTGGAGGCCCTGGGCCGCCTGAAAGAGCTCAATGAGAGGGTGCCGGTGGTCATCATCTCCGGCCATGGCACGGTGAGCACGGCCGTGGAAGCGACGAAGCTCGGCGCGTTCGACTTCATCGAGAAGCCGCTCGCCAGCGAGCGCGTGCTCGTCACGATCCGGAACGCGCTCGATCAACACAAGCTGCGCGACGAGAACCGCTCGCTGCGGAGGGCCATCGAGATTCGTCATGAGCTGATCGGCAGCACCGCGGCGCTCGGTCAGGTCATGGACGCCATCGGGCGCGCCGCGCCCACCAACGCCACCGTGCTCATTCGCGGCGAGAGCGGGGTGGGCAAGGAGCTGGTCGCGCGCGCCATCCACCGGAACAGCCTGCGCGCGAAGGAGCGGTTCGTGCAGGTGAACTGCGCCGCGATTCCCGAAGACCTCATCGAGTCGGAGCTCTTCGGCCACGAGAAAGGATCGTTCACCGGCGCAACGGAGAAGCAGATTGGCAAGTTCGAGCAGGCCGATCGCGGGACGATCTTCCTGGACGAGGTCGGCGACATGAGCCTGCGGACGCAGGCCAAGGTCCTGCGCGTCCTGCAGGAAGGCGAGGTCGAGCGCCTCGGGTCGGCCCGGACGATGAAGGTCGACGTCAGGGTGATCGCCGCGACGAACAAGAATCTGGAAGAAGAAATCGAGAAGGGAACGTTCCGCGAAGATCTCTACTTTCGGCTGAGCGTCATCCCGATTTACGTTGCGCCGCTGCGCGAGCGCGCCGAGGATATTCCGCTGCTCGTGCGCCACTTCGTGGACCTGTTCAGCCGGGAGAACAACTTCAAACCGAAGCGGTTCACGCCGGCGGCAACGGATGCGCTGGTGCGCAACCGATGGAAGGGCAACGTCCGCGAGCTGCGCAATACGATCGAGCGGCTCATCATCATGACGCCGGGGGATCTCATCGACGAGCGGGACGTGCGCGAGACCGTCCGGATTGACGCTCGGAGCGCGGTGCCCGATAATAGTACGGTTGAGCGTCCGAGCACGCTTCGTCAGTTCAAGGAACTCTCGGAGCGGGTCTTCCTGGTCGAGAAGCTGCGCGAGAACGGCTGGAATATCTCGAAAACGGCCGAAGCCATCGGCACGCCGCGCAGCAATCTTTACAAAAAGCTCGACCAGTACAACATCCGGCAGGAAACGGACAGTTGAGCCGTCGGGTGGGGAACGGCCGGTGTTGTGCCGCAGCCTCGAAGTTCTCGGTACGCCGCCGCAGTCGGCCAGACGACCGCTTCGATCGCGGATCTCACATTCGCGTGTCGGAGAGGAAAGTCCGAACTCCGCAGGGCAGTGCGCCGGGTAATGCCCGGTCAGGGCAACCTGAAGGAAAGTGGCACAGAAAACATACCGCCTCGCCGGGGCAACGCGGCGCACAGCCGCGGAGGAGTGGCGCCCATCGACAGGGCAAGCCACTACTCCTTTCCTGTGCGACGAGTTGTCCCGGCGAGGTAAGGGTGAAAAGGTGCGGTAAGAGCGCACCGCGTCCGCCGTAAGGCGGATGGCAGGCCAAACCCCGCACGGAGCAAGACCAAATAGGGAGGCGTTGGCATCCCGGCGTGGCCGTCGCGCGGGGACCCGCCAGAGGGATGGCCCGTCCTGAAGCCTCCGGGTAGGTCGCTTGACTCCGCCAGCAATGGCGGAGCCAGAGGAATGGTCGTCACCCGCACGCGTCCACCTGGATCGCGGACGGGAACAGAATTCGGCTTACGGCCGGCTGCGGCGGCACCTTTCTCAACACAAGTTGACGGTTCACAGTCGACAGTCAACAGGGCACCCGGATCGTTGGTCCACCCGTGTGGCTGGCCAGCCGGTCTGTCGACTGTGAACGGTCAACTGGCGGGAGGTTGTGTTTGCGTGCCTGGCTTCGCTTGATCGCGCTCCTGATCCTTACGGGTGTCGTCGCGCGCACATGGGTCGCTGGTCAGGCGCGCCCCGTTCCCGACGCGGCACATCTCACAATCGACGAGTACACGCCGCGCTCGACACTCGTCGTCGCTGAACATGCCGTTCCGCGCGCGAAGTATCCGGTGATCGACGTGCACAGCCACCACCGGACGCCGATCGATCCGGCGGGTCTGGATCGAATAGCGCGTGAGATGGACGCGTTGAATCTGCGCGTCCTGGTGAACCTGAGCGGGGGGTCCGGAGAGACGCTGAAGCGCGGGCTGGCCGCTATCGCGCGCAGTGGTCATGCGGACCGCATGGTGCTCTTTGCGAACCTCGATTTCAGCGGCGGTGTCGGACCGGGATTCGGCAGGCGCGCCGCCGCGGCGCTCGAGGAAGATATCAAGGCGGGCGCGAAGGGCCTGAAGGTGTTCAAGAACTTCGGCCTGCGCGTGAGGTCGACGGACGGCCACCGCCTGGCCGTCGACGATCCGGAGCTCGATGCGGTGTGGGACACGTGCGCGCGCCTGAACGTGCCGGTCCTCATCCACACGGGCGAGCCGGCGCCGTTTTTCGAACCGGTCGACAAGTTCAACGAGCGCTTTCTGGAGCTGACGATTCATCCGGAGCGGCGTGTCGCGGCAGGTGAGTACCCGACGTTCAACGCGCTCATGGCCGAGCGCGACCGCCTCTTCGCGCGGCATCAGCGGACGAGATTCGTTGCGGCGCACATGGCCTGGTCGGCCAACGATCTCGGACGCCTCGGTGGCCTGCTCGATCGCCTTCCCAATGTCTTCGTCGAGACCGGCGCCGTTCTGGCGGAGCTCGGGCGACAGCCGCTGGCGGCACGCGCCTTCTTCGAGAAGTACCAGGATCGTATTCTGTTCGGCAAGGACACCTACGCCCCGAGCGAATACCCGTACTACTGGCGCACGTTCGAGACGCGCGACGAGTACTTCGATTACTATCGCCACTACCACGCGTTCTGGAAGCTGTACGGCATGAATCTGCCCGTCCTGGTGCTGAAGAAGCTCTACTACAAGAACGCGCTTCGCCTGGTGGCCGGGCTTTCCGCGTCGGCTTTTCCCGAATAGCGGTCGGTCATGGCCACGTACCTCGTCACCGGCGGCGCGGGCTTCATCGGATCGCATCTGGTCGACGCCTTGGTCCACCGCGGCGAGCGCGTGCGCGTCGTGGACAACTTCAGCACCGGCAAGCGGGAGAATCTGGCCGGCGCTCGCGGCGCCGAGATCCTCGAAGGCGACCTGGCAAGAAGCGACGTGGCGCGCGCGGCTGTGTCCGGCGCCGACGTCGTGCTCCATCAGGCGGCCCTGCCCTCCGTTCCGCGCTCCGTGGAGGATCCCGTCACATCGAACCGCGCGAACATCGACGCGACCCTCGAGATCCTGGTGGCGGCGCGTGACGCCGGCGTGAAGCGCGTCGTGTATGCGGGCTCTTCATCCGCGTACGGGGACACGCCGGTGCTCCCGAAGCGGGAGGAGATGCCACCGCGTCCCCTATCGCCCTACGCGCTCCAGAAGCTGGTGGGCGAGCAGTATGCCCAACTGTTCACACACCTGTACGGGCTCGAAACCGTGACGCTGCGGTACTTCAATGTCTTCGGCCCCCGCCAGGATCCATCGTCGACCTACTCCGGCGTCATCTCGCTGTTCGTCACCTCGCTCCTCGAGGACCGTTCGCCGGTCATCTACGGCGACGGGGAGCAGACTCGCGACTTCACGTACGTCACGAACGTCGTGGATGGCGTTCTCGAGGCGTGTCGGGCACCGGATGTGAGCGGCCTCGTCATGAATTGCGCGACCGGCCGGCGAATCTCGATCAACGAGCTCTACAAGTCGGTACGGCGCCTGACGGGCGCGTCTGCAGAACCGACGTACGCAGCGCCGCGGCCGGGCGACATCCGCCACTCGCAGGCGGATATTTCCAGAGCGCGCCAGCTGCTCGGCTACGAGCCTCGCGTCACTTTCGAGGAAGGGCTTCGGCGAACGGTGGACTGGTTTCGATTGGAACGATCAGGCCAGGCGGTCAGGTAACGAAAAGCTTCGCCTCAAGCCGCCGAGTGAAGGGCCCCCGGGGGGGAGCGACGAAGCTTCGTGACTAGAGCCGCACCGACGAAAACTTGCTTCACTACGACGACTCTGGCTCCACGGGAGCTGCAGCACCCTCGGCACGCAGCGCGCGCCTCACCACCTTTCCAGACGATCCCAACGGCAGACTGTCTCGAAACTCAATCAGGCGCGGGTACTTGTATGCCGCGAGCTGTCCCTTGCAGTACGCGATGAGCTCGTCCGCGGATACCGTCACACCGGACTTCAGTTTCACGAATGCCTTGATTTCCTCGCCGAGCATCGAATCGGGCACGCCGATGACCGCCACATCAGCCACCGCCGGATGCGTGTACAGCACTCGCTCGGCTTCCGCCGGATACACCGTGTAACCGCTTCGCTTGATGATGTCGGCCAGGCGATCGACCAGGAAGACGAACCCGTTTTCGTCGCGGTGGGCGACGTCGCCGGTATGGAACCACCCGTTGCGCATCGCCACGGCAGTCGCATCGGGACGGTTGTAGTAGCCGAGAAACACCTGCGGACCCCGAACGACGATTTCTCCAGGCGTGCCGGCCGGTACGTCCCGGTCGTCGGCATCGACAATCCGGACCTCGGTGCCTGGCACCACGCTGCCGACGGAATTCGGGGCCGATTCGAGCACGTTCGCGGTAAAGGTCACGGGAACCGCTTCGGTCATGCCGTACCCGGTCACAATCTCGATGTTGAAACGTTTCCCGAGATTCGCCAGCACCTCATGCGGGATGGGAGACCCACCGATCATCGCGCGTCGCAACGACGAAAGATCGAAGCGGGCGACGAGCGGCGAGTGCATGAGGAAGAGCGCGAGCGCCGGAACGCCGCTGATGATCGTCCCGCGGTCGCGCTCAATCGCGGCGAGCAACTGCTGGGGATCGAAGCGTTCCAGCAGCGTCAGGCTTGCGCCCGCGTGACAGGCGGTCAGAATGACTGCCTGTCCGAAAATGTGCGACGGAGGCGCGATGGCGACGACCACGTCGTTGGCACCAACGCGCCAGAACGTGCTGGCGAGGAACCGCCGGGTGAAGTCGAGGTTCCCATGCGAGAGCACCGCGCCCTTGGGGCGGCCCGTGGTTCCCGACGTGTACAGGATGATCGCGGGATCCGCAGATCCGACGTCACACAACTCATCGCTTTCGGGACACCCGTCGAGCAGATCGAGAAGCGACGGTGCGGCGGGAGGGGTCCGATTTCCACCCACGGGTACGGCGACCAGATGCGGGCACGTCGGCGCACTCGCGGCGCCTTCAAGCGCGGCTGCGGCTCGCGGCTCGTAGAAAACGAGAAGGGAGGCTTCAGAGTCCTGCAGGAAGTACGCGATTTCGGCTGCAGGGGATGAAATGCTGGGCGTTACCGGAATCGCGCCGCGTCTCAACGCGCCGAAGTAGCAGACGAAGTACTCCGGCACGTTCGGGAGCAGCAGGGCGACCTTGTCTCCTTCTCCGACGCCGAGGCGCGCGAGCAGGGCCGCAAATCTCCGCGCCTGGCTCTGGACTTCGGCGTAGGTCAAGACGCGGTGACCCGAGTACAGGAAAGTGCGATCCGGGGTTGTCCGGGCAACATTCTCGAGCGAGCTCGACAGGTTCGTCGCTGACATATGGCTACGCTGTTCCTGCGGCTTCGGGTGGAATGGCCGCCGGTGGGAGCGCGGGCTTGCTGGCCGATTTCATCTCGAGGTATTTGTCGCGATTGGCCGATCGGGCGATCTTGCCATTCGACGTCTTGATCACCCAGCCGCGCTGATCGGTCAGGCACAGATCGGCCAGCGCAATCTCGAATTCCTGCAGCGTCCGGCGCCGGAGCGTCCGCTCGATTTCCGCGGGCGGCGGGTCGTCGGGCTTGCCTCTCAGCTCGCACACCATCACGATGCGTTCCGAGCCCAAGCCCTCGTCCGCAATCCCGAAGGCCACCGCGCGCCCCGGGTAGATGCCCGCCACGGTATTGGCGACCGCCTCGAGCGCCTCGGGATGAATGTTGCGGCCTCCCTGGATGATCACGTCCTTCTTGCGGCCACAGACGTACAGCTGCCCGTCAGCCAGGTACCCGATGTCGCCCGAGTAGAACCAGCCGTCGCGAAGCGCCTCGGCCGTGAGATCCGGGCGCCGATGATAGCCGTGAAACATGGACTCGTCCTGGATCACGATCTCGCCGACGTGTCGGTCAATCAGGCGCGTTCCATCGTCGTCGGCGATCGCGACCCTGAGCGTGTCGAGCGGAGTGCCGCAACTGACGATCGGCATTGCGCCGGGCGCGTGCGGCTCGACCGGTCGGGCGAACCGCTCCGACTGCAGCTCGGCGATCCTGATCCAATCAACCCGGACGGGACCACCGTCAGGCGTCAAGCTGGCGGCGCCGGTGATTTCTGTCATTCCGTAGCCCGTCATCAGGGCCCGTTCGCTGAAGCCGTAGGGTTTGAACCGCGCCACAAACCGCTCGTGGCTGTCGAGCCGGACCGGCTCGGACGCGTTCAGCAAGATGCGAATGGAGCTGAGGTCCAGCCCTTGCAGATCCCGTTCGCGGATGCCGCGCACCATGTGGTTGAGCGCGAAGTTTGGCACGGCCGTCAGAGTGCCACGGAACCGATGAATGGCCCAAAGAAAGGTCTTCGGGCTGCGTACCCACGTGAAGGGGGACATCACCACGGCGCGCGTCCCCGAGTACGGCGGGAGGAGGGCGCTGGTGATGAGGCCCATGTCGTGGAAGAACGGCAGCCACGACACACGTACGTCGTCGGGCTCGACGCCGAAGTGTTGGTTCAGGCGCTCGATCTGCGTCAACACGGCACGATGGCTGTGCGGGATGCCCTTCTGCAGGCCCGTCGTCCCGCTGCTGTAGAGCAGCATGGCAACATCGTCCGGGCCGCACTCGATCGGAAGAGGGGCATGCTCCTCCGGAATGCCGCCGAGCAGGTCGCCCGGATCGGCCACCTCGCACCCGCCGGTCCCGAGCAGCGAGTGCGCTTGGGAACGGAACTCGGGGAACGTGAGCACCAGACGTGCGGCTGCGTTATCGGCCAGGGCGCGCACCTGCGAAAAGTAGATCGACGGATCCAGCTTCTCGGTCAGGTACGGAAAGATGGCGGGCACCGCGCCAACGGCCATGGCGCCCCAGAAGGCGTAGAGGACGTCAATGGAGTGCTGAAGAACGATGATGATCAAGTCGCCGCGAGTGATGCCCCGGGCTGCGAACGCGCGGGCGTAGCGCGCGGCATGTGAGGTCAGCTCCGCGGCTGACACCGGCATCTCTGTGCCGGTTTCATCGATGAACACGAGCACGATCCTCCGCGGATCACGCTCCGCCTGTTTCACGATCATGTCCGGCAGTGTCTTATACATGGGATGCATCACCAGCCGAGTGCTGCATGATGCAGCGCACCATCGCGTCAACCGTGTTCATGTTGTCGACCGTCAGCTCGATGTCCGGAATGTACACGTTGAACGCCGATTCGACGAAGACCCCTACTTGCGCAAGGGCAAATGAATCCATCAGACCGCCCGTCATGAGCGGCTCGGTGTCACCGAGCTGATAGTCGGGATTGCGCAGCAGGTCGGCGCAGATGAAACTCTTCAAGCGTGATCGCACGTCGCGATGGTCCATAGAACCTCGACTCAGAAGCCCTGGTAGATGAACAATCCCGATCTGTCGCCGTTTGCCAGAAAAACCGCCAGGACAGCCGCGGCAAGCACCGCCGATTGTACGAGTCTGGGCCACCGGAGAAACACGTATTCATCCTCCGCACGCGTCTGGGCCCAGTCGACCGCCAGCGAGAAGACCATCAGGATCACCAGCGTGGCGTCCGGCAGCCGGAGATTGGTCCATCGCACGAGACCTGTCCAGTACTCCCACGTGGCATGCAGATCGGTGCGGAAAGGGACGATGACGAAGACGACCGCGATGGGGAGGAGGACCCTCAAGACGCCTGGCAGGTGCTGCGCGCCCGAAGGCCGCCTCACCGCATAGACTCGCATCGCGAAGAGACAGACCCCCATCAGCAGACCCCAGGCCACCATGTGCGGCGACGCCTGGTGCCACAGGCCACTGGCGACCATAGTCACGACCGCGGGGACGGCCAGGGTCGCGAGGTTGCGCTGGCTCGAATCGCGCCTGAGCATGGCGCGGCTGAGCGGCATGTATATGTAGTCGCGGAGCCACAGTGACAGGGTGACGTGCCAGCGGAGCCAGAGGTCGAACACGTTCCGCGCGAAAAACGGAGCGTTGAAGTTGCGCGACAGCTCGATGCCGAAAAGCGCGCTCACGCCCCGCACGATGTCGGTGTATCCGGCAAAATCGTTGTAGACGGCGAAGAGGAACGCCGCCGCGAAGACCGCGAGCTCGGGCGCTGAAAACCGGGACGGATCGCTGAAGGCCGCGACGGGGATCAGGGTCTGAATCTGATCGCCCAAGAGCACTTTGCGAATGACGCCCAGCGTAATTAGCATGCCGCTCCGCGCGACAACGGCGTTGTCCACCACGCGCGACCGTCGAAGCTGCGGCAGGAACACACGGGCCCGTTCGATCGGTCCCGCCAGAAGCTTTGGGAAGTACGCCATGTAAAGCGCGAAATCGACGAGCGCGCGCGCGGGCGCCATCTGGCGCCGGTACACGTCGATGAGATACGAGATGGCGCCCAGCGCGTAGAACGACACGCCAATCGGGATGAGCGCTTGCGTGACGTCGAACCGGGGCGGCATCTCGGGCTGGACAAGGAGCGGATCGCCGGGAACGACGATCTCGGCGTACTTCAACGCGGCAATTGCGGTCAGGTTCAAACCAATCCCGGCGAGCAGCAGCACTCGCGGACGGTTGGATCCCGGGAGGCGTCTTCCGGCAAAGTACGTGATACCCGTCAGCCCGATGAGGAGGGGCAGCGTGCGCCAGGACCACGTCGCATAAAAGCCGTACGACGCTGCCAGCAGGAGCGGATTCTGTGCCCGGCGCGGCAGGATGTAATACAACGCCAGGAGCAGGAGCACGAACGCGGCAAACTCGAAGGAGACGAAACGCACGGCTGATGCTCAGCCCCCGTTGGATGCCGTGGGATCGGAGAGCCTGCCCCGGTGGACCGCATCGACGAGCGCGGTTCCGAGCCATCGGCTGAAGACTCTTGCCCCCGCCTTGGTGAGATGGAGATGATCGCGCCAGGCGTCGCCGGAGAGCTCCTTGAAACGCGGCGCCCGCCAGAATGGCACTCCGGCATTGCGCGCTTCGGTTCCTACCGTCTCCGCTATCCACTCGTAGTCGCTCCGACCCTGCGGGAACATCGACACGAACGCTTCGCGGACCGGCATTTCAAAGACGGCAAGCTGCGTGTCGCCTCTGACGGCCAGAATCTCGCGAAACGCGCGGGTCTGTGAGTCGACGAGGCGGCGCGTCCCGACAGAGCTACCGAACCGTCTTGCCTGCTCGGCCGCGACCACCTCCAGCGGAGGCGGAGGCTCCAGGTCCTCGCCCGTATAGCCGTAGGGACTCATCTTCGCGTCGAGACCGTTCCAGACATGACGGAAGCCGCCGCTCGTCCAACTCCGGAGCCCGAGGATTCGCCGAACCGCCGCGGATCGATCGATCGCCCATCCCCAGGGGGTAAATTCGCCGTCTTGCCACCGGAGCCACGGGTTGTGCAGAACGACCGGCACGCCCACGAAGTTCCTCTGCATGTACAGGGGAAGCACGATGCCGACCACGAGCAGCCGGGGGTGGTAGCGGCGGATGAAGGCGCGCGCGAGAAGCGCTGTCGCGGAATCGGTTGCGCGGAAGATGCCGAAGTTGAAGCAGTTCAAGTCGCGGCCGAAGGCCTCGCGATAGGTTGCCGCAATTACCTCCGGATCCAGAGCGCGGTCGATGGCGGAGTTCCCGATGGCGATGCAGTCGATGCGACCCGTGGCGGCGGCGAGCGCCTCGAGTCGTTCGATGCGCGTCTCGAAGTGCGGCATGTGCGTGCCGCGGCTGGGAGGCGGCAGCAGGCTGGCGGCTCGTCCGAACCGGGCGGCCATCTCCAGCGCCGCAAATCCAAGCACCAGAAGCGCCAGCGCGGAAAGAAAGGTGAGGCCGACCGGCCAGCGAAGCCGCAGGGAAACGCCCGTTACCGTCTCGGCCTGGGGGGCTCGAGCGAACGGTGGCGCGGGCGCAGCCTCGATTGAGGCTGTCACCTGCAGCCCGGACGCCGACGTGCCTGTTGCCGCATAGGGCGGGGAACCGTCAACCATAGTCACACGAATAGCCGGCCAAAACCCGCTCAAAACCGCGAAGGCCTCCGAGCGCGTTCACTGGGAGCGACAAATACTAGCCGATCTCGCGGCGGCTCGCGGCCGGGACGCGCGTCACGCGAACTGAAGTCGTGTGGATTCTGGTGGATGCCGTGACGCTGCGCGATTTGGAGCTGGGGCCGGAGTCTTGCCCTGTAGAGGCACGGCCTCGGCGTAGTTCCCGCGGGCGC